>JAZFWH010000258.1:0-3433 GCA_036482635.1 Myxococcota bacterium
TGATCGCCTGCGACTCCGAGTAGATAGGCTCGTAGCCGAAGTGCCGACGCGCCTTCTCGCCCACGAAGGTGTGATCGTGGCCTACGAAGCGGACGCTCGAGCGCGTGAGTGTCGGCACGAATCGGACGACCGGTCGGCACGCGAGGGCGAACCCTTCCAGGAGTGCGCCGATCGTCCACATCACCGGGTAGGGGACGCTCCGCGACTTCGGCGGCAGCGTGTAGCCGAGCTCGTTCAGGATCGGCTCCATGAAGTCGAAGAAATTCACCGCGGGAGAGTCGTCCGTGATGAAGTAGATCTCGCCGGCGACCCTGCTGTCCGGCTCGAGCAGAGCGCGCATCGCGAGCAGGTGTGCGTGGGCCACGTTGCCAACGTAGACGTGCTGGAAGGCGGCGCGGCCATCGCCGATGCGGAACGGCAAGTTGCCCGCCTTCACGACACGTAGCACGTGCGCGACGTGGTACGGGTCGCCCTCGCCGAACATCCCGCACGGGCGCAGCGCGCAGGTCCGAAGACCAGGCGCGTTCGCGCGAATCACCGCCTGCTCGGCGAGCGCCTTGGTGCGCGCGTACTCATTGGCGAAGCGCCGCGGATAGGCCAGCGTCTCGTCCGCCTGCACGATGGGGCTCGTGCCGCAGACCGCGTCCATCGAGCTGGTGTAGACGAGAGCTCGGACGCGTGTCTCAAGGCACGCTCGCAGGACGTTCTCGGTGCCGCCGACGTTGACCTCCGCCAGCTGATCGGGCGTCGCGTGGCCCCAGTCGATCTGGGAGGCGGCGTGCAGCACGACATCGACACCGCGACAGGCCTCGTGCACGGCATCGGCGTCTCGGATGTCACCGACCTGCCAGGCCACACCCGGAAACTCCCCCGAATCGGCCTCCAGAAGGTCGAAGACCCGCACCTCTGCGAGCCGCGCCTGCGCAAGCTCGCGCAGGATCGCACGGCCGAGGAACCCGGCGCCGCCGGTCAAGAGCACGCGAAGCTCGAGAGTCTCGCTCGTCGCGTGGAGCTTCAAGGCGGAAGATCCACGCCGGTGAGCCGCACGCTCTCGCGCCAGAGCCCCGCGGAGAGCTCCGGGTCCGGGTCCTTGAGCGGCCCGTCGCGCCGCTTGCGGGAGCGCCAGTAGCCGCCGCTCGAGGTCTCGAGGGCCGGATCGGTCGCGATCAGCAGACAGCTGCGGGCGGCGCGAGCGGCGCTCGGGAAGAGGTACCGGATCATCGGCTTGGCGAGGGAGTAGAGGAGGCCGGGGTTGTTGGCGGCGATGTTGGAGGCGATGGGACCCGGGTCGACGGCGTTCACGGTGACGCCCGTTCCCTCGACGCGGCGCGCCAGCTCGAGGCTGAAGTAGAGGATGGCCAGCTTCGAGCGGGCGTAGGCCTGGCTCACCGAGTAGCCGCGTTCGAGCTGGAGGTCGTCGAGATCGAGCCTGGCGATCTTGTACGAGTCCGACGAGATGTTCACGATGCGCGCGGGCGCGGACGCCCTCGAGCGCTCGAACAGTCGCAGGGTGAGCTGGAACATCGAGAGGTAGTTGACCGCGAAGGTCTGCTCGAGCCCCTCGGCGTTCACCTTCCTGTGCAGGTTCACGAGCCCCGCGTTGTTGACGAGCAGGTGGAGGGGCCGGCCGCTCGCCAGGTACTGGTCGGCCGCGCGGTCCACGTCCGGTCGGTTCGAGAGGTCGCAGAGCAGGACGTCGGGCTTGCGACCCGTGGCCTCGGCGATCTCTCGCTGTGCGGTCTCGCACTTCTGCGGGTTGCGGCCGAGCAGGACGACGTCGGCGCCGGCTCGGGCCAGGGCCTCGGCGACCGCGCGGCCGTGCCCGTCGCTGGCACCCGTCACGAGACAGACGCGTCCCGTCATGTCGTGGATCGTCATCGTCACGACTCCCGCTCGATCCCGTGGTGCTCGCGGTAGGGCGCGAAGTCGCGGTCGAGCGATTCCCGGGTGAGCCCGAAATCTTCGGGCTCGTAACGGTGCGTACCGCGCTTGTTCTTCGGGTTCTCGCTCCGGTAGGCGTTCATGGCCTCGATCGTCTCTGGGTGAAGGTCGTAGCCGAGGAAGTCGTAGATGCGGCGAACCTCCTTCATCGGATCGGCCATCAGGTCCGCGTAATGGACGTCGATGAACGACTCGGTGGGCAGGTCCCGTCTCGCGTTCATGGCGTCGCTGACGCCCTTCAGCTGCTTCGCGTGGAACTGCCGACCGACGTCGAGGAGGTTCACGTCGTTGCTGAAGAGCCGTCGGCCGTGGGCCATCATGCTGCAGAAAGACGCTACGACCTTCGCTGGATCCCGGTGGGTGACGATCACCTTCGCGCCGGGGAATACCTCGAGCAGCGTCGGCAGGTTCTCGAGGTGGTGGGGCGTCTTGCCCAGGTAGGTGCCCGGACGCTGCCATACCAGGAGCTGGACGAGCCGGCGGAAGTAGCGGTACATGGGTCGCTGGTCGGCGGCGTGCAGCCAGCCGCTGTAGGTCGGCACCGGCAGCGTCGAATCGACGGTCGGGCTCATGAAGCTGCCGTCCTGGAGCAGCACGTCCTCTTCGTAGCCGTCGGCCTCCACCGGATGGATGGCAAAAAATCCGGGCGATAGGTAGCGAAGCCCCCGCTCCGCCGTCTCGGCGAGCCGCACGCGCGGGTCCGGCCGGCCGGGCTTCGCAGTCCTCCCCGCCAGCGGCGCCGGCGTCAGGCCTTCCCAGGAGAGCAGCGGGCGAAGCCGCGGCTCGCAGCCGAGCAGGCGGTGGAGCAGCGTGGTGCCCGTGCGGGCCAGCCCCGCGATGAAGACGGGCCGGTCCACCGGCAGCGCCGGGATCTCGGGGTGCTGCTTCGAGAGCTGCTCCAGCCGCATCCGCGTGACGAGCGACCTCACGAGCGATCCGCGGATGACCATGCGCCCGAAGGGATGGAGCTCGGCCTCCCCGTCGAGGGACTCGAGCAGTCGGCGAAGGGAGTCCCGGGTGACCGGTTCGTCAAAGTCGTCGCCGAGGTCGGTCAGACCCGACTGCACGCGCGCGGAACGCACCAGGGATTCCCGTGTGAGCGCCAGCCGTGCGATGCCGAGCCGCTGTAGCGCCCCCCAGCCCGCGTTGAGCGCGAGGATGGGCGCGCGATTGGGCGGGATTCGGAACCCGCTCACGAAAGCTCCGAGAGCTTCACTACCCGGCATCGGGGCTGCGGGTGCTCGTCGGCGCGGATCCAGCGGAAGCACATGGTGCCCTGCTGGTGTCCCGCCGTCTCGATCCAGTTCGGATGCCCCGGGTCTTCGTGGGCGACGATGATCTTGACGGACCCGTCGGGCTCGTAGGCGGCGGTGTGCTTGTTGATCGTCACCCGGAAGTAGCGGTAGTCGAGCGACTCCATCCAGTGGTTGTCGAGCTGGAAGTTCCAGGACCGGCACTCGGGCGGCGTCACCTGGACGACGAGGGCTTCCTC
>JAZFWH010000259.1:0-6459 GCA_036482635.1 Myxococcota bacterium
GCCGCCAGATTGTTGTAGGCGCGAAACTCGCCGGGCACCTGCCGCACCACCGGCGACCACAGCGTGACCGGATTGCGCCACTCTGCCGCGCGAGCCCCGCCGCGGAGCGCCGCCAGCGCGAGCGCCAGCGCGAGCCCGCCGGCCAGGGCCCGTCGCAGCGAGGGGTTCCTCGTGCGCGCCGCCAGCGCCTCCAGCCCGGCCGCAGCGGCCAACGCGAAGCCGAGCGAGGGCGCGAACAGAAAACGCTCGGCCAGCAGAGCGCCGAAGGGCACCACGTGGGAGACCGGGAACAGGTAGATCAGGAAGAAGAGCAGACCGAAGGCGGCCGCCCTGTCGGGTCCGCGGTCGGCCGGCCGAGCGGATCGCCGCAGCGCCCGGGCCAGGAGCGCCGCGAGCGTGACCAGGCTGCCCGCGAGGGCGGCCAGACCGGCCAGGGCTGTGGGCGAGAGGGTCGCGTGGATGCCGACGCGGTGCGCGTAGTAGAAGTCCACCTGGAGCGTGGCAGGGAAGAAGAGCAGGCGCAGGTACTCCCAGTAGATCGCGCCCAGCGTGAAGAGCCGCGTCGCCAGGGGCTCGTCGCCCAGCACAGTGATGGCGGGGGTGGCGGCTCCCAGCACCCACCCGCGCAGCAGCAGGCAACCGGCCGCGATGGCGGCAAAGGGGATGAGGTAGCCCCAGACCCGACGGCCGCTGGCCTGCGCAGCGGGGAAGAGCAGGCAGTGCGCCGCCAGCAATGCCGGCAGCACGATCGCACTTTCCTTGGCGAGCGTCGCAAGCGCGTAGCAGAGGTAGGCGGCGACCAGGCGCCCGGCACGACCGCGCTGGACGCCCGACGCGGAATCGGCGGGGTCGACCGCGGCGCGGAACAGGAGCAGGGCCGACAGGCCCAGGGCGAGGGCCAGCAGCTCGCTGCGACCGGCGACGCTGTCGACCACCTCGCAGTGCACGGGGTGCACCGCGAAGATCAGTGCCGCGGCGCGGGCTCCCCCGCGCGTCGCCAGGCTGCGCCGCGCCACGCGGTAGGCGAGCCACGCGATCCCCAGGTAGAGCAGCAGGTTGGTGGCGTGAAACACGGCCGGCGCGCCGCCCGAAAGCGCGTGGTCCAGGGCGTAGGAAAAGTTCGTGAGCGGGCGGTACAGGGCCCGCTCGGGCTGCTCCGGCGGGAACGGAGAACCGAACGCGCCCAGCGCCCCAGCGAGCGAGCGGATGCTCTGGTTGCGGACCACGAAGACGCGGTCGTCGTAGGTGAAGCCCGCGCGCAGCGCCGCCAGGTGGGGGAGGCAGGCGACGGCGAGCAACAGGGCCGCGAACCAGGCCTCTCCCTTTCGCGCTCGCACGAGACCGCACCCCCCGCACGGCGTGAGCCGCGTCCGCCTGCTTCTCGGCGGAACGCCGCGGAGCCTTGCGCGCTGGAGCGCGAGCGCGCGGGGGCGGCCCCGCAACGCGAAAGGGGCGGCGGGCTCTCACCCACCGCCCCTCGTTTCAGGGCATCGGACCGGGCCCGAAGCCGGGCTACAGGACGTCTTTCTCAGTCACCCAGGTCCTCGCAGCGCTCGGGCGGACACAGCCGGCAGTCGTCGCTGGCCGTGTCGATGGCGCGATCCTCAGGGGCGCCCGTGAAGGCGTTGTCTCCCCTGACGGTGACGGTGTCCATGAACACCGCGTCGCTCGGGCAGCTGCTGTGGGCCGCGCTGGGATCGTAGGACCCCGCGAAGTAGACCCTCGTGCATGACCGGCTGCTCGTCTGCGGCTCTACCGCCTCCGGGCGGCAATCCGCGCTGTCGGGGCGAAAGCCCCGTGTCCCGGTTCCACCAGGACGTTACGACGGAGCCGGTCACTCCATAGGGCCTAGCCCGCCAACGAGGCGCGGATCTTCTCCACCAGCTCCTCGGGGTCGTAGGGCTTTGCGACGAAGCCCGAGACGTCCTCGCTGGCCAGACGCCGCGCGCCGTGCTCCCGGTCGTAGCCGCTGGCCAGGACGATCGGGATCCCGGGGCGGATGCGCCGGATGGCGCGGAAGGTCTCCTCGCCGTCCACGTCGGGCATGGTGAGGTCCAACACCACGGCGTCGATCCGCTCTGCGTCGCCTCGAATCCAATCGACGGCGGCGCGCCCAGTCGCCGCCGTGAGCACGCGGAAGCCCGCGCGTTGGAGGAACTCCTGGGTGAGCTCGAGAACGGGCTCTTCGTCGTCGACCACCAGCACCGTGCCGCTGCCTCGCGCGGATCTGGGGGCGCTGCGCCCCTGCACCGCCGACCCGCTCTCGGGCTTCGCGGGGGGCAGCAGCACCCGGAACGTCGTGCCGCGGCCGGGTGCACTCTCGAGCGCGATGGCGCCACCGTGTCCCTGGACGATCCCGAGGACGGCGGCCAGGCCGAGCCCACGCCCGGATGACTTCGTCGTGAAGAAGGGCTCGAAGATGTGTTCGCGCGTCGCGTCGTCGATCCCCGGCCCGGTGTCGGAAACCTCGAGGCAGACGTACTCCCCCGCCGGCAGGCCCGGAGTTCCGTAGCTGTGGGCCAGCATGGGACGGTCCGCCGCGATCACGCCGCAGCGCACGCTGACCGTGCCACTGCGCTCGCCGATTGCGTCTGCGGCGTTCGAGACCAGGTTCACCAGCACCTGGCGAAGCTGCGTCTCATCGCCCTCCACGAGCGGCAGCTTGTCGTCGACCCGGATCTCGAGCACGCACTGCTTGGAGAGCGAGGCTTCGAGCAGGTCGTCCACGCCGGCCAGGAGCCGGCCGAAGTGCAGGGGCTTGAGCGACACGGAGGCCTTGCCCGAGTAGGTGAGCATCTGCTCGGTCAGCCCGGCGGCGTGCTGCGCCGCCGAACGGATGCGAGAAAAACGCTTCTGTAGCGGTGAGTTCGCTTCGACGTCCCTGGCCGCCAGCGCGCTGTTGCCGAGGATCACGCTCAGCAGGTTGTTGAAGTCGTGGGCGAGGCGACCGGCGAGCACGCCGAGACTCTCGAGCCGCTGCGTCTCCTGGATGTGGGCCTCGAGCCGCCGGTGCTCCTCCTCGGCGCGCTTCTCGGCGGTGATGTCGCGCGTCGCCCCCACCACGCGCAGTCGCTTGTCCACCTCGCTGCGCACGCCGGCCACCAGGTTGTGCATCCAGCGCACCTCACCCGTCTTGGTGAAGACGCGGCTCTCGAACTCGCGGCGCTCCCCGCGCCGGGCCGCCTCCAGGTGGCGCAGCGCCTTCTCGTGGTCGTCCGGGTGCACGGACAAGAGCCAGCCCCGCACGTTGATGTCCTCGGTCGAGAACCCGGTGATGCGCTGGAAGGCCTGGGTGACCCAGTCGACCTCGAGCGACCCGTCGTCCGCCTCGCGGAACGCGAAGCTCATGTCGGAGCTCAACTCGGAGACCGTGCGGTACCGCTCCTGGCTGAGCCGCAGCTCCGATTCCGCCAGGCGCCGGCCGGCGACTTCGTCCTCCAGGTTGGCGACCGCCGCGGCGAGCTGCGAGGTCCGCTCCTCGACCCGTCGCTCGAGGGCCGTCCGCGCTTCGCCCAGAGCCGCCTCCATCCGCCGGCGCTCGCTGATGTCGCGCGCGACGACCACGACGCGCAGCTCTCCCGTCGCGCCGCTGAACCCCCGCGCGTGGGCCTCGAGCCAGCGCCAGGAACCGTCGCGGTGGCGGTAGCGGAAGACCGCGTCCGAGGGCGCCTCGGTCTCTACCGCGCGCATGAAACGCCCCACCGCAAAAACCCGCTCGTCGGGATGAACGGGCTCGAAGTAGTCCTCGCCGATGAGCGCTTCCGTGTCATAGCCGAGCATCTCGCCGAAGCTGGGACTGGCGTAGAGGATGCGCCCTTCGGCATTGCACTCGCAGATCAGGTCCGTGGCGTGTTCCGCGAGCAGGCGGAAGCGCCCTTCGCTCGCGTTCAGCTCCTTCTCGACGCGCTGCTGGTCGAGCGCCAGGCGGCGCCCGCGCTCCCGCGTGCGGTGCGCCGCCGCCGTGATCTGCAGGCCCAGCGTGAGCGGTCCCACCACGACCCAGCTCCACACGCTGGCCGTACTCAGCTCCTGACCGCGCAGCCCGGCGACGGCACTCAGCGCGTCGACGGCCGCGACGGCCACGAAGGCCGGAGGCAGCAGGCGCTGTGCTACCGAGGTCGTACCCCGAGCGCTGCGGAACACGAGGTAGGCGGCAGCGAGCTCGGCCGGGGGCTCCAGCACCAGGGCCAGGCCGTGGGCCAGGTCTGGCAGGCCGACCGAAGCGAGGCCCCAGCGCAGGGCGCCGAAGACCAGCGCGCCGGGCAGCAACCAGCGCGGCACCGGGGTGTCCGCGTAGCTCAGGGCACCCGCCAGCACGAAGGCGGGCAGCAGGGGCCCGGTCAGGTGCGCGACCGACGGGGCCCAGGGAATCGCGTCACGGCGCAGCAGGAACAGGGCGGTGGCGAAGAGCACGACCCAGCCCCACGTCCACAGCGCCGCCGGGCTCGGGCTGGGATCGCGGTGGAGCTCCCAAAGGAGGCCGCCCAGCACCACCAGGAAGAGGCACAGGGCGAGCTCGGCCATCTGGGGTTCCCCCGCGCGGCGCGGCGAGAGCTCGGCCAGACCAGGGCGGTACCTGCCCACCGCGCTTTCCGTGAGCGACCGACACGACACTACCACGGGTCGATAGCAACCGTGAAGAGTACGCGATGCTTTGTCGCGGCCGTACGGAGAACGGGTGCGCACGGCGTCGACGCGTTGCGTCTTCTCCGTCGGGAGACTGCGGCTGCACCCGACGAATCGCCTGGGTCGCAGGAGAGCGCGTGTGGTATCGTGCCGCCCGAGAGGCACCGCCCGGTCGGGGGCGAAGCCGAGGCAGACCTCCGAGTCTTCTCGCGACACCCGTGCGATGCCCCTCCCGGTCGGCCCGCTGGGTCGTCGCTCGAGGCAAGACCCGAGGGATGGCCCCGGGGGGTCGGACGGAGGTCGGTTTCGCTCGGGGTCTTGTTGTCGGACGGTCCGGCCTGGATTTCGGCGACGGTCGCGCCCGTCCGAAGCGGTCGGGGGGTGCGACGAGGAATTCACAGTTGGGTAAGAAACTCTACGTCGGAAACCTGTCCTTCTCCGCGACCGAGGCGGAGCTCCGGGAGCTGTTCGAGAAACACGGCACCGTCGAAACGGTCAACTTGATCACGGACAGAGAGACTGGGCGATCGCGTGGCTTCGCGTTCGTCGAGATGGAGGATCCGAGCAAGGCGGAGGCCGCCATGCAGGCGCTCGACGGCTCCGACTTGGGCGGTCGCAACCTGCGCGTCAACGAGGCCCACGACCGCCGCGGCGGACGGGGCGGTGGCGGCGGCGGCTACGGCCGCGGCCCGGGCGGAGGCGGCGACCGTTACTAGCCCACTGGCGCCGGCTCGAGCGGCGCCTCACACACCCAGCTCCAACCACCCGTGCCGGCGCCCGCCCAGGCGAGCGCACAGCGCCGCTCCTGCCGTTGCCGCCCGCGGCTGCGGCCGTGACCGGGGCGCGAAGGCCGGCTAGGATACGCCCCCACCCCGAACGCAGAGCGCAGCCGCACCCGGGGGGTCCGGGGAGGCGGTGTACGGGCGGCGGCCGCGAGCCGGAGCCGCCCGGTGGGGGCCCTGGGATCGGCAGTCCCAGCCCCAGCCGGGAGCGGGGGCCCGGTCGCGCGCGCCCCGCTGGCGCGTGGAACGTGCGGGAAGTGCCATGGCGAAACGAGGCAGAACGGCGGTTCTCAAGCGTCAGCGCGAGGTCAAGAAAGCCGAGCGAGCCGCGCAGAAGCGCGAGAAGCGCGTGCAGCGCAAGGAGGCTCCTGGGCACGACGAGGTCGCCACGCCCGAGGATCTCGAGGGCTACGGCTTCATCTCCGAGGAACCGGACGAGCGCAAGAGCCAGTGACGCCGCGCCGGCCGAAGCCGGCGCCCCTCCCCCCTCCTCCCCTCGTCCGAGTCTGACTTCGACCGACCCGCGCTACGGACAGGCCGCGCCCGCGCCGGCGAGCGCGCCCGGATCGAGCGCATCCACCACGAAGTGACGGCCCGCGTGGACGGGTCGCGCGGCGCCCCACTGCGCCAACCCGCGGCGGATCTGCTCCGGCGAGCTGCCCTCGACCTCCCGAGCCCACAGGCGGCGCTCGACCCGGGCACCGGGCGCGGGCGTCACCAGGAAGCGCAGGTCCGGATAACGGGCGAACAGATACGCCCAGCAGGCGTGCGAGTTCTCGCGCAGAGCCAGCCGCGCATCGCGCTCGCGCTCCGCGAACGGATGGACCGGCGAGGCGTGGCCGGGCGGCACGGCGAGTGGACTGCCCAGCGTGAACGGAGCCAGCCCGTAGCCCAGCAGCGCCGACGAGAGGAACTTCTTCCCGTGGAGCAGGCCGCGCAGCTCGCTCGCCTCGGCTCGGGCCGAAGCCGAGAAGGGGTGGTAGAGCTCTTCGTGCCGGAAGTCTCGCACCACCCGAGCGCCCCCCAGCCAGAACAGCGCCGCGAGACCGAG
>JAZFWH010000260.1:0-3571 GCA_036482635.1 Myxococcota bacterium
ACCTGCTCTGCGATCGTTGTCTGCTCTCGGGCTACGCGGCGGGGGCCCGCCAGATCGGACGGGAGCGAGTGGCGGACGCGGCACTCGAGCTGCTGGCGACGCGCCGGCGCGTTCCCGCCGCGCGTGCTCTGTGGCGCGGGGCGGCGGTGGCGGTCGCATTCGCGGCCGCGGTGGTCGCGGGCACCTTCACCTGGCAACGGCTCGTCGCCCCCGGGCTCCACCACCCGGCGGCCTACCTGCCCCAGGCCGTCGAGCCGGAGGTGGCGCCGGCCGCGCCGGCCGAGGCACAGTCGGAGCCCGCCCCCGCGCCGGCGGGGGAAGGGTCCACCGCGGAGGCCGCGCCGCCGGCCCCTGCGTCGGAGTCTTCGGGTTGAGCACGATCCTCAAAGCGCTGAGACGGCTCGAACACGAGAGGAACACCCGCATCTCTCGACTGCTGTCCGAGGAGGTCGCCGACGACGCGGATGCCGACGTCGAACGCCCTCGGCGGCGGCTGTGGCCGTCGCTGATCGGGGCGATCGCCGCGGGGTTGGCCCTGGGCGCGGCCGTGCTCTTCTTCTGGCCGGACCTGGTGCTCTCGCCCACGGAACCTTCAGACTCCGAGACGGCGGCGCAGCCGACCTCGCCGCAGCCGCCGCCCGCCGCGACTTCCGTGCAACGGCCGGCGCCGCCCCAACCTCGCGCGGCGCGGTCGGAGGCCGCGCCGCCGGCCCCCTCGGCCGCTCGCCCACCCGCCGCCACTGCGGTGGCCGGGACCGGCGCGGTGCCCGAGGCGCCGGACGCGGGTGGGCCGGTCGAGACCACCGCCGCGACGCCCGAAGCTCCGGCCGGTGCCGGGGTCGCCGAGACCACCGCCGCCGTTCCCGAAAGGCCCGCCGTCGGTCCGCGGGTGGGTGGCCTCTCCGACGAGGCGCTCGCGTCGCCGGTGGAAGTGGTCGAGCGCATCGAGCCTCCGACCCGTCGCCCGGCCGTGGCGCCGCCGCCGCGCGACGAACCCGTCCCTGCCCCCGCCCCCGCCGAGCCCGCCGCGCCGCCCGGAGAGCGGGAGATCCGCGAGGTCCTGGCCGGGAAGCCGCCCTCGGGAGTCCGGCCCGAGGCCCCGCCCCCGCAGCGGGCGAGCGGTGCCACCGCGCGAGTGAGGGCGGAGCTTCCGGCGATCGTGGTGGAGCGGACGGAGTGGCATCCCCTCCCCGAGCGCCGTCTCGCCGTGGTGACGCTCGAGGGGCACTCCGAGCCGCTGACCCTGCGCGAGGGCGATGCGGTGGGGCCTTTCATCGTGGGCGCGATCGAGCCTTCGGGAGTGCTGTTCCGCCACGAGGGGATCGAGCTGCGCCGCCGCGTGGGCGCTCGTCCGTAGCGGGCCCGGCCCCGCGACCTCAGCGCAGAGAAATGGAGCCGTTGGAGGTGCGCAGCTTGATCAGCGCGCCGCCGGCGCCGAGCCGTCCGCGCACCCTGCCGTTGCCCTCCCGGACGTGCGAGGAGAGCGTGCGGTCGTTGCGGATCACGCCGTTGTCGACGCGGATGTCCACGTCCGCGTCGACCTCGGGTGGAAGCTCGAGGGCGATGCGACCGTTGCTGGTGCACAGCTGCACGCCGCCCTTGCCCACGTCCTCGAGGCAGGCGCGGATCAATCCGTTCGAGGTGGAGGCGTCGATGGATCCGCGGTGTTGGTTCAACTCGATCTTGCCGTTGCTCGAACGGGCGAACAGCCGTCCGCACGTGCACGAGCACGTCACCTTGGCGTTGGAGGTCGCCACCTCGATGTCGCCGACCACGTCGTTGATGGTGGCGGAGCCGTTGCTCGAGCGCGCGCGTACGGAGCCCCGCACACCCTCGATCTGGATGCGTCCGTTGGCCGCGCTGACTTCGACGTTCAGGTGGCGCGGCACCTTCACGACGAGGTTCGCGTGGCCCCGCCGGTTCCATTTCCGCGGCACCTCCACGTCGAGCTCCAGGGTGTCGCCCACCTCCGCGTAGACCACGCGGATCTGCTCGAGCAGCCGCTTGGCCGCCTCGGTGGACTCGGCGCGCGCCAGCTTGGCCGCGTGCACCTCGATGTCGTCGCGGTCTTCGCCACATATGCGGGTTCGGCCATTGGCGTTGTGGAGGCGAAACGCCCCGCCCGCTGGGCGCTCGAGGTGCAGGACGTCCTCCCCTTCGGCTCGCTCGCTCCAGGGAACGCCCGCGAGCAGGCTGCGCAGGAAGCCCGCGAAGCCACCGGCGTGGGACTCGCCGTTGCCGTTGGACGCGCCGCGTCGCGGACTCACGCGCTGCGCTCCGCGCCCGCTTCCACGTGTGCGAGCAGCCGCTCGAGTACAGCGCCTCCCGGTCCCCGCAGCGAATGGGTCGCGAGCGGCGTGAGCTCGGTGTCCTCGGGATTCACCTCGATCACACTGCCTCCCCGGCGCAGGATTTCGAAGGGGAATTCGGCGGCCGGGTACACGGTGGCGGAGGTGCCCGCCACCAGCATGCAGTCCGCGCTCCCGACCTCTTCGTAGCAGCGGCGCAGCACGTCGGGCGGAATCGGCTCGCCGAACTGGACCGTATCTCCCTTTAGCAGTCCGCCGCAGCGCGGGCACTGCGGCGGCAGGGAGTCGGGGTCGATCTGGACCTGGTCCGGTTCGAAACGCGTGACGCACTGCAGGCAGCGGACCAGCCGGTGGTTGCCGTGGATCTCCAGCAACGACCGGGTCCCCGCCTGTCGGTGCAGATCGTCGATGTTCTGGGTGATCACGCAGGCGCAGCGACCGAGCCGTTCCAGCTCGGCCAGGGCCTGATGGCCGGCGTTCGGCACGGCCTGGGCCAGGGTGTCCAGCAGCGCGACCAACCACGGCTGGTCGGGAGAGAGGCGTTGCTGCCACGCCGCCTTCGGGTCGTCGAGGAAGCGTTGGAACCCGTCCATCGGCGGCTCGCCGTACCGGGTCCACAGCCCGCCCGGTCCGCGAAAGGGGGGGATGCCGCTCTCCGTGGAGAGGCCCGCCCCGGTGAGGGCCACCACGCGCCGCGCGGATCGCAGGCTGCGGGCGGCCCCTGCGATGTGCGCGTCGAGCGCCTCGTCGAGCGCGAACTGCGTCCCTGTGGCCGCTGTGTCCATGGCGTCAGTGGAGCCGCTGGTCGTCGCGGTCGCGGCGCTCGCTGGTGTGATCTTCGTAGCGGATCGAGCGCAGCCGCTGGCGCATCCGGTAGCGCCGCCAGCGGTAGCGGAGCCGCTCGAGGCTGAAGAGCTTGCCGGCGTCGCCCTTGCGTCGCAGGTACAGCCACCCCACGACGACCCCGCCCAGGTGTCCCACGTGGCTCACGTTCGAGCCGCCCCCGAGGATCGACATGAAGAACAGCGCCGGAATCAGCCAGATCGCGCGGAACGCGATGGGCGGGAAGATCAGCATGATCGTTCGCTCGGGCCAGGTGAGCGAGTAGCCGAGCAGCACGCCGTAGATGGCGCCCGAGGCGCCCAGCGTGGGGAAGAGCAGAGGCGTGGGGAGCCCGATGCCAAACAGCAGATACGGGACGGTCGCGATGATCAGGCCCGCACCGACGCCGCAGATCAGATAGAAGCGCAGGAAGCGCTTCG
>JAZFWH010000261.1:0-2663 GCA_036482635.1 Myxococcota bacterium
GGAGAAGGCGCTCCAGGAGTTCCTGGCCCAGGGCAACTGAGGCGCCCGATCGCCCGGCGAAGGAAGCGGTGGCAGAGACGTTCGAACGTTCGCCCACGTCGCGCAACGCCCCGCGAGGAGGGGACACGGGGCGGGGCCCTGGCGGCGAGGTCCTCCGGCGTCACGTGCGCGAGGTAGGCGTCACGACTTGGGCGCCGGAGGTCAGCGGTGCACCCTCAGAGCGAAAGAATCGCCTCGTCGATCTCTTCCTGACGAAAGCTGATATACGCGGCGGTCGACTCGATGCACCGGTGGCCGAGGGCACGCTGGGTCTTGACGAGATCGCGATCTAGGCGTTCGTAGATCCGGTCCGCGAAGGTCTTTCGCATCACGTGCGTTCCAAGGTTGCCGGCCACCCCGGCCGCGGCGAACGCTCGCCGCAGAATCCGCCAGGCGTGGCCGCGGCTGATGGGCCGGTTCGGCCGCTTCCGGGAGCGAAAGAGCCACGTGTCGGGGGCGACACCTCCGCGCTGTCGTAGCTCGAAGACCCAGGCCGCGAGGGCCGCCTTGGCCGCCGGGTGGAGCAGCACGGTTCGCGTCCGGGCTGGGCCGCCTGGCCCTCGCGAACAACCAGAAGATGCGCGGGCCCCCTGGAGAAGATGGGCGGGCGCATCTACAAGACGTACCGCAGCTACGAGATCGGCCTCTAGATGGGCCTCGGGTCAGACCAGCGTGACGTTGCGCTCGACCCGGTCGAGCAGCCAGCCCTTGTCTGGAACCCCGCCGGGGTGCGCGTCGTCGAAGGCCGGCACGCCGATCTCGCCCCGGGCCTCCGCGAGCGGGCGGGACAGCAGGGCCTCGTAGTCGACACAGGCCAGCGACGGGGTCTCGCGCCCGTGGCGGTAGGAGTCGCGCAGGAAGCGCAGCCAGCGCAGCGGCTCGGAGGGTTTGAGCAGCGCGAAGTAGGGGAGCAGGAGGCGGAGCGGAAGGAGAGGGATCTGGCCGGCGGTGTAGCAGACGACGCCGACCTCTCCGGTGACGTCGCGATCGTAGCCCGCCACGATGTGAAAGAGATCGTGGCTGTTGGCCATGCGCCGGACGAACCAGAGCTGGTCGTCGGACCAGCCGAAGCGGCGCGCCTTGTCCTCGAGTCCTGCCGCCTGCAGGAAGTAGTCGGCCGAGCCCATCTCCTCGCCGCCGAGATACTCCAGATAGGCGGCACCGAAGCTCCCCGGCGGCAAGGCGGCGAGCGCCGCGCGGTCTGTGAGCAGCGCATTCAGCTCGCGACGCGGACGCTCGGCGAGCATCGCGGCGCCGACCGGGTGGCTCGCGAAGCGACGGAACTCGCGGTCCAGCGTGGGGCCCGCCAGCGCAAACATGGCCTCGAAGGAGTTGGCCAGGTCGCTCGGCGTGGTGACGAAACGCCACAGGCTGCGCAGACCGTGGCGCCACTCCCGGCGGAGTCTCGGGGACCCGGCGTGCTGCGGCGCAGACGTCGTCGACGGTGCAGCCATGGGAAGAGACTATCGGATTTCCATCGCTGGAATCAACCCAGAACGGTGACGCTCACCCGGCGCGAGTGGGGAATCGTCCGGTACGGTTGAGGGGATCTGTGCGAAAGCGCGACTCGGTTGGGAAGAAGCGCGCGTACAGGTCGATCCGCGGCGAGCCTCTTCCCGCCTGGGGCCGGATCGGCAGCTGAGCGGGCGGCGCGGGCGTCGTCTTCCCCGTCGGGGAAGCCCGGGCCGCATCGGACCCGACCCTCGCCTTTTTCGGTTGCAGCTCCCGACGAGGAGAGTGTAGAAGGGTCCGACCCGGGCCGCGCCCGGGTCGGGTAGGAGGAGGACCGCCATGAAGAGAGCCATTCCGCTGATCGCCCTGCTGATCGTCTTCGCTTGCAGCGAACGCGAGCAGAGCGGAGCCCCGGACGTCGGGGCGGCCCCGCCGGCCGTGGAGGCCACAGGCGCGATCGTCGAGGAGGAGACCGGCGCCTGGACGGACGTGGTCGCCACCTGCATCGAGTACGTCGAGAACGGGCGCTACGCCGAGGCGATCACCGTGTGCGAAGCGGCCGTCGTCCGGGCGCCGGACAACGACGACGTGGCCAGCGCCCTGGCGACTGCCAGGAGCCAGGCGCCCGGCGCGGCGGAGGCCGCCGAGGACGTCGGGGAAATCGACATCGAGTCCGGTTTCGAGGAGATGGGCGGGGCGCAGGCGCCGTAGCCCATCTCGCCCGGTCGACCGCCGATCGAGTGCGGCCGCGCCGTCCGAGGACTCCGGGACGGCGCGGCTCGCGAAGCGCCTGCCGCGGCGGTTCGATCCCCTTCCCGCAGCGCTAGCGACGCCCAACGGAGGTCCGGGGCCGCCCGAGTCGTATTACTTCTCGACGCAGAGACGCGAGGGCCGCTCACAACTTGGACGTGCTTGCAACTGTTGAGATTCGCCGTTGCAGATTCGGGAAAGGCGTGTTTGTCCGACGCCGGTTCCGGCGCTACGAAATCATCGGGCAGGTTCAAGGTTCATTGCTTCGAGAACGCGATGGCTCCGGATATCATCTGATCGACGTGGGTTCGGGACTCTGTCTCGACCCGGACCCTCCGTTCCGTTTCTTGAACCACAGCTGTCGACCGAATGCAGAGCTGGTAATGCATTCGGCTGGAGCCGGTCTCCCGATGGAAATCGTC
>JAZFWH010000262.1:0-6399 GCA_036482635.1 Myxococcota bacterium
CCCCAGCCCGAGTTGTTGATGATCACGACCAGCGGCGACAGGCCGCGCGCGGGCGCGTGGGAGATCTCGGGCCCCGTCATCTGGAAGCCCCCGTCGCCGCACAGCACCAGCGGCCGGCGCCCGGTGCCGATCTGCGCGCCCATCGCCGCGGGCACCGCGAAGCCCATCGAGGCGTAGTAACCCTGGGCGAAGTAGAGACCCCCGGCGCGCTGGCGCACCTCGAGCCCGCCGAACAGCATGTCGCCGGACTCGGCGAACACGTCGTAGCCGCCGTGGCCCGCCAGGAAGTCGTTCACCTCGAGCAGCAGGTCGTTGATGGTGAGAGCAGCCGCGTCGCGCCTGCGCGCCCCCCGTTTGAGGTTGTCGAAGTACTCGACCTTCTCCCGGAAGCGGGGCAGGCGCTCGCCCGCCAGGCGGGCCACGAAGTCCACGAGCGTGACGTCCGTATACGTATGGAAGGAGACGTTGACGCGCCGGTTGACTGCCCACACGGAGTGCGCGCGCCGGACCTGGGGCTTGGCGGCGCCCAGGTTCATGTCGGTCAGCTGACTGCCCAGCGAGAGCACCAGGTCCGCCTCGCGCACGCGGTGCTGGATCGGTGCGGGGCTAAAAGGACCGATGTGGATGCCCATGTGCAGGGGGTGGTCCATCGGAAACACGCCCTTGGCCAGGATCGTGGTCACGACCGGGGCGCCGAGCTTCTCGGCCAGGCGCAGGAAGTCGCCCTCGGCGCGCTCGCGGAACAGCTCGACGCCGCCGATCAGGATCGGGCGCTTCGCCGCGCGAATGCGCGCCAGCGTGTCGGCCACGGCCTCGGCGAGCTTGCGCGAGTCCGAGCTCGGCCGCGGGAAGGTCCCGTTCCAGTCCCGGATGTGCTTGGGGACCGGGATCTGGGTGTCGACGATGTCGCGGTGGATCTCGAGGTAGCCGGGGCGGTGCTCGTCGGAGATCCTGCGCACCAGCTCGTGGATCTCCTCCGCCGCCAGGTCGGGGTGGCGCAGGATGCGCGCGTCGCAGCTGACCTCGGCGAAGATCCGGCACTGGGCCTCGACGTCCTTCACCTGGTGGTGGACGCCGCCGAGCTTCTGCTCGGCCTCGCCCGGGCCGCCGGACACCACCAGCAGCGGGATCTGCTCGGCGTAGGCGCCCGCCACGGGATTCACGACGTTGTGCCCGCCCGCGCCGTAGGTGACGCACACGACGCCGAGGCGTCGGGTGCTGCGGGCGTAGCCGTCGGCGGCGAAGCCCACGGCGGGCTCGTGGGAGAAGGTGACGACCTCGATGCCGCGCTCGCGCCCGAAGCGTTGGAACAGGCCCAGCACCAGGTCGCCGGGCAGGCCGAAGATGTGGGTCACCCCGAAGCGTTTCAGGTAGGCGACCACGAAGTCGCCGAGCGGCATGCGCGGCCGCAGCGTCGACCTCCCCGCGCCGGTCGCCCCGCGCGGGACGCCGTTCGGCGCGATCGCACCATAGCGGGTTCCCGGGCCCGCGCGCAGAGCGGCAGCGGAGCGAAACTGCGCTCCGGCCCCTCAATCCGCACCGGCGGGGCTGCTAGGATGCCCGATCCGGGAGTCCCGCCATCGCATCCCTGACCGGCACACACACTAGGGCGAATCCGGCCGGGCACCTCTTCATGGTGCTGGTGGCGGTGGGCTGCGGACTGGCCGGCGCGCTGGGCGCGGTGCTCTTCCGTTTCCTGATCGCCTTCGTGCAGGCCGCGTTCTTCGAGGGCGTCGCGGGCGTCGAAGCCCTGTTCGAGCAGGGTCTGCTGGCCGAGGGGTCGGACCCGCTCACCATCGCGCGCGAGGTCGAGTGGTACTGGCGCCTGCTGCTGCCCGCCGCGGGCGGACTGATCGTCGGCCCGCTGATCTACTTCTTCGCCCGCGAGGCCAAGGGCCACGGTGTGCCCGAGGTGATGGCCGCCGTCGCGCTGCGCGGCGGCGTGATCCGGCGCAGGGTGGTGGCGGTCAAGGCCCTGGCGTCGGCGATCAGCATCGGCTCGGGCGGCTCCGTCGGCCGCGAGGGCCCCATCGTCCAGATCGCCTCCGCGCTGGGCTCGTCGATCGGCCAGCTGCTGAAGGTCCCCGCCAGCCAGCTGCGCACGATCGTCGGCTGCGGCGCGGCGGCCGGCATCGCCGCCACCTTCAACGCGCCCATCGCCGGGGCGCTGTTCGCCTCCGAGGTCATCGTCGGCAACTTCGCGGTGGCCCAGCTCAGCCCGATCGTGATCTCCTCGGTGGTCGCCACGGTCGTCTCGCGCTTCGCCCTGGGCAACTACCCGGCGTTCCAGGTGCCCGGCTACGAGCTGGTGAGCCCCTTCGAGCTGGTGCCCTACATGGGCGTCGGCTTCGTCGCGGGCCTGGTCGCCCTGGTCTTCATGCGTGCGCTGTACGCGAGCGAGGACTTGTTCGAGCGGATTCCCATGCCCGAGTACCTGAAGGCGGCCGTCGGCGGGCTGCTGGTCGGTGCGATCGGCGTGGCCCTGCCCAACGTATTCGGGGTCGGCTACAGCACGATCACCATGGCGCTCACCGGGGCATTGCCCGCCGCCATGCTGGGGCTGTTGCTGGTCGCGAAGATCGCGGCCACCTCGCTGACCATCGGCTCGGGCGGCTCCGGCGGCATATTCGCTCCCTCGCTCTTCCTCGGGGCCATGACCGGCGGCCTGTTCGGCAGCTTCGTCCACGACTGGTTCCCGGACTCCACGGCCACCTCCGGCGCCTACGCGGTGGTCACCATGGGTGCCGTGGTGGCCGCGGCCACCCACGCGCCGATCACCGCAATCATCATCATCTTCGAGCTGACGCAGAAGATCGCCATCATTCCGCCGCTGATGGCCGCCTGCGTCGTCAGCACCCTGGTCACCACCTTCCTCCAACGCGACTCGATCTACACCATGAAGCTGGTGCGCCGCGGCATCGACCTGTTCAAGGTGGAGGAGACCAAC
Source organism: Myxococcota bacterium (assembly GCA_036482635.1). Taxonomy (GTDB): domain Bacteria; phylum Myxococcota_A; class UBA9160; order UBA9160; family SMWR01; genus JAZFWH01. The sequence goes on from JAZFWH010000262.1 coordinate 2,948, forward strand.
GTCCTGAAGTGCCTCTACGTCCACGACATCATCGACGCCGAGCCGGAAGTCCTCACCGAGTCGGCAAATTTCCAGACCGTGATCGAGCGCGTGCTGACCAGCGACCACACCGAGTTCTTCGTCGTGAACGCTACGCACGAGCTGATGGGCACGATCCACCTGCACGAGCTGGCGCGGATCCTGGTGGAGCAGGAGGCGCTGAGGCCGATCGTGGTGGCCCGCGACCTGCTCGAGCCGGTGCTTCCAACCGTCACCGAGCACGAGGACCTGGACGTCGTCATGCATCTGTTCAGCCAAGGAAGTGCGGAGGAGATCGCCGTGGTGGACGCCGAGAACGCGAGAAAACTCGTGGGCAGTGTCCACAAGCAGGACGTGATCCACGCCTACAACCAGGAGGTGCTGCGCCGCGACCTGGCCGGCTCCGTGTCGAGCACGGTGGTGGTCGCCAGCAAGGGCCAGCAGGTCGCCCTGGGGGGCGGCTACGTACTCCAGGACGTACAGGCGCCCGCGCGCTACTTCGGCCGCTCGATCCGCGAGCTCGACATCGGCGCCACCACCGGCGTGCACGTGGTGCTGCTCCGCAAGCACGCGGCCAGCGACGGGCGACCCGCCGTTCGCGTGCCCACCGCCGACGACCTGATCGAGGAGGGCGACCGGCTGGTCGTGGCGGGAACGCAGGCGGCGGTCGAGTCGCTCGACGCCATCTAGCCCGCTGAAACTCCGCTCGCCTGCGGCTCGCTGCGCGCCCTCCGGGCTTGCCCGCTGAAACTCCGCTCGCCTGCGGCTCGCTGCGCGCCCTCCGGGCTTGCCCGCTGAAACTCCGCTCGCCTGCGACTACGCCGCGAGCTCGGCGGATTTGCCCCGGTGGCGCCGGTACATCTCCGTCACCCAGCTGCCCGCGGCGTGTCCCGAGACGAGCTCGTTCAGGGCGACGAGAGAGGGTGGGAGCCGGGAGGGCACTGCGTACTCCAGCAGCTCCGGGCACGCCGTGACGCCGAAAAGAGACGCGGCCGTGAGGTCCGCCACGCTGAAGCGATCGCCCACCAGGTAGCCACTGGGTTGTAGCTCGGCCACCACGCGGTCCAGGGCCAGCTCGATCTTCACGCGCCCTGCCTCCGCGCTGCTCGAGTCGATGCGGTGCCGCAGGCGGTAGAACCTCGTCATCAGCGGGAAGATGGTCCGCATCAGCCGCCTCGTGCCGCTCCCCAGCCCCAGGGACCAGAACTCGGCCATGAAGTCGGGGTCCTCCGAGAGGGGCTCGTGGAGGGCGGCGGAGCGCAACGGGTGCCCGAGCTCCTCGTCGAAGAACTCCTCGAGCTCCAGGGCGCGCCGGCGCTCCGCCGCGTCGGCGGGGTACAGGGCCGGCTCGGGCTCGAGCAGCTCGAGCGCCTCGATGATGCGGGTCGAGTCGCCGATTCCCTTGCCGTCGATGAGCAGGACCGGAAGCGTCGGCCGCCCCGTCTTCCAGAGCGCCCTCGGCAGGTAGCTCGCGCCCAGCGTGCGGCGGAGGTGGGGGATGCCCTTGAAGTCGAGCGCCCAGCGCACCTTCTCGTTGAAGTGCGACCCGCGGAAGTGCCACAGGACCGGGGGCTTCATTGCAGAGCCTCACCGAGCGCGCCCCCAGTGCATAGTCGAGCCGCACCGCTTGTCAAATGCCGGGCCGGCGCACGGGCCTTGAGTCGAGGCGCGGGAAGCGGCATGCTTGCGCGGCACCGCAAGGGGGGCAGACGATGCTTGAAGTAGGGAATCCCGCTCCGGACTTCTCGGTCCAGGACCACACCGGCAAGGCCGTGAGCCTGTCCGACTTCCGCGGTCGCAAGGTCCTGCTCTGGTTCTACCCGAAGGCCGACACCCCCGGCTGAACGATCCAGGGTTGCGCGTTGCGCGACCAGATGGCTGCGGTGCGGGCCAAGGGCCTCGAGGTCCTGGGCGTGAGCTTCGACAGCGTCGAAGAGAACAGGGCGTTCGCCGAGAAGTTCGACTTTCCGTACCCGCTGCTGTGCGACGTCGACCGCGCCATGGGTGTCGCCTACGGAGCGGGTGACGACGCCTCGGCCCAGTACGCCAAGCGCATCAGCTACGTGATCGGCGAAGACGGTCGGATCCTGCTGGCGTACCCGAAGGTGGACCCGAACAAGCACCTGGAGCGGATCCTGGCCGATCTGCCCGAGTAGCGCGGCCGGGTCACTTCGCCCCCGACACCTCGTACACCTCGAACACCTCGAGCGGCGAGTCGTCGAAGAAGCGATAGGGGACCACGACCCGCCGCCCGGGTCGCCCCCGTAGCAGCGCGTAGAAGCCGGCTCCCCCCCGACTCATGGTCCGGGCGGGCACTTCGCCGCGGTACTCGATCCGATCCACCGCCTCGAGTTCCAAACCGAGGCTCCGGGGAGTGGGAAGCGATCGTCCGCGGTTCACCTGCGCCGGCCAGATCACCAGATCGCCGGGGCCGGGCCGAGCGCCCGAGGGATGGATCTGGTGCAATCCGGCCCGCTTCGCGTAGAAGTACCAGCCATAGTGGCCGACGAACCATACGCGCCGATCGGCGCCCCAGCGCGTCCGCACCTGCGACGCGAAGTCCCGGTACGCGGCTCCGCGCTCGTAGTCGGCGGCGGCCACCAGAAGCGCCGTCGAGAGCTGGAGCACCAGCAGGGCCGTGAGGCCGATACCCAGCGCTCGGCCCCGTGAGGCCGGGGTACCCCCCAGGTAGCGGAACGCGAGCAGGACCAGGGGAGGAAGCGCGGGCAGCAGGTGCTTTACCGCCTGGAAAGGGGGAAAGATGCTGCTGAACAGCAGCGGAGCGCAAACCCAGGCGAACAGGAACAGCGAGTCCGCGGCCTCGCGATCGCTGCGCTGGCGGAGCCAGGGCCAGCCGCTGCGCAGTCCCTCCACCGCACACGAGGCCAGCAGCACCACGCCCGCGAGCGACCAGAGCAGGTACTGGGCGTCGGCCTCGCCCCGCGAGAAGGCCCGGATGCCCCAGCCGAAGACCGCGCACGCGAACGCTGCCGTGGCGAGCAGGACCGCGTCCCGGCGCTCGAGGCCGCGCCAGACCACGGCCGGAGCCAGGAAGAGGAGGCTCCCAACCACCAGGGGCACCGCGAGCAGATTGGGGCGCCAGTTGACGAGTGCGCCGGATGCGCGCGCAGCCACGTTGAGGAAGTGGAACTCACCGTAGACGCCCAGGTTGTGCGCGCACCACAGCCCGAATGCCAGAAGCGGCCCCAGGCTCCACAGCGCGAGCCGGGGCCGCCCGCGGATCAGGGCATACAGCGCGAGAAGCGGAACGACGATGGCCGCGGAGTACTTGATCAGGACGGCCAGTCCGGCGAGCAGGGAGCCGAGCCACAGCAGGCGATGGCTGCGGCGGTCGGTCCCGGCCACGAAGGCGGCGACGGCTGCGGCGGTCAGCGCCGCGTTGGGCACGTCCTGCATCACGTTGATCGAGACCA
>JAZFWH010000263.1:0-12643 GCA_036482635.1 Myxococcota bacterium
GACATGTCCAGCCCCTGCTGGATCGTGAGGGCAATCAGGCGATCCAGCTACAGATGTTCTATAGCTATGGAAGCAATCCGCCGCTCTACCCGGAATGGCAGAAGTACCTGCGCACTCATCAACCGCCGACCCTGATCGTGTGGGGCAAGAACGATGAGATCTTTCCGGCCGCGGGCGCCCACCCCTACAAGCGCGATCTCGAGAACCTCGAGTTCCACCTATTGGACACCGGGCACTTTGCGCTGGAAGAAGACGGGCAGTTTATCGCCGACGCCATGCGGAAGTTCCTGCGCAAGCACACGGCCGAATAGCTGACGGGTCTGGGGACCGACTGGTCTCAAGCCAGAACTCGACAGACAGTCGCGGTATCTCAGCCACCAATCTGGTACATCTCGATGCGGGGGCGGGCGGGGGCGCGTCCTTCGGCGTCGGTCTGGGCGGCGCGCTCCTCGGAGTAGCGGTCGCGGCGGGCGCTCCAGACGCTCGCGATGATCTCGCGCAGCGCGGCGTCGCTGGCGCCGTCGCGCAGCGGGCCGCGCAGGTCGCGGCCGCCCGCGGCGAAAAGACACGTCACCAGCACGCCGTCGATGGTGAGGCGCGCGCGGTGGCAGTCGCCGCAGAAGGGCTGGCTCACCGACGCGACCACGCCGACCTCTCCCGAGCCGTCGCGGTAGGCCCAGCGCTCCGCGACCTCGCCGTGGTAGTTGGGCTCGACCGCCTCGAGCGGGAAGACCTGATCGATCTGCTTCACGATCTCCCGGGCGGGCACCACCTTGGCCAGGTTCCAGTCGTTGAGCGTGCCGACGTCCATGAACTCGATGAAGCGCAGGATGTGGCCAGTGCCCTTGAACAGGCGCGCCAGCGGCACGATCGAGTCCTCGTTGACCCCGCGCTCCACCACGCAGTTGATCTTGATGGGCAGCAGACCGGCCGCGGCCGCGGCGTCGATCCCCTCGAGCACGCGCTCGGTGGCGAAGCCGCGGCCGTTCATCTTCCCGAAGGTCGCGTCGTCGTGGCTGTCGAGGCTCACCGTGACGCGGTGCAGGCCCGCCTCCTTCAAGGTCCGGGCGTGCTGCGCCAGCAACCAGCCGTTCGTCGTGAGCGTGAGGTCGCGAACGCCGTCGATCCGCGCCAGACGCTCGATCAGCACGGGCAGCTCGTGGCGCAGCAGGGGCTCACCGCCGGTGATGCGCAGCTTCTCGACGCCGAGCCCCACGAAGATCCGCGCCAGCCGCTCGATCTCCTCGAAGCGCAGCAGCTGGGCGCGGCGCATGAACTCGTACTTCTCGCCGTAGACCTCGGCGGGCATGCAGTAGGGGCAGCGGAAGTTGCAGCGATCCGTCACCGAGATGCGGAGATCGCGGAGCGGGCGCTCGAGTCTGTCGCGGGGGGGGTTCACTCGGCGCTCCCTGGCTAGGGCGAGTAGCCCCACTTCGCCTTGTTCTCGGCCACCTGCTCCGGTGTCGGGCGGGGCTTCTCCTCCACCTCCGGCACCGAGAAGTCGTCCTTGCACTCGAGCATCTTGGCGTTGAGGGCGATGTCGTCCTTGAAGACATCGGGCACCTGGCTGTCCTCGAAGATGGCCTCCCACGGGCACTCCGGCTCGCAGACGCCGCAGTCGATGCACTCTTCCGGCTCGATGTAGAGCTGCTTCGGGAACGCGTCGCTGTCGCTGCCGTCGTACTGGTAGATGCAGTCCACCGGGCACACCTCGACGCAGCTCTCGTCCACGCAGTCCCTGCAGAGTTTCGTGATCACCCAGGTCATCGGTACTCCCTCATCCCGCACTCGGGCCGGCGGCCCGGGCCGCTCGCTCCCGCGTCAATGTTGACTCGCGAGTATAGTATCGTACGCTCTCGGAGATGCAGCTCCTCGCCAGCGAAGAATACGGACTTCGCTGCCTCTTGCAGGTGGCCGGCTCCCCGGACGCCCAGCTCGTGTCGATCTCCCAGATCGCCGAGGCCGAGGGCCTGAGTCCCGAGTACACCGCCAAGCTGATGCGCCAGCTCCGCCTGGGCGAGCTGGTGACGAGTGTGCGCGGAGCCGAGGGCGGGTACCGCCTGGCCCGGCCCGCCCGCGAGATCACCGTGTGGAACGCGCTTCAGGTGTTCGGCGGGGACTTCTTCGACCAATCGTTCTGCTCGTGTTTCCCGGGCCAGCGGCGCTCCTGCGTGCACAGCAGCGACTGCTCGATCCGGGCGCTGTGGCGGGCCCTGCAAGCGGCCCTGCGAGACACGCTGGCCTCCATCACGCTCGAGGACCTGCGCCGCAACGAACGCTCGATGGAGGCCCTGCTCGACATCGGCTGCCACGCGGCACGCGGCGGCGCGCCCGACTCGAAATCTTTCGATGCCTAGGAGGTGAGGATGAGCCTCGACGAGGCTACGCGCAAGAAGATCGCTTCGATCATCGAATCGGACCGGGTGGTGCTCTTCATGAAGGGCAATCGCCACGTCCCGCAGTGCGGCTTCTCCGCCACGGTCGTCCAGATCCTGGACACATTCGTGCCGGAGTACACGACGGTAGACGTGCTCAGCGCTCCCGACGTTCGCGACGGGATCAAGGAGTTCTCGTCCTGGCCCACGATCCCCCAGCTCTACGTGAACGGTGAGTTCGTCGGCGGCTGCGACATCGTCCGGGAGATGCACGCCGCGGGAGAGCTCCAAGGGGTGCTCGCCCCCGCAGAGGCCGCTTCGGAGAGCTGACGAGGATCGGGCTCGGCGGGCGCCGTGGGCCGCGCCGCTCAGCGCGGCCCCTCGATCCCGTACAGGCGCAGCGCGTTCGTCCCCAGCACCTTGCGCCGGGACGCGGCGGGAACGCCGGCGAGGATCTCGAGCGTCTGCTTGACGGCGCCCGGGAACGGCGCGTCGATGTGCGGGTAGTCCGAGGCCCACACCATGCACTCGTCGCCCAGCGCCGCGAGCACCGCCGGCGCGCCGTGGTCGTCCGGGTCCATCGAGATGAAGCACTGGCGCCGGAAGTAGTCCGAGGGCTTCCTCTTCACGCCTCGCAGGTGGGAGCTCCACGTCTCCCAGTGCCCGTCCATGCGCTCCAGCCAGTAGGGCAGCCATCCGCAGCCGCTCTCGAGGAACACGAACTTCAGCCCGGGATGGCGCTCGGCGACGCCGCCGAGGATCAGACCCGCGCAGGCCGCCATCTGCTCGAAGGGATGCGACATGAGGTGTTGCACGACTGGATTGGCCGAGCGCTCCCGACCCAGCGTGGGCAGTGAATCGGAGATGCCCTCGTGGACGGTGACCGCGACGCCCAACGAGGCCGCGCACTCCCAGAAGGGGTCGTAACAGGGGTGCTGGATGGGCCGGCCCGCGTAGGGATTGGGCCGGAAGAAGGCCCCGCGGAAGCCGAGCTCCCCCGCGGCCCGCTCCAGCTCGCGCAACGACGCGCCGACGTCGGCCAGCGGCAGCAGCGCCACGCCGACCAGCCGGCGCGGGTCCGTGCGGCAGTAGTCGGCCAGCCAGTTGTTGTAGGCGCGACACAGAGCCGCCTGCAGCTCCAGGTCTGCGAGCTCGGCGAAGAAGAAGCTGACCGTCGGGTAGAGGATGCCGACGTCAATGCCCTCGCTGTCCATGTCGCGCAGGCGCGCCGCCGGATCCCACCCGCCGCTGGGCAGCTTGCCGTCCGGGGTCTGCGGCCGGGCGGCGAGCGAGCTGGCCACGCGCATGAAGTAGCGGTCGTCGGCGACGTAACAGAACCGGCCGTTCTCGTCGCGCGTCGGCCGTGGGATGCGGTGCCGGAAGCGGCGCTCGACGTACTCCGCCCACAGCTGGGGCGGCTCCATCACGTGCCCGTCGGCGTCGACGACCAGCTCGCGGGGCTCGGCGCTCATGGCTTCCCTCGCAGCGGGCCGCCGCGGGGGCGGCCGCCGGACCATTCTACCCGGCGCGTGGGCGAAAGAGGCTAAGATCGGGCCCGGTCGCGCCGCGAGGCGCCCGACGACACAGCGCGGCCCCGATTCGCCCGGAAGGAACCGCGATGATTTCCCCCGACGAGCGCTACGAGAAGAAACGCGCCCAGGTGCTGGGCTCCTCGATGGCCTACGTGGAGGTCGGATCCGGCGACCCGATCGTCTTCCTGCACGGCAATCCCACCTCCTCGTACCTGTGGCGCAACGTGATCCCCCACGTCCAGACCCTGGGCCGCTGCATCGCCCCGGACCTGATCGGGATGGGCGACTCGGACAAGCTCGATCCCAGCGGGCCGGAGCGCTACCGCTTCGTGGAGCACCGCCGCTATCTCGACGCCCTGCTGGAGACCCTGGGGGTAGACCGCGCCGTCACGCTCGTGGTCCACGACTGGGGCTCGGGCCTGGGCTTCGACTGGGCGAACCGCCACCGGGACGGCGTCAAGGGCATCGCCTACATGGAGGCCGTGGTGCAGCCCGTCGGCTGGGACGACTGGCCCAAGGCCGCCCGCCAGGTTTTCCAGGCCTTCCGCTCGCCGGCGGGCGAGGAGATGGTGCTGAAGAACAACCTCTTCGTGGAGCAGGTGCTGCCCGGGGCCATCGAGCGCAAGCTCAGCGATGCCGAGATGGCGGTCTATCGGCGTCCCTACACCGAGCCGGGCGAGAGCCGCCGCCCCACCCTGACGTGGCCTCGCCAGATTCCGATCGAGGGCGAGCCGGCCGACGTGGTCGAGATCGCCAGGAGCTACGCCAACTGGCTGGCGAGCGCGGCCGTGCCGAAGCTCTTCGTCAACGCGGAGCCGGGAGCGATCCTGCGCGGCGCCCAGCGGGAGTTCTGCCGCAGCTGGCCGAACCAGCGGGAGGTCACCGTCAAGGGCATCCACTTCGTCCAGGAGGACTCGCCCGACGAGATCGGCCAGGCCCTCACGGAGTGGATCCCGACCCTGCGCTGAGGCCTCCGGCCGGCCCACGCCCCCGCCCGCCACCCGTGCCGCGCCGGGCGCCGCGCGGCTCCACTCCCCACTCCAGCTCTCACGTGGCCGACCGGACCTGTTGACGGGAGATATATCGTTCGATATATCTTTGGTACTATCATCCGATGGAGAAACCAATGCGCCACACGCACCACCGCCACCGGGCCCGGCGCGGCATGGGCCGCCGCCACGGCTTCGGAATGTGGGGTTGGGGCAGCCGATTCTTCGGCCCCGGCGAGCTGCGGCTCGCCCTGCTCTCGCTGCTCTCCGAAGGCCCCCGGCACGGCTACGAGCTGATGAAGCAGCTCGAGGCGCGCTCCGGGGGGATGTACCGCGCCAGCGCCGGCTCGGTGTATCCGACCCTGCAGCAGCTGGAGGACGAGGGCCTGGTGGGCTCGGAGCGCGTGAACGGGAAGCGGGTCTACCAGCTCAGCGCCGAGGGGGAGCGGGCCGTCGAGGACGACGCCGAGGCCGCGCGCCGCATCTGGCGCCGCGCCGACGAGTGGGGCGACTGCGGCCCCGCGGCGGTGCCCGAGGCCTGGGAGATCGCGCGGCCGGCCACCCAGCTCGCCAAGGCGGCGCTGCGCGCGATGGCCCGGGGTGAGCACGATCCGGACCGCGTGGAGCGCATCCGCGAGATCCTCGACCGGGCGCGTTCGGAGCTCGAGGCGCTCGCCCACGCCCGCTGAACGCAAAACCGGCTCGCCACCTCCCAGATCGCAGAGCGGCGGACCATTGCGCCGGCCACGCCACCGCGTTTAGGATGCGGGACCGCGCGGGGGGGCGAGGTGCCAGATGAACGAGACCGTGCCGCTCTCGAAGCGGCCCCAGGACGTCGTGATCCTCGTCTTCTTCTGGATCAACATCCTGTTCATCACCTACATCGTCGACCTCGAGCAGCTCGTGATCGCCGATCCGAACGACTTCGAGTACCCGCTCTGGCCGCCCGGTCCCCTCATCGACCTCGTGCACTGGTGGGCGCGCAACTTCGATCCGGTGATCCTGGCGCGACCCGTCTGGTGGAAGGTCACGATCTGGATCGACGCCCTGTTCTTCGGGCCGTTCTACGTGTTCGCGATCTACGCCTACACCAAGGGCCGCGAGTGGATCCGCATCCCCAGCATCATCTACGCCTCGGTCATGCTGACCAACGTGTCGGTGATCCTGGGCGAGGAGATCTTCGGTGCGCACGCGACGCCGGAGCTGGCCTGGATCTTGCTGGCCAACGGGCCCTGGGTGCTGGTGCCGCTCTTCATCCTGTACCGGATGGGAACCGCCGAGCGTCCCTTTAGCCGCCCCACCGCGGCGGCCGCAGGCTGAGCAACCGCCGTGGATGCCTCCGACAACGAGTTCCGCGCCAAGTACGGGCCCTGGGCGCTGATCGCGGGCGCCTCCGAGGGGCTCGGCGCCGAGTTCGGCAGGCAGCTCGCCCAGAAGGGCCTGAACCTCGTGCTGGTTGCCCGGCGCGCGGACGCGCTCGGCGAAGTCGCGCGCGCGCTGGCGAAGGACCACGGCGTCGAGGTGCGCGACATCCCCTTCGACCTGGCCAGCCCGGAGCTGGGAACCGCCCTGCGCGAGAAGACCGCGGACCTCGAGGTGGGGCTGCTGGTCTACAACGCGGCCTTCGGCCTGATCGGCCCCTTCCTCGACCAGCGCATAGAGGACAAGCTGCGCGTGATCGACATCAACTGCCGCGGCCCGCTGGTGCTCGCCCACGAATTCGGCCGGGCCATGGTCGAGCGCGGCCGTGGCGGGATCCTGCTGATGTCCTCGCTGGCGGGCTTCCAGGGCTCGCCCGGGCTCGCCACCTACGCGGCGAGCAAGGCCTACGACACCGTGCTCGGCGAGGGCCTGTGGGGAGAGTTCCGACCGCATGGCGTCGACGTGCTGTCCTTCTGCGCCGGCGCCACGCGCACCCCCAACTTCGAGCGCTCCCAGCCCCGGGTGAGCTCGAACCCCATGGCGCAGGTGATGGAGGTCGAGCCGGTGGTCTCCGAGGCACTGTCCTCACTGGGCGTGGTGCCGAGCGCGGTCGCCGGGCGACGCAACCGGCTGGCGTCCGCGCTGATGAGGCGCATCTTCTCCCGGCGCCTCGCGGTCGAGACCATCGCCCGCAGCACGGCGTCGATGTACTCCAAGAAGTAGTTCAGCTCGGGGCGCCGAAGGGGTGCGTGCGCCACATCCGGGCGCCGAGCAGCAGCGGAACGATCAGGTACGGCAGGTTGAACGCCAGGAAGACGGGCAGGTTCTGCGGCGGCAGACCGAGCGCGAATTCCCAGGCCAGGAACTCGACGACCCCGACCGTCATCGCTCCCACGTAGAGCAGCGCGGGCAGACGGATCCAGTTGGCGCCGCGCACGAACGCGTAGACGAGCACCAGGTAGAACGGCCCGTAGACGAAGGCCGAGATCGCGGTGCGCACCCTCAAGAAAGCCGGGTCCGACGCGAAGAAGCGGTCGCCCGCGACCTGCGCGTACCAGCGGTTCGACTCCGCCCAGAAGCCCTCCCCGTGCATCCAGCCCAGCGCGTGGACCGCATCCGAGAAGAACGAGGAGAAGGCGAAGAAGGCGAAGCAGACCGCGAAGAACAGGTCGCCCTTGCGCTGCCAGAGACCGCTTCCCGCGTTCGTCATCGACGGGCCTCCAGCTCGCGCTGAAGCGCTTCCACCTCGCGATAGTAGTCGAGGTTCGCGAGCTGAGAGGCGGCCGCATCGTCCAACACGACCACGGTCTCCGGGTGGAGCTGCAACGCGGACGCGGGGACCTGGGCGGTGACGGGCCCCTCCACCATGCCCGCCACGGCGCCGGCCTTGCTCTGGCCGACGGCCACCAGCAGACACGTCCGGGCCGAGAGGATCGTGCCCAGGCCCATCGTGATCGACAGGCGCGGCGCCTCGGCGAGGTCGCCGAGCTCCGCTTCGTTGGCCTCCAGTGTCGACCGGGTGAGCGTCTTGACGCGGGTGCGGCTCGCCAGCGAAGAGCCCGGCTCGTTGAAAGCGAGATGCCCGTTCACGCCGAGCCCGAGCAGCTGGAGATCGATGCCACCGGCCCGCCGGATCTTCTCTTCGTAGGCCTCGCACTCCGCCCAGAGGTCGCCGGCCAGACCGTCGGGGGCGTTCGTGTTGGCCGGCTGGAACTCGGCGGGGCCGAACAGGTGCCGCTTCATGAACTGCGCGAAGCTACGCGGGTCCTCCGCGGAGATGCCCACGTACTCGTCCAGGTCGAAGGTGGTGACGCCGGAGAATCGCACCCCCTCTCGGCAAGCCCGGGCCAGCTCCTCGTAGATCGGAACCATCGTGGCTCCGGCCGCCAGGCCCAGGACGCAGCTCGGCCTGCCCCGCACCAGCTCCGCGATGCGCGCCGCGGCGGTGCTGGCGGCGGCGGGGGGGGTGCTCTCGATGACGACGCGCATGGGGAACGGCGGCCGAAGGGGACCTAGGAGGATGCGCCGCGCCGCGGCGTGAGCCACGCCAGGACGATCGCAACCGTGAACAGCGTCGGCACATCTCCGATCAGGTTGGCTCGCTCCAGCGGGTCGACGAAGGCCTGCACGGCCATGATGCCGCCGTGCACGAAGCTCGACCAGACGGTGAACCAGATCAGGCTGAGGTGGTCCAGCGGGTTGCGGGAGGCGAGAATCAGAAAGATTCCGAGTGTCGCGTAGACGCCGAGGAGCATCTGTTCGTACTCGGGCTGTCGGGGCTCCCAGGTCCAGGCGGAGCTCCACAACAGCATCAGCGGATAGAGACCCAGCACGAAGGCAAGCCCGAACAGCAGCAGCGCGCCGCGGAGATACCGAAGACGCTGCTCATCGCTCATCCCGTCACCTCGTGGCAAGGCCCGCCCGGCAGCTGGCCTCCGGCCCGGGGCGAGCAGCCGCCGCTACTCGTGATAGAAGTGCCTGGGCATCCAATCGCCGCGTCCGCCGGGCAGGAGGTCCAGGAGGTTCCAGACGGGGCAGTAGAGATCCATGGCTCGATGGTGGCGTTCCGCGAGGGATCCCTCCGTCGTGTAGAAGTGCAGGATGTCCCCGTTCTCTTCCCTGGTAAAGACGCTGAGCGCCGGCAGCTGGCGGTCTTCCGCGAGCTCGACGCCGAAATCGTCATTGAAGGACGTGGCATGGCTCGAGAGCAGCCGCAGGCGCCGCCAACCGCGCGCCCGCCCCCAGTCGCGGAGCTTCGCGATCGGCGCGCGGGTGACGACCGCGAAGTTGACCCGGTCGATCAGATGATGGGCCATGCCGTCGAAGCCGTCGGCCCACAGGCTGCACATCGGGCAGCCCTTCTCGGCCCCCGGCGCGAACATCATGTGCTGCAGAATCAGCTCGTTCTTTCCCGCCGCGAAGAGATCCGAGAGCCTCGTCTCGGAGAAATCCGACGCGGAGTTCCGGGCCAGGTCCGGGGGGCCTTCCGCGAAGACGTAGTCGACCTCCAGCTTCGTCCCGCCCGGCAAGCGCCGCCTCAGATCCGCCACGCACTCGCGCTGCTCCGCGAGTGCGCCCTCGGCCTCGAGGAGCTCGTCGCGGAGCTTTCGATACTCGGGACTCTGCCGGCTGCGGATGGAGGGCATGGCGTCGACCTTCTCAAGCGGCGGGCGCCGCTCGGCTCAGCACCGCGATCGGGTCGCCCACGGCCACTTCACCACCTTCGACGACCACAAAGTAGATCCCGCGCAGGCGCAGCTCCCGAAGGCGCGGATTCGCCGTCAGACGCAGGGCGTCCCCGCCAAACCGCTGGCGGAACTTGACGCAGCCGGTGTGGGGCTCGGGAGTCACTTCGAGCAGGGCTTGTCCGGCGCGCAGTCGGCTGCCGGCCGGAAGGTTCGCGAAGGAAAGGTCGAGATCCAGGACGAGGTTGTCGCCGGACAGCGACAACGCCTGGCCGTTGGCAACCAGCCGCGCCACGTCCGCCCGAATCGCCGTGATCTGGGAGTCGAGTCGATCGGGAATGTCCCGCTGCCAGGCGTCGCCCGGCACGCCGCTCTCGGGAGTCACCGTCACCCGCTCCGGCGTCTCGTGCGCACCCGACTCGGCGCGCGCCACGATCAGGGCGACCCGTCCTCGATCCACGGGCGGGGGTTCGAGCGCGGCGAAGCCCCGCTCGAGTTCCCCTCGCGGCAGGTGCCGTCGCGAGTCGCCGCGGGGGCCCCGAAACACCTGGCGCAGCAGGCGGCGCATCGCGCCCAGTCTACACGGCCCGGGTGCCCCACACCCGTCGGCTCCGCCTCTGGTCCGCTGACGACGACCGCGGTCAGGCTCCCGGCGGCTTCATGTCCTCGGGCGCCACGTCCCGCACGTGGGTGTGGAAGGCCCACTCGTGACCCTCGGGATCCTTCGCCCGGTAGGTGCGGTCGCCGTAGAACTGGTCCTCGGGCTCGGCCAGGATCTTGGCGCCCGCCGCCTTCGCCTGCGCGTAGTGCGCGTCCACGTCGTCGACGTAGCAGAGGATCAGGCTGTGGCGGGCGGGCAGGTCGCGCGGACTCGCGTGGCCGTACTGTTCGGTGGCCGTGGCGAGCATGACCACGTTGCCCTGGTAGCCGACCTCGGCGTGGCCGAGCTTTCCGTCCGGCATCGGCAGCCGGAAGCGCTCCTCGAAGCCGAAGGCCTTGCCGAGGAACTCGAGCGCCGCCGGCGCGTCGGCGTAGAGGATGTAGGGGATGATGCGCTGGGTACCTTCCGGGGGGTTCCGGGCCATGGGATGATCCTCGAGGTCGATGTGGCCTCGAGAGTACCACGACCGGCAGGTTCCATTCGTGGAACGGTTTTCAACAGCGGGAATCCGCGGAGGAGGGAGTCGAATGAGGGGCGCAACGCTTCACGGCTTAGGCCGGGTGCTCTTGGCGACAGGCGCGGTGGCGATCCTGGGCTGCGGCGTCGGGGACACCGCCATCGTCGGACTGGGCAACGGCGGCAACCGCATCGTGGAGAACGGGATGCTGGATGAGGTTGCGGGGGCCCTGGCGGAGCACCCCGCGACCCCCGTGGTCACCGACCAGATGATCGCGGAGATCTTTCCGGCGATCCTGCACAGGGCGAATGCGGGGGATCCCGAGGCCGCGCTGATCGTCCTGCTCGTGGCGGAGGAGCAGAGGAAGGCGAGCGAGGACTGAGGCTGGCTCTACCGCGCCTCCCGATCCCGCCAGGCGTGGATCAGCGCGGTGATGTCCTCCGGCTGCCCCGGGAAGCGGAGCGTGTCCTCCGGGATCGGGATCCAGGGCTGCGCGCTGGCCGTCCAGATGTGCCCGACGGGACGGAACCACTTGGTGTCGTCCAGGTTGCCGGGTCGGACGACCGCCACCTGAGGGAACTTTGGGGGCTCGCCCCAGAGCCGGCTGCCGCAATCGCCGCAGAACGCCCCACACTTGCGCAGCCCTTCTGGCGTGTCCACCGCGTAGTGTCTCGGCGCACCCCGGAGCAGCTCGAGTCCGCGCCGGGGCACGATCATCGAAAGCGCGAAGCCGGCGCCCGTCTGGCGCTGGCAGTCCGTGCAGTGGCAGGCGTAGAGCGTGAGCGGCTCGTCGTTGACGCGGTAGCGAATCGCCCCGCACAAGCAGCCACCATCGTACGGTACCGGCATCGGCCTCGTCCTCGCGTCAGGGGTTGGGATCCGGGACGTAGGCGACCTCGAGCTTGACGCCGTCCGGATCGGCGAAGAACACCGCGTAGTACCCGCTCGAGTAGCCGGCCTGCCCCGTGTAGTCGGTGGGTGCGTCGAGGACCTCGCCACCGGCCTCCCGGACCGCGGCGTGGATCTCGTCCACCGCGGCGCGGCTCTCTGCGTGGAAGGCCATGTGGTGGAGACCGGGGGCGTAGCGGTCGTGAGTCTTCTGCCTGCTCTCGGGCCTGGCGGAGCGGACCTCGATTCCAAATGCGGTTCCGCCCGGGTAGCGGATGCGCCACGCCGCGCGCGTGGGCTGCTCGCCGGTGAAGCCGGCGTGGTCGATGCGAAGACGCTTGTACCCCAGTGCCCTAAAGAATGCGGTGTAGAAGGGAATCGAGCGCCGCGGATCTCCGACCGACACGTCGATGTGGTGGAGGGGCCCGCGTATGCTCACCTCGGACCTCGCGCTCGGCCCGCGCTAACGGGCCGTCGGCTCGTCGGCCGGCTCTGCGCCCTGGCCCCACAAGCCCTCGTACTTGGTGAGCTTCAGGTCCCCGAGCACCTTGCACTGGCAGGCGAGGCGCAGCCCCGACTCGCGGTCATGGGGAGGCAGCCCGAGACGCAGGCGCTCGACGGCAGTGGGGTCCGAGACCGGACCCTCGATGCGGATCGCGCAGGTGCCGCAGGTCCCGAACCCGCGACAGTGAAGCGCCCGGGCCGCACCGTTGTACAGCGGCAGGCGCGCGCGCAACAACACGTGCCGGAGATTCGCCCCCTGCAGACATTCGACCGATCGGCCAGCAAAATGGATGGTGGGCACAGCCGCCTCCCAGATTCTCCGAGGAGGCTACCAAACCCGCGCTTGCCCCCCCTGCGGTCTCGGTCGCGCGCGCCTTCAGGCGCCGTCCTCGTCCACGACCGGCTCCATGCCGTTTTGACCCCCGAGACGAGGCAGCCCGTCGTCCGTGGCGACCCAGTCGACGCGATCGTCCCAGTAGACGTGCACCTGGGGCTGCCGGTCGATCGGGCCGTCCAGGTTGGCCAACACGATGTCGATCTGATCGGGGCGGTGGGTCGACTCGCAAAACAAAGAGCTGCCACAGCGGGCGCAGAAGGATCGGCTGCCGTGGTCCGACGACCGGTAGCGCG
>JAZFWH010000264.1:0-2151 GCA_036482635.1 Myxococcota bacterium
AGGACCGTCTCCCCGCCTATCCCAGCGGGGAGGAGCCCGCCCGCTTCGCCATCGAGACGGCCGGAGGGCGCCTGCGCCAGGTCGGCCTCGCCGTCGGGCAGCGCATTCCCCTCGACAGCGCGGGCCTGGGCAAGCGGGCCCGTTGACACTCCGAAGACCTGAGGGGTAGTCAGATCCGAAGCGCAGCGGGTAGAATGGGCCCGCCGATCCGCCGGGTCGGCGCGCGAGGGGCGAGCATGGCGGAGCCGATCGGACACCTGGAAGGGCACGATTTCCAGCCGGGGATCCGGCTGCTGGCGCGGCTGGCGCGGGTGGCCGAGCAGGCCTGTCAGGCGACCGGAATCAGCCTTCCCCAGTACCGCCTGCTGGTCTCCATTTCGGGCCAGCCCCAGCGCGCCAGCGAGCTCGCGGCGCGGGTCGGCGTGAGCCGTCCCGCGCTCACCTCCCTGGTGAACGGCCTCGCGCAGGCCGAGCTGCTGCAGCGCGTTCCGGTGCCGAACGACCGGCGCGGCATCCAGCTCGTGGTGACCGATACCGGCTGCGCAGCGCTGGCACAGGCCGATGACGCGCTCACGGAACGCATGCTCCAGCTGGTTCCGCCCGCTGCGGCCAGCAGCGTGCGCGAAGTCGTCGCGATGCTCGGTGAGGCGCTCGACCGCGAGGGTCCGCCCGCCGACTGAGCCGGGCATCTAGCCCCGCCGGGCCTCGCGCTCGCTACTCGCTCGTGCTCAGGTTCCGGCCTGTTCTACTCCCGCGGCCTTTGGCCTTGGGCACCTTCGGCTCGCTGCGCGTCGGCCATCACAGCGACAGCGTTCAGCGGGCATGCGATCGGGCACAGCCCGATCGCCATTCGATTCCTTCGAGTCGGCCTCCTAGCCCGCGATCAACATCCCGCCTTCGACGGGCAGCACGGTGCCCGTCACCAGATCCGATCCGGTGATCAGTCCGAGGATCGCGTCGGCGACGTCCTCGGGGCGGCAGACCCGACCCAGGGGAGCGCGCTCCTCCATCGCCTTCTTGATCACCTCGAAGGCGCCGCCGAGTCCTTCGCGCAGCCAGCTTCCGTCGATGAAGCCCGGCGCCACGGCGTTGACCCGGATTTTCGGGGCGAGCACACGGGCCAGGGTCACCGTGAGATTGTTCACGGCGGCCTTCGACGCGCAGTAGGGGATCGAGCTGCCCGTGCCGGCAATGCCCGCCACGCTCGACACGTTGACGACCTCGCCCCCACCGGACGTCTCGAGGGCCGGCTTCGCCGCCCGGGCGCACTGGAAGGGCCCCCGCAGGTTCACCGCCAGGATGGTCTCCCAGTCCTCGACGGTCACGCTCTCGAGCTGGTCGTGGGGGATGAAGCGGGTGGTGCCGGCGTTGTTCACCAGCACGTCGAGGTGTCCGAAGGCCTGCACCGCGGCGTCGACCATGGCGCGGCAGTCGGCCTCGTCGGTGACGTCGGCGCGGTACGCGAGGCTCTTCACACCCAGCGCCGCGGCCTCGGAGGCGGTCCGCTCGGCGCCTTCCCGCGAACGGCTGTAGTCCACCAGCACGGCGCAGCCGCCGCGCGCCAGGGCCAGGGCGGTGGCGCGGCCCACGCCGCTGCCGCCGCCCGTCACGATCGCCGCTTTGCCTTCCAGCTGCATCGAGGCCTCCGTTACCACCCCTCGGGATCCCCGTCCCCGCGAGGGTATCACCCGAATCTGTGACCAAAATCACGATCGGGGCGCGAAGGACTTGAGTTCCGAGGCCGAGCTGACGAAGAGAAACGCTCCAGAGGCTTCCCCCGCGTCAGTGTAGATGGTAAATCCCGTCAAACCGGGCAAGGTCCGGTAGTGGAGAGCGGGGGGAGTGTTGTATGGTTGGCGCCCGCTAGGGCCGGACGAGGTGTGGGGGACCTGCTCTGGCGCCTCCGCCCATTCGTCCAGCAGGAGAAACAAGACCGATGGATGGCGTTTCACGAGCGTCGTTGGCCGGTTTGCAATCCGAGGTCGCCCGGGGCGACATCCGCCGCCGCTTCGCGGGAGCGTTCCAGATCCGTCCGTGGATCTACTGGACGGACATGCTGGGCTCCGCGCTGCTGGGCTGGCTGCTGTTCGGGGTGGCGCTACAGGCGCCCGCCCTGTCGCCCGTGCACATCCTCGCGACGGCGGGGTCGAT
>JAZFWH010000265.1:0-5213 GCA_036482635.1 Myxococcota bacterium
GTGGCGGAGATCCTGGGCTTCCGCGACGAGGCCGCGGCGGAGCTGGCGGCCATCGAAGGCGCCGACGAACGGGAGGCGGCGATCCTGCGCGAGCGCGAGACCCGCGCCGCGTCCCTGGAAGTGGACGCGCTGGCCCTTTCGGCCGGCCGCGCGAAGGCGGCGGCGAGGCTGGCGCGGGACGTGCAGGAGTCGCTGCGGGAGCTCGCCATGCCCAGCGCGCGCTTCTCGGTCGCGCTCGAGGCCGCGGAGGCGCCCGAGGGCCTGCCGTGTGGCCCGCTCGGGCGCGAGCGGCCCGAGTTCCGCTTCTCGGCCAACGCCGGCGAGACGCCGCGTCCGCTGCGCAAGGTCGCCTCGGGCGGTGAGCTGTCGCGGGCCTTCCTCGCCATCAAGCAGGCCGTGCGCGAGGCCGACGCCGGCATGGTCCTGGTGTTCGACGAGGTCGACGCTGGAATCGGCGGCCACGTGGCCGATCGGGTCGGCAGGAGCCTCTCCGAGCTCGCCGCGCACCACCAGATCGTCTGCATCACCCACCTGCCGCAGATCGCGGCCCTGGCCGATCGGCACTTCCGGGTGGAGAAATTTGCGCGCAAGGGACGCACATCTGCGCGCATCTCCCGTGTCGAAGGCGCCGAGCGGGTGGAGGAAATCGCGCGCATGGCGGGCGGCGGCGAAGTCGGCGAAGCCACCCGACAGCACGCCCGCGAGCTGCTCGGCCCGCGCGCCTCGGCGTAGCCGGTCAAGCCATCTCCCCGATGCTCCGATTCAGAGGGGGCGAAGCCGCCCCTGGGCGCCGGAGTGTGCCCCGGGTCACAGGCTCGCTGAGGGGCGGAGCCGATGACGAAGGTCGGAGGAGCCGCCGTGGCGGAGCGTGAAGCCGCCGGTGCGGTTCCGTCGGGTGCGTCGATATGCGTACTCCGGGGGTTTTACGAGGGCCTCGAGGTGCCGGTGGATCGCGAGTGGCTGGTGATCGGCCGGGGGCGCAGCGCGGATCTGATCCTCGCCGACCCCACGATCTCCCGGGCGCACGCGGCGATCGGCTTCGATGAACAGGGGTTCTACTTGCAGGACCTGGGCAGCACGAACGGTACGGGGGTCAACGGCGTGCGGGGGCCCCGCGTGCGCCTGCACGATGGCGACGAAGTCCAGCTTGGGAAGCTGAGGCTTCGCTTCTCGCGGTCGGGTTGAGGTCGGCGCGGGTTCGAACGGGAGCGGTGGTATGGAACACTATTCCCTGATCGTGATGACGGGCGAGACGTCGCCGATCCGACGGATCGACGTGCGGCGGTGCGTACTGCGCCGCGCGCTGTGGGCCGCCGGCGTCGCCGGCTTCGTGTTGATCGCCGGCCTGGCGGACTACGTGCGCCTGCGGATCGACAACCGCGAGCTGGCGGGGCTGCGGATCGAGACGGGCCGACAGCACGAGCAGATCGACGCGTTCGACACCAAGCTCTCGATGGTGGAGGCGACGCTCGAGCGGCTGCGCGAGTTCGAACGCAAGGTGCGGATCATCGCCAACCTGCCGGGCTCGGCGGGCACCGGCGGCGAGGGCGTGGCCGAAGCCCGGCGGCTGGAGCGCGGTGACCTGGAGGTGGGGATCGAGGCCGACTTCGCTCCCGCTGCCGAGGGGAGCGTGCCAGCCCCCGCGACCCGCGAATTCGGGCCGCAGCTGCCGCCGGCCAGCGCCGGCCCGTCTCGGAGCACGTCCGAGGCGGCGCGCGTGGGTCGGCTGTACCGCGACGCGGAGAGGCTTGGCCTGATCGCGAACGCGCGCGAGCTCGACCTCGCCGAGCTGGTCCAGGCGCTCGAGGGCAAGCACCGCAAGCTGTCGTCCACCCCCTCGATCTGGCCCACTCGGGGCTGGCTCACGTCGCGCTTCGGCTCGCGCATCTCTCCCTTCACGGGCGCTCGCCAGTTCCACGGTGGCATCGACGTCGCCGGGAAGCGGGGAACCCCGATCGTGGCACCGGCCCGCGGCCGTGTGACCTTCGCCGGGAGCAAGGGGGCGCTGGGGAATACCGTGATCGTCGATCACGGGTACGGCGTGCGCACGGTCTACGGGCACAACGAAGAGCTCTTCGTGAAGGCGGGCGAGGACATCGATCGCGGACAGCGGATCGCTTCGCTCGGCAACACGGGCCGCAGCACGGGCCCCCACCTCCACTACGCCGTGGAGGTGCAACGCAAGGCGGTCAATCCGCTCGACTACATCTTCGACTGACGTCCGAGAAATCCCATCAACGGCGCTGGTTTGCCGCGCCGTTGCCGCTTTCGTACACTGCGCGAGCACGCCCTCCCCCGGGAGAACGCCGCGCCCTCGATGAGCTTTTTCCGCAAGGTCTTCGGCAGCCACAACGAGCGCGTGCTCAAGCGGATCACGCCGCTCGTCGAGCGCGTCAACCAGCTCGAGCGCGAGCTGGTCGTCCTCTCGGACGCCGACCTGCGCGCCCGCACGCCCGTCCTCCGCGAGCGGGTGGAGCGCGGCGAGTCAGTGGACGACCTGCTGCCCGAGGCCTTCGCCACGGTCCGCGAGGCGGCCAAGCGCACGCTCGGCCAGCGCCACTACGACGTGCAGCTGGTCGGAGGAGTGGTGCTGCACCGGGGCATCATCGCCGAGATGAAGACCGGCGAGGGCAAGACGCTGGTGGCGACGCTGCCCGCCTACCTGAACGCCCTGACCGGGCGGGGCGTGCACATCGTCACGGTCAACGACTACCTGGCGAGGCGCGACGCCGAGTGGATGGGCGAGGTCCACCGCTTCCTGGGCCTCTCGGTCGGGGTCATCCTGCACGACCAGAGCGACGTGGGCCGGCGCGACGGCTACGGCTCCGACATCACCTACGTGACCAACAACGAGCTCGGCTTCGACTACCTGCGCGACAACATGAGGTTCTCGCTGAGTCAGTGCGTCCAGCGGCCGCTCTACTACGCCATCGTCGATGAGGTGGACTCGATCCTGATCGACGAGGCGCGGACGCCCCTGATCATCTCGGGCCCCTCGGAGGAGGACACCCAGCTGTACGCGGTCGTGAACCGGGTCATCCCGCGTCTGGCCCAGGGCACCAAGGGCGATGCGGTGAAGGAGATCGAGGAGACCGGGGACTACTCGCTCGACGAGAAGGCGCACAGCGCGACGCTCACGGAGGAGGGCGTCCACAAGGTCGAGAAGCTGCTCAGCGTCGAGAACCTCTACGACCCCCAGATGCTCCCGGTGCTGCACGCCGTGAACCAGGCGCTGGTCGCGCACACCCTGAAGAAGCGCGACGTCGGATACGTGGTGAAGGTCGGCGAGAGCGGCAAGAAGGAGGTCATCATCGTCGACGAGTTCACCGGGCGGCTGATGCCGGGGCGCCGCTGGTCCGACGGGCTTCACCAGGCAGTGGAGGCCAAGGAGGGCATCCAGGTCCGCAGCGAGAACCAGACCCTCGCCTCGGTGACCTTCCAGAACTTCTTCCGCATGTACGAGAAGCTCAGCGGCATGACGGGAACCGCCGACACAGAAGCACCGGAGTTCGCGAAGATCTACGACCTCGACGTCGTGGTCGTTCCCACCAACCGTCCGATGATCCGCGATGACCTTGCGGACGTGGTGTTCAAGACGAAGCGCGAGAAGTTCAACGCCGCCGTCGACGAGATCCGCGAGCGCCACGAAGCGGGACAGCCGATCCTGGTGGGCACCATCTCGATCGAGACCTCCGAGATGCTGGCCAAGAAGCTCTCCAAGCAGGGCATCCGCCACAACGTGCTGAACGCGAAGCAGCACGAGCGCGAGGCGGAGATCGTGGCACAGGCCGGCCGCACGGGGGCGGTGACCATCTCCACGAACATGGCGGGCCGCGGCACCGACATCGTGCTGGGCGGCAATCCCGAGTTCATGGCGCTCGCCCGCTGCGGGCACGACAAGCAGCACCCGGAGTACTCGGCGGCCCTGGCGCAGTCCGAAGCCCAGTGCCTGGGCGAGCGAGAGGCGGTCGTCGCGGCCGGCGGGCTGCACATCATGGGTACCGAGCGCCACGAGAGCCGCCGCATCGACAACCAGCTCCGCGGGCGCTCGGGCCGCCAGGGCGATCCGGGCTCGAGCCAGTTCTTCCTGTCCCTGGAAGACGACCTGCTGCGCATCTTCGAGTCGGAACGCGTGGCGCAGTGGTGGGACCGCGTCGGCGTCGAGGAGGGGGAGGCGATCGAGAATCGGCTGCTCACCCGCGTGATCGCCAACGCCCAGCAGAAGGTCGAGGCGCGGAACTTCGACATCCGCAAGCACCTGCTCGACTACGACGACGTGATGAACAAGCAGCGCCAGGCGTTCTACACCCGCCGGCGGGAGGTGATGGAGGCGCGCGCGGTCCACGAGGAGGTCCTCGACATGGCCGAGGGCAACATCGTGAACCTGCTCGATGCCCACTGGCCGGAGAAGGGCGATCCCGAGCCGGAAGCGCTGGCGGATCTCGCCGCCGCGTTGGAGTCGCAGTTCGGCGTGCACTTCGAGGCGCGCGAGGCCCCCTTCGTGGTCGGCGGCCGACCGGCGGCGGAGCGCGACGCCTTCGGCCGGACGGTCCTCGACCGCGTCACGGCCACGGTCGAAGAGAAGCGCAAGGCCTGCGACGCCCTGGCGGATGTACACGCGGAGATCGGCTATCCGCGCTTCGTCGACTTCGAACGCGACATCCTGCTGCGCATCCTCGACTCCCAGTGGAAGGATCACCTCCACACGATGGACGGCTTGCGAGAGGGCATTGGGCTGCGCGGCTACGCCTCCCGGGATCCCAAGATCGAGTACCAGCGAGAGGGCTACGCGCTGTTCGAAGAGATGAGCGATCGGATCGACGCGCAGGCACTGGAGATCGTCTACAAGTTCGGCCTGCCCGAGCCCGTGCCGGAGGCCGCCGCGCGTTCGGCGCCGAGGCCGGCCGGCCCCGCCGGGGCGCCGGGCCTACGCGCGCAGCGCGGGCCGGCGGGTGCGGGCGGGCCCGCGGGTGGCGCGGCGAGCGCGGTGTCGCCGGCCCGGGCGCGCAAGGTCGGGCGCAACGACCCCTGCCCCTGCGGAAGCGGCAAGAAGTACAAGAAGTGCTGCGGCGCCAGCTAGCGCGCGCCTGCGGCGTTCCCTGCTGACGGTCGAGACCGCCCGCGTGAGCCGAGCATCGACCCGCGTCAGGCGAGCTGGACGGACCGATCGCGGCGGGGGTCAGGAGCCGCTGCGCGTGCCGGGTTTTCGAGCG
>JAZFWH010000266.1:0-8708 GCA_036482635.1 Myxococcota bacterium
TGGCTACGACCCGGCGCGCAGCAGGTTGAGCGCCGAGCCGGCGCGGAACCAGCCGATCTGCTCCTCGCTCAGGGAATGCCGGGCCCGCAGCGTCTCCTCGGAGCCGTCGTCGTGGTGGAGCACGACCTGCACGGGCCGCTGCGGCGCGAGGTCGGCCAGGCCCGTGATGCTCACCCGGTCGGTCTCGCGCACCCGGTCGTAGTCGGCCGGGTCCTCGAAGCTGAGCGGCAGGACCCCCTGCTTCTTCAGGTTCGACTCGTGGATGCGGGCGAAGCTTCGCACCAGGGCGGCCGCGCAGCCGAGCAGGCGCGGCGACATGGCGGCGTGCTCGCGGCTCGAGCCCTCGCCGTAGTTGTCGTCGCCGACCACGACCCAGGGCACGCCCTGCGCCTTGTAGCGCCGCGCGAGCGCGGCGAACGCAACGCCGCGCTCGCTGGAGAGCTGGTCGAGCCCCTCGCCGGTCTTGCCCGTGAACGCGTTCACAGCGCCGCTGAACATGTTGTCGCTGATGCGCTCCAGGTGGCCACGGAAGCGCAGCCACGGGCCGGCGGGCGAGATGTGATCCGTGGTGCACTTGCCGCGCGCCTTGAGCAGCAAGGCCGCGCACTCGACGTCGCGGCCGTCCCAGGCGGGGAACGGCTCGAGCCGCTCGATCCGTTCGCTGCTGGGCGAAACCACCACCGCCACGTCCCCCCGCTCCTCGGGCGGCTCCGCGTAGCCCTCGCGGCTGCGCACGAAACCCCGTTCCGGCACTTCCGGCGCGGGCGCCGGCGGCTCGAGGGTGACGCGGACGCCGCCGGCGCCCTCGATCGTGTCGCGCAGCGGGTCGAAGGAGAGCCGGCCGGCGAGCGCGTAGGCCACCACCACCTCGGGGCTGGCGATGAACGCGTGCGTGCTGGCGTTGCCGTCGTTGCGCCGCTTGAAGTTGCGGTTGTACGAGCTGAGGATCGAGTTCTCCTGGTTCGACTCCACGTCGTCCCGCTTCCACTGCCCGATGCAGGGTCCGCAGGCGTTGGCGAGCACGACGCCGCCGATGGCCTCGAGGTCCTCCATCTGGCCGTCGCGCTGGATGGTGCGGTGGATCTGCTCGGAGCCCGGCGTCACCCAGAGCGCGGTGCGCGCCTTCGCGCCCACGGCGCGGGCCTGGCGCGCCACGTCGGCGGCGCGCGTCAGGTCCTCGTAGGAGGAGTTGGTGCAGCTCCCGATCAACGCCGACGACAGGGCGTCGGGGTAACCGTGCTCGGCCACGTCGGCCGCCATGCGCGAGACCGGACGCCCCAAGTCGGGCGTGTGCGGCCCGACGATGTGCGGCTCGAGCTGCGTCAGATCGATCTCGACGATCTGGTCGAAGAAGCGCTCGGGGCGCGCCTCCACCTCCGGATCGGCGCGCAGGAGCTCCGCCGCAGCGTCCGCCAGGTCCGCGATCTCCTCTCGACCCGTAGCCTTGAGGTAGATCGCCATGCGCTCGTCGTAGGGGAAGATCGACGTGGTCGCGCCGAGCTCGGCGCCCATGTTGGTGATCGTGCCCTTGCCGGTGCAGCTGATCGAACGCGTGCCGGGCCCGAAGTACTCGATGACGCGATTGGTCCCGCCCTGCACCGTCAGGATCTCGCAGACCTTGAGAATGACGTCCTTGGGCGCCGCCCAACCGCTCAGCGAGCCGCTCAGGCGCACGCCGACCAGGCGCGGATGGAGAACCTCCCACGGGAAGCCCGCCATCACGTCCACGGCGTCGGCGCCGCCCACACCACACGCGAACATGCCGAGACCCCCGGCGTTCGGGGTGTGGGAGTCGGTACCGATCATCATGCCGCCGGGGAAGGCGTAGTTCTCCAGCACCACCTGGTGGATGATCCCAGCGCCCGGGGCCCAGAAGCCGATGCCGTAGCGGGCCGACACCGTGCGCAGGAACTCGTACACCTCCCGGTTGGTCTCGCTGGCCACGGCCATGTCGGCGCCCGCCCCGACCCGCGCCTGGATCAGGTGGTCGCAGTGCACCGTGGTGGGGACGGCCGTCTCGTCCCGGCCCGCCAGCATGAACTGCAGCATGGCCATCTGCGCCGTCGCGTCCTGCATGGCCACGCGGTCGGGGCGCAGTGCCAGGTAGCTGTGACCGGGCTCGAGCTCCGCACCCGCGGGGTCCGCCAGGTGGCCCAGGCACACCTTCTCGGCGTAGGTCATGGGCCGTCCGAGGCGCTCGCGAACACTCCCCAAGGTGGCGGCGAGTCTCTGGTAGGCGCCGCGGACGACTGCGGGCGTGGTATCGATGGCGGACATGCCAGCTCCCGGGGATGGGACCACCTTAGCGCACACGCGCAGCTAGGAGCGCCGCGACACGGCGCTCCGCAGCTCGGCGAGCAGGTGGGCTGAGGCGCGGGACGCGCAGCGGAAGTCGCCGAGGTCGAGACTCTCGTTCTCGCCGTGGGCGTTGCAGGGAGGATCCTCGAGGCCGAGCAGCAAGGCGGGGATCCCGCCCATCACCTCACTGAACGGACCGACGAAGGGAATCGATCCGCCGCAGCCGATCGTCACCGCCTCGCGTCCGAAACCGGCGCCGAGCGCGCGCCGCGCGGCGGCGAAGGCCGGACCCTCGGGCCGCGTCATCCAGCCCGGCACCGCCGCCACCGGCCGCACCTCCACGCTCACGCCCCAGGGCGGGTCGCCGCGCAGGAAGTCGAGCAGCAGCGCGAGCGCGCGTTCCGGGTCCTGGCCCGGGGCCAGCCGCACGCCGACCCTGGCGCGCGCCTCCGCGATCAACTGGTTCGCGGCGCTGGCGAGCGGCATGCCCTCCAGCGCGGTCACGGCGAGCGCGGGCCGGTACCAGAGCCGCTCGTACGCGCTGCGGCCGGCTTCGCCGGCCAGGCGCGCACCCTCTACCATGCCGGCGTCCTCGCGAAAGCGGATCTCGTCGAAGGGCAGTGCGTCGAGCTGGGCGCGCTGCCCCGCGTCGAGCTCGGGCGCGTCGTCGAGCAGACCGGGCACGGCGATCTCCCCGGCACTGTCCAACAGGCGCGAGAGCAGCAACGCGAGGGCGGTGGCCGCGTCGGGGACGGGTCCGCCCCACATGCCGCTGTGGATCGGGTGGTCGAGCGCGCGCACTGTCAGGTCCGCGATCACCAGTCCGCGCAGGCTCGTCGTCAGCGACGGAAGCCCGGTGGCCAAATTCGCGGTGTCCGAGAGCACGAGGACGTCCGCGTCGAGCCTCGCCCGGTGCACGCGCAGGAACTCGGCCAGGTGGGTGGAGCCGATCTCCTCCTCGCCCTCGACGATCACCTTCACATGGATGGGCGGAGCGCCCGCCGCCTCGAGCCACGCGCGCAGCGCCGCCACGTGCAACAAGATGCCAGCCTTGTCGTCGACCACCCCGCGGCCGTAGAGGCGGCCGTCCGAACGCAGCGTCGGTTCGAAGGGGGGGGTCTGCCAGCACTCGAGCCGTCCGGGCGGCTGGACGTCGTGGTGGGCATACACCAGCGCCGTGGGCGCCGCGTCTTCGGCGGCGGCGCATTCGCCCACCACGTAGGGATGAGCGCCTTCGACGCGCAAGATCTCGACGGCGGTGAGGCCCGCCGCCTCGAGCAGCTCGGCGACGCGTTGCGCCGAGCGCTCCAGCGCTTCGGGCTCGAAGCCCGGCGCGGAGACCCCGGGCACGCGCGCCAGCTCGACGAGCTCGGATACGGTCTGGTCGAAACGGCGATCGAGGGCGTCGAGAACTTCGCGCGGCGCTCCCACGGCCGGCCAAGCTAGCCCGCGCGGGCTTCGGCCGCTCACTGCGCGCTTGCCTGGGCACTCCGGGCTCGCAATCGGATACGATCGCTGCGTGGAGCCGAGATCGCTGCGCATTCCCGGGGCGGACGCGCTGACCCTGCACGCGCTCGAGTGGAGCCGGGAGGGGGTCCCCCTGCTGCTGCTGCACGGCTTCGGCAACGAGGCGCACATCTGGGACGACTTCGCGCCGATGCTGGCGCCCCACTACCGCACGCTCGCGCTGGACCACCGCGGCCACGGCGACTCCGACTGGGACCCGAAGGCGCGTTACGAGCTCGAGGCCATGGTCCGAGACCTGGAAGCGGTGACCGAAGCGCTCGAGATCGAGCGGCTGGTGCTGATCGGGCACTCTCTGGGCGGACGCGTCGCAACCGTGTTCGCGGGCCACCACCCCGAGCGCATGGCGGGCCTCGTCCTGGTCGACATCGGTCCGGACCTGGACGCGCGCGGCGTCACGCGCATCCGCATGGACGTCGGGACGAACCGCCAGCCTACCTTCGCCTCCGTCGCCGAATACGCCAGCGCGCTCTCGCTCGCCTATCCCGCGGGCCAGCCCGAAGCCCTGCAACGCATGGCGCGCTGCGGCCTTCGGCAACGCGAGGACGGGCGCTTCGAGCTGAAGATCGACCCGGCGCTGCGCGGCGCCGCCGGGCGCTCGGAGCCGGCGACGCGCTCCGCCGAACCCGAGTGGGAGGCCGCGGACGCCCAGTGGGCCGCGCTCGAGCGGATCGCGTGCCCGACCCTCGTGGTGCGCGGCGCGGCGTCCGACGTGTTCTCGCCGGAGACGGCCGATCGGATGGTGGAAGACGTACTCCGCCAGGGCACGCTGGCTGTGGTGGCTCGCGCCGGGCACTCGGTGATGACCGACAACCCGGAGGGCTTCCGGGACGCGGTCGCCGGCTTCGCGTTGGCCGACGCCTGACGGCCGCCGGCGCGGGCCTCAGGCTTCCGAGCGCCGCCCAACCAGGCGCCGTCGCGGCGAGCGCAGCGCGATCAGCGACGGCAGCACCACCAGATTGCAGATCATCGTGAAGCACACGCCGAGGGTCAGCAGCTGACCCAGGGTGGCGAGGCCGCGGTGGGCGGCGAAGCCGAGGGTTCCGAAGCTCGCGATCGTGGTGAGCGCGCTGAAGGCCACCGCGCGCGCCGTGCTCGTCCCCAACAGATTGCCCTCGGGCGGCGAGATGCGCGCGCGATGGACCAGATGGATCCCGCTGTCCACGCCGATGCCGAGCAACAGCGGCAGCACGATCACGTCGGCGAAATTGAAGGGGATGTCCATGAGCACCGCGGCCGCGACGGTGAACGTCGCCGCCAGGCCGAGCGGGACGAGCACGAGCGCGGTGTCGTCGACGCGCTGCCAGAGCAGCAGCAGGAACGCCGTGATCGCCACCACCGCGGCCAACAGCGCCTGGCGAAGTGCCCGGACCACGGCCCGGCCGACCGCGACGACCTCTGCAGCGCCGCCCGTCGCGTTCGGGGCCACGCTGTGCACGGCGTCGACGAACGCGGCGAGCTCGGCCTGGTTCCCGGCGCGGCTGCTCGGAGAAACCTGGATCCGGTAGCTGCCGTCGTCGGCGATCATGCGCTCGAGCAGCGCGTTGGGGAGATTCTGGAGCGACACGTGGCCCGCCCCCAGCGCCGCGTCGAGCATGCGCAACTGCTCGGGGAGTGAGCCGAGCAGGCTCGCCTCCAGCGCCTGGATGCTCGCGCGCGGATCCTCCAGCTGCGCGAGCTGGGCCAGATAGCGCCCCAGGGCGGCGTGCAGTCGCGCTCCGCTAGCGGCCAGCTCCGGCACCGCTCCCTCGGCGAGCAGGGTCTCCAGCTGTGCCTCGAGCGCGCGCAGCGCCGAGATCTGCTCGGCGGAGGTCGGTCGGGGCCGCTGCCCGTCGGCGCCGAGCGGCGGCGCCAGGAACATGGCGACGTCCTCGATGATGTCGAGCTTCTCGTCCTGATCTGGCGGGACGTAATCGGCGACGCTGACCACGCGCCCGACTTCGTCGAGAGCGCGGATCTCCGCCGCGAGCGAGCGCGCCGTCTCCAGGTCGGGTGCGATCACGTCCAGGTTCCAGGGCGAGCTGGTGCCGCGCTCGAGCAGCTCGTTGAAGGTCTGCACCGACTCGGCGGAGGGATCGCGCACGTTGAGCGGATTGTTGTCGAAGCGCGCCTTCGGAAGCAGCAACACCGCCCCTGCTGCCAGGGCCAGTGCGGCGGCGCGAACCGCCCGGGGACTGCGCACGGGGAGCGACACGAACCCCGTGTCGGACCAGACGGGTCCGGCGCGGACGCTGCGCGGGTGTGCCCCGGGCAAGCTCAGCAGGGCCGGCAGCAGGGTGAGGGTGAGGAACAGGCTGATGAACATCCCCATGCCGGAGATCAGGCCGAGCTCGGCCACCCCGACGAAGTCGGTGGGCACGAACGCGAAGAAGCCGATCGAGGTGGTCGCGGCGCAGAGCACGATCGAGCTCCCCACGTCGCGCGCCGTCGTCCGCAAGGCCGCGTCGTGGGCCCGCCCGTTCGCCGTGAGCTCGCGGTAGCGGATGCAGAGATGGATGCCGAAGTCGACGCCCAGGCCGATGAAGAGCACGGCGAACGAGACGGAGATCATGTTCAGGTGCCCGATCGCCGCGGTGGTGAAGCCGGCCGTCCACACCAATCCGACCGCCAGCGTGAGGAGCGTCGCGAGCACGAGACGCGCGGAGCGCAGCGCCACCAACAGGATCGCGCCCACCAGTACCAAGGACGCCAGACCCGCCCGCGACGCCTGTCCGCGCAGCGACTCCATCTCCTCGTAGGAAAGGGCCACGTCCCCGGTGATACGCACCCGCGCACCGTTCTCGGGCGAGAGACCCAGCTCCTCGGCAATGCGGCGGATGGCGAGGATGGCGGCCCGGGCCGGCTGCAGATCGCTCACGTCGAGCACCGGCTGCACCAGCAGAAAGCGCCGCCGCGCGCCGTCGTCGAACTCGGTACCGGAGAGCACCTCGGCCCAGGAAAGCTGGTATGAGCCCCCGCTCAGGCGCGCCTCGACCGCATCGGAGTAGCCCTCGAACATCGGCCTGAGCTGTCCGCCGCCGACGTCTCCGTCACCCGCGGCGCGCGCGCCGCGGGCGAGGAGCGAAGACAGACCGCGCAACGTCCCGTCCCGAGAGAGCTCCGCCAGATAGGGCTGCGCCTCGGCCAGCCGGTCTGCCAGGTCCTGAAGCTCCGCGGTCTCGAGGTACAGGAACGCGTGTTGCTCGAAGAACTCGCCGCCACCGGGCAGGTAGACGCGGTGGAAGTGCTCGGGCTCCCCCCGCATGCCAGCGGCAAGGGCGGACGCCGCTTCGCCCGCTCGCTCTGGCGTCGCGGCATCCACCACCACGAAGATATTTTCGTAGAGGATGGGGAACGCCTCGTTGAGGCGGCGCTGCGCCCGCTTGATGGGCAGGTCCTCCGAGAAGAGGGCGTCCGTGTCGCCGCGGATGGTGAGATTCCGCGCGGTGTAGTCGAGGGCGCCGGCGGTGACCGCGATCACCAGCAACACCACCCACGGCGCGCGACGGCGAACGGCGTCGACCCAGCGAGCGAGCCATCCGCCGATTCTCGCTTCGATCTCGAGCTGCACGGGCGCTCCGAGTTCCCCGAGGCGCGGGGAGCTCGATTCAGGTTCGCGAGGGGACGTCCGATGAGATAGCGAATCTGGCAGCCCGCGGTAGCCGGTTCGCTAGACTCGCACGAGGCGCCTTCCAGAAGCCAAACGCCGGCTGAGCCCTCCCGGCTGGAGACACCGTGACCCCGACCCCGAGCCGGCTCGCCGGCGCTCTCCTCATTTCAGTCCTGCTGGGCGCGCCCTTGGCCGCCGGCGATACCCCGGAGCCGGGCTCCCGCGTGATCGATCGGCTCCACGCCGGCTTGATCGAGGTGATGAAGGGGGCCGAGGAGCTCGGCTACCAGGGGCGCTACCAGAAGCTGGAGCCGGTGCTGTTGGAGGCCTTCGACATCCCGTTCATGGCGGAGAAATCGGTCGGGCGTTACTGGAAGAACATCGACGACCTGGAGCGCCAACGCCTGGTCGAAACCTTCGCGCGCTACATGGTCGGCACGTACGCCAACCGCTTCGTCGGCTACTCGGGACAGCACTTCGAGACGCTCGGCGAGGAGCGGGCGCCGCGCGAGACAGTGCTCGTGCAGACCCGACTGATCAACCCGGAAGCCGAGAACGTCCAGCTCAACTACCGCCTCCGCCCGGTGGACGGAGAGTGGAAGGTCATCGACGTGTATCTGAACGGAACGGTGAGCGAGCTGGCGCTGCGCCGCTCGGAGTACTCGTCACTGATCAAGCGCGAGGGCTTCCCCGCCCTGCTGGTCGCTCTCGAGCAGAAGATCGCCGGCTTCTCCTCGGTCCCCGCCGACAGCTCTTTCTGAAAGCCCCACTCGACCGCTCATTTCGAGCGCCGGCCCACTGCTCTCGGCGAGCTGCTCAGGTGCGCTCTCCGCGGGCTGCTGCGGACCGCCGTTCTCGCTGTCCGCGACCTCCGTGGCGTCGGCGCCCTGGCGATCGAACCAGATCTGCGCCTCGCGGCTCTGCACGTACGCGCTGCGCAGCGCCGCGTAGAAGTCGACGGAGGAGTCGTCGAGCGCGTTGAGGCCGTCGATCAGGGCCTCGCGCGCCGCGAAGCCGCTGCCGGTGCCGATGATCAGCAGCTGGAACGGACCGATGAAGTACGTCAACGGCTGCAGCATGACGTCCACCGCGTTTCCGAATCCGTCCCGGACCGTGCTCGGCCCGAACAGGGGAAAAATCAGATAGGGACCGCTGCCCACGCCAAAGCGGGCGAGGGTCTGGCCGAAGTCGGCATCGTGACGCTCCCAGCCCGCAGCCGCGCCCGCGTCGAACAACCCACCGAAGCCGGCGGTCGAGTTGAGCACCAGACGACCCAAAGTGATCGCGGCATCCTCGA
>JAZFWH010000267.1:0-21818 GCA_036482635.1 Myxococcota bacterium
TCTCCGCCCGCGCTCAGCCCTCTGGGAGAGGTCCTGGCGCGGCTGGGAGACGAATTCACGGCCGACGTGGCCCTCGGGCTGGTCGCTGTGGACGCCGGTGGGCTCGAGGAGATCGAGCACAACTACGGAGGCGAAGCGCAACAGCGGGCCCTCGACGACCTCGGTGTCCTGGTGCAGGAGCTGGTCAGCCCGAGTCTCGGCGTCGCCGACGCGATCGTCACCGGTGAGACTGGCCGCAGCGAGATCCTGATCTTTCTGTTCCGAGATGCCAGCGAGGTCGACTTCTACCAGCGCGAACTTCCCGAGCTGCACCGAGTGCTGGCCGACGCGTTCGAGCGTCGCGGCCATCGCATCGGCTACCCCTACCTCCGCGCGTCGCCCGAGCTCCCCGTCGGAACCGCGGCGGCGCTGCGAAACCCCACCATCCGGGCGGAGACCCAGATTCGCGCGGCCATCGAAGAGGCCCGCCGCGAGGCGCGGCTGGAGGCGACGCTGGCGACTCGCCGGCGTCGGCGCCGGCTGTTCGAGCTGGTCCTCCAGGGTAGGGTGCGCTCGGTGTACGAGCCCATCGTCGACGTCACCACGCGCACCGTCTTCGCCTACGAGGCGCTCGCCCGCGGGCCCGAGGGGTCGGAGCTTCACTCGCCCGCGGCGCTCTTCGCCAGCGCCTCGGAGCAGGACCTGCTGTTCCAGCTCGACTGCCTGTGCCGGCGCAGCGCACTGGACGGGGCGCGCGACCTTCCCGGCGGCGCCAAGCTCTTCGTCAACGTGCGCCCCACCACGATCCACGACCCGAGCTTCCGGGCCGATGCGCTCTCCCGGACCCTGGAGAAGTGCAAGCTGAGGCCGAGCGACGTGGTGTTCGAGATCTCCGAGCAGGAGTCGATCGGGAACTTCGAGATCTTTCGCGAGGTGCGGGACTACTACGGCGAGCTGGGCTTCCAGATCGCCCTGGACGACGTCGGCGCGGCCTACGCCAGCCTCGAGGCGGTCCTGGAGCTGACCCCCGAGTTCATCAAGGTGGACCGCGCCTTCGTGAAGGGGATCGACCAGGACCCCGGACGCCAGGAGCTGCTGCGGGCGCTGAGCTCGGTGGCCGACCGCCTCAACGCGCGCATCATCGCCGAGGGCCTGGACAAGCTCGAGGAGCTCGAGACCCTCGCCGAGCTCGGCATCCCCCTCGGCCAGGGCTGGCTGTTCGGCAAGGCCACCCCGCTGCGCGCCGACGTCTCCCCGGTCTGAACCGACCCCTCCGCGACCCGGGCGCCGCGATTCGAAGTTCGCTCTAAATAGTTTGAAATTCGAACCTTCGTGTGGCAGGCTGGCCGCGTGCCCGAGTTCCGCTACGCGCAGTTCTGCCCCCTGGCCCGGGCCGCGGAGCTGGTGGGCGAACGCTGGACGCTGCTGGTGGTCCGCGAGCTGCTGCTGGGGCCGCAGCGCTTCAGCGACCTGCGCCGCCGGCTTCCCGGCCTGAGCTCGAGCGTGCTCGCCGAGCGCCTGGCGCGGCTCGCGGAGCGGGGCATCGTGGCACGCCGGGCCGCCGGTCCCCCGGCGCCGGCCGCCCTCTACGAGCTCACCGAGACCGGCAGGGCCCTGCGGCCCGTGGCGGTCGAGCTGGCCCGCTGGGGGCTGCGCTTCCTCGGCTCCCCGCAGCCCGGCGATCACTTCGAGCCAGACTGGCTGCGCCTCGGCCTGGCCTGCTTCGCGCGCACGACCCGCAGCCCGGCGCGCGCCTACGCGATTCGCATCCCCGACGGAGACGGCGAGGTCGCCATTCACGTGGCCGGGGGGCGTCGGGGCACGGTCGTGCGCGAGGGCAGCGGGCCCGCCGACGTGTCGCTCCGCGCCCACGCGTTGGCCGTGCTCGGCCTGGCCAGCGGCGGCCTCGACCCGCACCAGGCGCTGCGTTCAGGCCAGCTCGAGGCCGAGGGCGACCTGGCCGCCCTGCGCGAATTCCCCGCGCTGTTCGAGACCGATTTCGATGGAGCCGGGCTCGGCTCCCCGGATGTCGTCATCCCCAACCAGAAAGGAAAATGAGCATGCCCGTGATTCACGGAGTCAACGCCTCCCCCTTCGTGCGCAAGGTCCTGGTGGCCCTGGCGGAGAAGGGCATCGCCTACGAGCAGAAGCCCGTGATGCCCTTCAACCAATCGAAGGAGTTCTACGAGATCAGTCCGCTGGGCAAGATCCCGGTCTACCAGGACGGTGAGTTCACGCTGCCCGACTCGTCGTGCATCATCGCCTACCTGGAGCGCACGCAGCCGAAGCCGGCGCTCTACCCGTCCGATCCCCAGGAGTTTGGCCGGGCGCTCTGGTACGAGGAGTACTCCGACAGCAAGCTCACCGAGGCGGTGGGCCCCGTCTTCTTCCAGCGCGCGGTCCGGAAGCGCTTCTTCAAGCAGGAGCCCGACGAGGAGCTCGTGCAGAAGCAGCTCAAAGAGGTGGTGCCCCCGATCTTCGACTACTTGGAGAGCCAGGTCCGCGAGGGACAACCGCTGGTGGGCGCCCACTTCTCGATCGCCGACATCGCCGTGGGCTCGATCTTCGCGAACTTCAAGCACGGCGGCGAGCAGGTCGACGCGGGGCGCTGGCCGAAGCTCGCCGAGTTCGTGGAGCGCACGCACTCGCGGCCTTCCTTCAAGGCCCGCATCGAGGAGGAGACCGCCGCCTTCGCGGCGATGTGAGATCCAGCCAACCGTAATCGAACCCGCCGGGGGCCGGCCGCGCGCCGCGCCCCCGGGCGGAGGGGTATTCCCATGTCCCAGATCACCCTGTTCGGCAGCCGCCTTTCGCCCTTCGTGGCGAAGGTGGCGCAGGCGCTCCAGCTGAAGCGACTCGGCTTCCGCGAGGTGGACGTAAAGAGCCCGTTCGATCTCAAGCGCTGGAATCCGACCACTGGCAAGATGCCCGTGCTCGAGTTGGACGGTGAACGCATCTACGACTCGACGTTCATTCTGCGCAGACTCGACGAGGTCGAGCCCGAGCCGCCGCTCTTCGCGGAGGATCCCGCCATCGCCGCGGCGCAGCGCCTGCTCGAGGACTGGTCGGACGAGTCCCTCTACTGGTACTTGATGGCCCTGCGCTGGGCGAAGCCGAACGCAGCCGCCACGATCGAGCAGATCACCGGGTCGGTGCCGAGTCTGCTGCGGCCGCTGGTCGCGCCGCTCATCGCCCGCCAGATCGGGAGCACGTCGCGGGCGCAGGGGCTCGGACGGCTCCCCTACGACGTGTTGATCCACGAGACGGGGCGGGTGCTCGACGACCTGGTCACCCTGCTGGGGCGGCGTCCCTTCTTCTACGCGGATCGCGTCGGCGCGGCCGACCTGGCCATCTACAGCGAGCTGCGGGCCGGGCTCTCGGGGCCCACCCCGGACTTCGCCGAGCTGGTGTCCGAGCGGCCTGCCCTCGCCGATCACACCAAGCGTGTGGAGGACGCCACGTCGGCCTAGCGGCTCCTTCCGACCGGCGCGGCCGGGCCGATATAATCCGGCTGCGTTCAGGAAGCCCGGGGGGAGAGGGAACCGATGGCTCGCACGCTCGGCGCAGTCGTCGCCGCCGTCACGCTGATCGCGGGCGTAGCGGCGGTCTACGTCTACCAGCGCCTCACTTCGTTCGACGTCGAGCGTGTGACCGACGACGTGGTCGTGATCCGGGGCTTCGGGGGCAATGTCGCCGTGCTCGGAACCGAGCGCGGCGCGGTCGTCGTCGACACGATGAACTTTCGCCTGCAGGGCGACCAGCTTCGCGAGCTCGCGGCGCGCCTGGGCGGCGGTCCGGTTCAGGCGATCCTCAACACTCACTACCACCGGGACCACACCCACGGGAACCCCGGCTTCCCGCTCGGGACGGCGGTGGTCGCGACCGAGCGCACCCGCGCCCACCTGCTGGAGCGGGACGCGGGCTACTGGCGCGGCGAGGCGAGCGGCAACCTGCCCAACCAGACGTTCGAGGGCGAGCACCTGCTTCGAATCGGCGGCAAGACGATCCGCGCCCTGCAGCTCGGGCGCGGCCACACGGATGGAGACCTGGTCGTGCTCTTCGTCGAGGACCGCGTGCTGCACGCCGGCGACCTGCTGTTCCAGCGCACCTACCCCCGCATCGACCTGGAGGGCGGCGGCTCGGTTCCCGCGTGGATCGCGACGCTCGACCGCGTGCTCGCACTCGACTTCGACCGGGTGATTCCCGGCCACGGTGCGGTGACCGACCGCGAGGGACTCGCGGCCTTCCAGGGCTTCCTCCGGGAGATCTGGGCGGTGGCCGAGGGGGCGGTGGACGCGGGGATGTCCCTCGAGGAGACCCTGGCCTCGGCCCGCCTCGAGCAGGACGCGGGCTACACTGCGTTCTCCGTCCCCTTCGTGTTTCGCCGGGATCGCGATTCCGCGATCCGCCAGGCCTTCGAAGAGGCGCAGCGGAGCTCGCGATCGGAGTAGGAGGCAGGAGGGCGCGGTGAAGGGCTTGTTCGACATCGAAGGCAAGGTCGCTCTGGTCACGGGCGGCTCGCGCGGCATCGGCCTGATGATCGCGCGCGGCTACGTCGAGGCCGGCGCGCGGGTCTACATCTCCTCGCGCAAGCGGGAAGTATGCGAGGAGGTGGCGGCGGAGCTGGCGAAGCAGGGCACGTGTGTGGCCCTGCCGGCGGATCTGGCGACCCCGCAGGAGGCCGAGCGGCTGGCGGGTGAGCTGGCGGCGCGAGAGCCGGCCCTGCACATCCTGGTGAACAACGCCGGAGCGAACTGGGGCGCGCCGCTGGCGGAGTACCCCGACTCGGCCTGGGACAAGGTGCTCGCGCTCAATGTCAAGGCCGTGTTCCACCTGACGCGCGCGTGCCTGCCGCAGCTCGAGAAGGCGGCCACCCCCGCCGACCCGGCCCGGGTGATCAACATCGGGTCCATCGACGGGCTCCACATCCCGCCGCTCGAGACCTACGCCTATTCCGCCAGCAAGGCGGCCGTGCACCACCTGACCCGCGCGCTGGCCAAGCAGCTGGCGGCGCGCGGGATCACCGTGAACGCCGTGGCGCCCGGGCCCTTCGAGAGCAAGATGATGGCCGAGACGCTGAAGCGCTTCAAAGACGCGATCGTGCAATCGTGCCCGCTGGGTCGGATCGGAGAGCCCGACGACATGGCGGGTGTGGCCATCTATCTGGCGTCGCGGGCGGGCGCCTACCTGACGGGCGCCGTGATCCCCGTCGACGGCGGAATCTCCACCACGCTCTGACGGGAGGCCCCTGCATGAAGGTGAAGGCGGCGATCGGCTGGGAGCCCAACAAGCCGCTCGAGGTCGATGAGGTCGATCTCGAGGGGCCCAGGGAGGGCGAGTGCCTGGTGCGCCTGGCGGCGACCGGCGTGTGCCACACGGACGCCTACACCCTGAGCGGCCGGGACCCGGAGGGGCTGTTCCCGGTGGTGCTCGGCCACGAGGGGGCCGGCGTGGTCGAGGAGGTGGGACCCAAGGTGCGATCGGTCAGCCCCGGCGACCACGTGATTCCGCTCTACATCCCGGAGTGCCGGCAGTGCAAATACTGTGTGTCGGGCCGGACGAACCTGTGCGTTGCCCTGCGCGGCACCCAGGGTCGGGGCGTGATGCCCGACGGCACAAGCCGGCTCTCCCACAAGGGGCGCATGCTTCACCACTACATGGGCACGTCGACGTTCGCGGAGTGCGCGGTGCTCCCGGAGATCGCCGTCGCCGCGATCCGCCCGGACGCGCCGCTCGACAAGGTGTGCCTGCTGGGCTGCGCCGTCACCACGGGGATCGGCGCCGTGTTGCACACGGCGAAGGTCGAGCCGGGATCGTCGGTCGCCGTCTTCGGCCTGGGCGGAGTGGGACTGTCCGTGGTGCAGGGCGCGGTGCTGGCCGGCGCGGAGCAGATCATCGCCATCGACGTCAATTCCGGGAAGTTCGAGCTGGCGCGGCAGTTCGGGGCCACCGAATGCATGAATCCCAGGGAGATCGGAGACCTGGTGCAGCCCATCCTCGACGCGACCGACGGGGGCGTCGACTACTCCTTCGAATGCATCGGCGACGTGGAGGTGATGGGACAGGCCCTGGCCTGCACGCAGCGCGGCTGGGGCCAGGCGATCGTCATCGGGGTGGCGGGGGCCGGGGAGGAGATCCACGCGCGGCCCTTCCTGCTGGTGACCGGGCGCTCCTGGCGGGGCACCGCGTTCGGCGGGACCCGGGGCCGCACCCAGCTCCCCCAGTTTGTCGACCGCTACATGGCTGGCCGCATCAAGCTGGACGAGATGGTGACGGAGACGCTGCCCCTGGAGGAGATCAACACGGCCTTCGAGCGGATGCACGCAGGCGAGGTGATCCGCAGCGTGATCCTCTATTAGCGACTCGCGCGCACCCAGCTGAGCTGGCTAGTTGGAGCGCAGGGCCTGGGCCGGATCGACGCGCGCAGCTCGCACGGCGGGCACGACGCCCGCCACGATACCGACCGCGACCAGTGAGCCGACGATCGCCAACACGGTCACCGGGTCGAGCAGCGGCGGGGAGCTGGTGGCCGTGCCGGGCGGCGATAGCGCGCCCAGCAGCTGGGCGCCGCCCACGCCCAGCGCCGCTCCCAACACGCCTGAGACGCCGCACACGGCGGTCGCCTCGGCCAGGAACTGGACGAACACGGCGCGGCTCGTGCCCCCCACGGCCTTGCGCAGGCCGATCTCGTTGACGCGCTCTCCCACCACGACCAGCATGATGTTCATCACGCCCACGGCGCCGACCATCAGTGTGATGATCCCCGCGAACACCAGGAACAGGCGCAGCGCGTCGAGGCTGGCGTAGATGTCGACCAGCGCTTCGTACACGTTCATGTAGGAGATGGCCGTGTCGAGGTCCGGGTCGAAGTCGTGGTGCAGGCCCAGCAGCTGGCGGGTGTGGGTGATCGCGTCCACGCTTCCCTCTGGCGTCACCGAGGCCAGGATCACCTGCTCGAGGCGTTCGGTGTGGGTGAACCAGCGCTGCGCCGTGGTGTAGGGGATGATCACCGCCAGGTCGTCCCGGCCGTTGATGTGCAGCAGCTGCTCGCCCTTTGCGACCGAGACGCCGATCACCCGGAAGCGCTGGGACTCGATCTGGATGGTCCGGCCCAGCGCCGGCGCCGCGCCGAACAGCCGTTCCGCAGCCTGAGGGCCGAGGAACGCCACCCGGGCCGCCCGCTCCACATCGGTCTTGGTCAGGAAGCGGCCCTGCGCGATCTCGAAGTTGCGGATGCGCAGCGTCTCCTCGTCGCCGCCGTTGACGGTCAGCAGCTTGGTGCGTCGCCCGGCCCGGACGATCTGCGACCAGAGCACGATGTCCGGGGCCATGTCCTCCACCGAGTGGAGCTGCCTGAGGCGCGCCACGTCGTCGTTGTCGAGCTCGACTGGGCGGGCGCCTCGCTCGCCGACCCGGTTCTTGATCACCGATCCCGGCCAGACCAGCACCAGCTTCGGGCCGACCTCCTGGAGCTCGGTCTCGAAGTGTTGGACGAAGCCGGCCGAGGTTCCGGACAGCAGCGTGAGCATGAAGGCGCCCCACACGATCCCCAGAGAGGTGAGGCCGAAGCGCAGCGCGTGGGCGCGCAGGCTGCGGAAGGTCGACTGGAGCAGGTCCAAGGCCGCTACTCCATCCTCAGCGTCAGGGCCGGGTCGACCCGCGCCGCCCGCCAGGCGGGAATCACGCCCGCGGCGAGCCCGACCGTGCTCATCACCGCGAGCGCCACGACGACAATGCGCGTGTTGATCACCGGGACGGGGATCATCTCCGGCGCGTCGAGCGCACCCAGCGCGAGGCAGGCGCCGACTCCCAGCGCCGCACCGACCAGGCCTCCGAGGGCGCTGATGGCGAACGTCTCCAGGAAGAACTGGGCGATGATGTCGCGCCGCCGGGCTCCCACCGCCAGGCGCACGCCGATCTCCTGGCGCCGCTCGTAGACCGAGTCCAGCATCATGTTCAGCACGCCGACGGCGCCGATCACCAGCGTCGTCGTGGCCAGGATGAACATCAGGCCCTGCATCTGGTCGAGCGGGATGGTGCGGAGCATCTTGACGGCGCTGTGGATTCCGATTGCCTCCGTGTCGTCGGAGCGCACCTGGAGCCGCTCCGCCAGGATCGCCCGCACCTCGGCCTCGGTCTCGTCGAGCTGTGCGCGGCTGGGCATGCGATACAGGATCTTGCTCACCACGAACTGGTCGGTCCACCACTTGGGCCAGTTGGCCTGGAGCGTGGTGATGGGGATCCAGGCGTGCTGGTCGATCAGCATTCGATCGCGGCTCAGCTGTGTGCCCACGTGCTCGAGCAGGCCGACCACCTTGAACGGCTTCCCGGCCAGCCGGATCCAGCTTCCGAGCCGGCCTTCGGCGCCCAGCAGCCGGCGCCGCGCGGTATCGCCGAGCACCACCACCCGCCGCCGGTGGTCGACGTCGGAGCGGGTGATGCCGTGGCCCGCGGCCAGCGGGATGCCGCGGATCTCCATCACCTCGGGATCGATGCCGCGCACGTCCACCCAGACCGCCCGCTGGCGATAGGTGGCGGGCAGCATCTCCCAGGACTCGGCGCCGATTGCCTCCGGAAGCCGAGCGCGCCGGCGCAGCACCTCGACGTCCTCGATCGTGAACCACAGGTAGCGGCGGTCGACCGCGGGGGTGAACTCCTCGCTCACGCGCCCGGCCCACACCTCGCCCATGTTCTTGCCGGCCTTGAAGAAGCCCCGCTCGAGCATGCTGCGCACGCCCTCGCCCCAGGAGACGAGGGCGATCACGGCCGCGGTGCCCCAGACGAGACCGAACATGGTGAGGCAGGATCTCAGCTTGTGGGCCCACAGCAGGCGCACGGCCTGCTGCGCGGCGTCGAGAGCCAGCACGACGTTTAGCCCCGCGCCTCGTCGCGTTCGATCTGGCCGTCGCGGATCGACACCTGGCGCTCGGCCTGCTCTCCGATCTTGGGGTTGTGGGTCACCACCACCACGGTGTTGCCCTCCACGTGGAAGTCCCTCAGCAGTGAGAGAATCTCGTCCCCCGTGCGCGAGTCGAGGTTGCCGGTGGGCTCGTCGGCCAGCACCAGCGAAGGGCGGTTGACCAGGGCGCGGGCGATGGCGACCCGCTGGCGTTCCCCGCCCGAGATCTCGGTGGGCAGGTGCTTCGCGCGGTTGGCCAGGCCCACCTTCGCCAACGAGTCCCTGGCCCGGGCCTTCCGCTCGCGGCGCGGAACGCCCCGATAGGCCAGGGGCAGCTCGACGTTCTCCAGCGTCGAGAGCCGCGGTAGCAGGTTGAAGCTCTGGAAGATGAAGCCGATCTCTTCGCCCCGCAGCCGCGCCAGGCCGTCGGGGTCGATCGCGTCGGCGTTGCGGCCGTTGAAGCGGTAGCGGCCCGTAGTGGGACGCGACAGACAGCCCAGGATTTCGAGCAACGTCGTCTTCCCGGAGCCGGAAGGCCCCATGATCGAGACGAACTCACCGGGCTCGATGCGCAGGTCGATGCCGCGCAGCGCGTAGACCTCGAGCTTTCCGGTCGAGTAGCGCTTGTGGACGGCCTCGAGGTCGATGACGGGAAGGCTCGGTCCCGGCCGACCGGCGTCTTCGCTCATTTCAGTCGCACCTCCTCGCCGGCCTCGAGGCCGTCCAGCACCTGGACGCGGGTGCCGTCGACGATGCCGATGGTGACGTTTCTGGGCTCGATCGCGTTGGCGCCGTCGCGGGTGACCGTCTCCACGTAGATCTGATCGCCGCGGTAGCGAAGGGCGGTCTCGGGGATCGTGACGGAGTTCTCGACCACCTCCGTCACGATGTCCGCGTCCCCCGACATCCGCGGGCGGAGCTCGCCGGCCTCGTCGTCCGTGATCTCGATCTCCACCTCGAAGTACGTGACGTTCTGGATCCGTTGGCCCATGGGTGCAATCTCGCGGACCCTGCCCTGGAACACGCGATCGGCGAACGCTTCGGTGCGGATGCGCGTCGGCTGGCCCAGCTCGACCCGGGCCACCTCGTTCTCGTCGACCAGTCCCTTGAGATGCAGCTTCTCGGTGGCGGCCAGCGACAGCAGGAGCGTGCCGCCCGTCACGGCGGTGACGGGCGAGACCGCGTTGCCCTCCTCGGTGTGCACGTCCAGCACGCGTCCCGCGAGCGGCGAGCGCACGCTCGCGTAGCCGAGCTGGGTGGAGAGGGTGGACAGCCGCGCCGCGGCGCGGGACACCCCGGCTTCCGCGCCCTCGAAGCGCAGGCGAGCCGCGTCGTGTTGCTGGGAGGAAGCCACGCCGCCGCTCCGTAGCTCCTCGATGCGGTCGAGCTCGATCCTGGCGTAGCGCTGCTCGATTCGGGCGCCTCGCAGGCCCGCCTCCGCCTCCCGGACCTGGGACTCGAGCATCTCGCGCTCGATCTCGACCAGGCGCTGGCCCTCCACCACCTCGTCTCCCGCCTCGACCAGGATCTGCTCGACGATCCCGGCGATGCGCGGGCGGACCTCGACTTCGCGCTCGGGCTCGATCGTGCCGGTCGCCACCACGATCCGCTCGATGCGCCCCCGCTCGGCGCTGGCGGTCGGACCCGGGTCGAATTCAACCCCGGCGCATCCGCGCCAGGCGAGCAGGGCGCAGATGCCGAGCACCCCGGCGGCGGCGCCCGCGCCGAGCCGCTGGCTCCGCGATGTCCGGGACAGGAGATTTTTCAAGCGGTGAAGCGCTGTCACTGACCAACCCAGGAGAGCGCAGCTCGTCCTGCGGAGAGCGCTGGGAGCATCGACTCTATCAGAGACTCGACTCGCCCGCGATTCTCGCCGCGCCGGCGCGGCGCGAGGCGAATCAGCTCAGAGCACCCCCAGGGCGGAGAGTCCGTCCCACACCACCAGCCGAACGGCGAT
Organism: Myxococcota bacterium; assembly: GCA_036482635.1. Taxonomy (GTDB): domain Bacteria; phylum Myxococcota_A; class UBA9160; order UBA9160; family SMWR01; genus JAZFWH01. The sequence continues at coordinate 10,836 of JAZFWH010000267.1, forward strand.
CACCGTCAGCACGCCCTTGTACAGGCGGGTGAACCAGACCTCGTCGACCCGCTCCAGGAGTCGGCTGCCGATCCAGGTGCCCAGAATCACGGCCGCGCACAGCAGCGCGAGCGGTCCGGCGAAGTGGTGGAAGGCGAACCCCGCGAAGCCGAACACCACGAGCTTTGCCAGATGCCCCAGGGTCTGGATCGCCGCCTTGCTGCCGATCAGCGCGTGGCGCGTGAGGCCGATGTTGAGGAAGAAGGGGGCGATCAGCGGACCGGTGGCCCCGATCGTGGGGCTCAGGAATCCCACCACGCCGCCCAGCAGGAGGAAGCGGTGGCCGGGATCGGTGCGCTCCGGGTGGCGGCCGAGCAGCAGCCAGTGGGGCGCCCAGGTAGCGACCAGCACGAACGCGCCGATCGTCACCCGGGCACCCGCGGGCGGCAGCGACTTCGCAACGGCCAGGCCGGCGAAGCCCATCGGCAGCAACAGGATCGCGTAGCGCCCGAGCAGCTCCCAGCGGACGTGCTTGCGCTGGATCACGGCGCGCGAGCTGTTCGAGACCAGCTGGACGACACCGTGCAGGGGAACGGCCAGCAGCGGTTCGAGGAAGAGCAGCATCACGGACAGCAGGGTGATGCCGCCGGCCATCCCCACCACGGCCGAGAGCGCCGAGGTGGCCAGCGCCGCAGCGAAGAGGATGGAGAGCTCGAAGGGATCCAAGGCGTTGGTTTAGCGTTCGCGGGACCGCGTGCGGGAAGCCCAGGCGGCGGCGCGGCCGGCGTCCGCCTCGGCGGTGTCGCGCCGGCCGATCCAGCCGATCAGGGCACGCACCGCGTCGGTGTCGGGAAGTCGCCGGGCCGCCGCCGTCGGTGTGTCGGCGCTTCCCACCCGGAAGGTCACCGCCAGCCCCGAGAGGAAGCGGAACGCATCCTCGTCGGTCTGGTCGTCGCCCACGTAGATGACCCGCACGTTCTCCGACCACGCCGGACCGTAACGCGTGCGCAGGATGTGCAGGACCGCACGCCCCTTGTCCCAGCCGATCGGGGGCCGGGCCTCCACGGCACAGTGCGCGTCCCGGGCCTGGTAGCCGGCGCGGTTGATGATCTCCCGCGCGTCGGTGGCCAGCGCTTCGCGGCGGCCTTCCGCCACGGCCCGGAAGTGGTAGGTGAGGGTCGGCCCCTTCGCTTCGACCCAGCCGCCCTCCACCGCGAGCTTCTCCAGGTTGCGCGCGATCTCCTCCGCGCGGGCCCGGTAGTGCGGCAGGTCCTCGTGAACGAAGCTGCGCATCCCGGGCCCGGCGATTTCGAGCCCGTGGTTCGCCGCGTAGGTCAGCGCGTCGTCCTTCATCAGCGCAGCGATGTCCGTGAGCGCTCGCCCCGTGACGATCGCGACGTCCGTGTCGCCGCGGCGCGTACAGGTGTCGATCGCCTTGCGCATGGCGCTCGAGAGCTTCGCTTTCGATGGATGCTCCTGGAGCGGGCACAACGTCCCGTCGTAGTCGAGGAACAGCGCCAGCCGATAGCCGCGCACGCGTGCGCCCAGCACCGCGGCGAAGTCGGCGTCGGTGTACGGAATCAGTCTGGCGCGGGCTCCGGTAGCCGCTTCGAGGAGCGATTTGACCCACGCGTCGACGTTGTCGCGCTTTTCGCGCCGCCGCAGGGCCGCCATGCGCGAGCGCCGCTCGGCCTCGTCCATGTTCAGCGCCCGGTGGATCGCCTCCGCCGTACCGTCGATGTCGTACGGGTTCACGCGCAGCCCTTCGCGCATCGTGTCGGCAGCCCCCGCCAGCAGCGAGAGGATCAGGACACCGGGGTCGCTGACCTGGCACGCGACGAACTCCTTCGCCACCAGATTCATGCCGTCGCGGAGTGGCGTCACCAGCGCCACGTTGGCGTCGCGGTAGAGCGCCGCGAGCCGCTCCTGGCTGATCGCGCGGTACAGGTAGCGGATCGGAGACCACTCGGCGGTCGCGAAGCGGCCGTTGACCCTGCCCACGAGTTCGTCGATCTCGCGCTTCAGCTCCTTGTACTCGGCGACCTGGGATCGGCTGGGCACCGCGAGCTGGAGCAGCACGACCTTCTCGCGGTGCTCCGGGTGGAGTTCGAGGAGTCGCTCGAACGCGCTGATGCGTTCGGGGATGCCCTTCGTGTAGTCGAGTCGATCGACGCCCAGCACCAGCTGCTGACGCTGGTTCTGGGGCTGCTCCGCGGTGGCCAGGGCCAGGGCCTCGAAGTGGTCGAAGTCGATGCCGATCGGCAGGGCCCCGATGCGGGTCGTGCGGTTGCCGTACTCGACGAGCATCTCCTGGTGGTGGACGCGGGCGCCCAGACTGCGCTCGACGCAGTCGAGGAAGTTCTGGGCGTAGCCCCTGACGTGAAATCCGATCAGGTCGCAGGCCAGGAGTGCCCGGAGGATCTCTCGGTCCCAGGGCAGCAGGCGGAAGATGTCATAGGGCGGGAAGGGAACGTGCAGGAAGAACGCGAGGCGCGCGTCGGGCAGCTCCTGTCGGACCCGCGGCGGCGTCAGCATGAGGTGGTAGTCGTGGATCCAGACGACGCCCGCATCGCCCGCCTCGGCCGCAACCGCCTGGGCGAAGCGTTCGTTCACCTTCTCGTAGGTCTCCCATTCCCGCCGATCGAAGCGGGTGCGCTCGGGCATGCTGTGCATGAGCGGCCACAGCGTGCGATTGGAGAAGCCGTGGTAGTAGCGCGAGATCTCGTTCTCGCTGAGCAGCACCGGCGCGATGCGGTAGGGCTCGCCGGTGGTGGGGAGCTGCTCGCCTTCCTGGATCTCGATTCCCGGCCATCCGACCCAGACACCGCCGCGTTTGTGCAACACGGGCTCGAGTGCCGAGACGAGACCTCCCGCCGAGCGGCGGCGCTCGAAGCCGGCGGAAGTGCGGGCAAAAGTGAACGGCAGGCGGTTGCTCACCACCAGGATGGCCTGGCGCGTTTCGCTCGTGCTGGCCACCTCTCTCGCCATCGCGGCGAAGGTAACCCCTGCGTGAACGATCGCCCACGCGCCCCGGATGGACGACCCGCCCGGATCGAAGCCTACCCCTGGAGCGTTTCGCCCCGGTAGACGAGCCGCGGTGTCGGCTCGCTTCGCTCGGCCGCCGCGCGGGCCTCGCGTACCACATCGTGGCGCGGCGCCAGCTGGCACGCGGGGTCGGTCGACGCCGCATCGCCAGTGAGCAGGAATGCCTGGCAGCGGCAGCCGCCGAAGTCGCGGTCTCGCTCCGGACAGCTGCGGCAGGGCTCGCGCATCCAGCCGCTGCCCCGAAACGCGTTGAGGCCCGGAGCGTCGGCCCAGCACTCGGCCAGGGTCCGCTCGGCGACGGACCAGAACTCGAGCCCGGGGATCTGCGCCGCCGCGTGGCAGGGGAGGACGCGCCCGTCGGGCGCCACCACGATTGTACGCCGTCCCCAACCGCCCATGCAGGGCTTGGGTCGGTCCGCGAAGTAATCCGGCAGCACGAAGAGGATCTCCGGCCGCTCGTGTTCGCGGCGGGCTCGCGACACGGCGCGCGCTGCCGCTTCGAGCTGGGTTCGCGTGGGGAGCAGCTGTGCGCGGTTGGGCAGCGCCCAGCCGTAGTACTGGGCGTTGGCGAGCTCGAGGCGGTCCGCGTCCAGGCGCCGGGCGAGATCGATGATCTCGCTGACGCGCTCGAGGTTGTGTCGGTGCAGGACGAAGTTGAGTGTGAGGGGCAGCTCGAGCGCGCGCACCTCTTCGGCGAAGGCGAGCTTGCGCTCGAAGGCCTGCACGCCGGCCATCGCGTCCGACTCGGCTGCGCGGGAATCCTGGATGGAGAGCTGGACGCTGCGCAGACCGGCGTCGCGCAGCGCCGCGAGCGCGCCCGCTTCGAGCGTGGTCCCGGCCGTGACCAGATGGGTGTAGAGGCCGGCGCCGGCGGCCCCGCCCACGATCTCGTCGAGATCCGCGCGCACGGTGGGCTCGCCCCCCGTGAGGCCCACGTGCAGAGCGCCCAGGGCCGCGGCTTGCTGGAAGGTTCGGCACCAGGCCGACGCGTCGAGTGCCTCGGGCACCTCGCGATAGCCCAGCGGGTTCGAGCAGTAGGCGCAGCGCAGCGGGCAGCGGTAGGTGAGCTCGGCGACCAGGTTGTAGGGACGCGGTGCCTGCATTGGCCCCTCAGGTCGGGCTCGCCAGAACGCCCAGGCGGCGCATCTGGGTCAGGAATTCGTGCACGTCCGACTCGAGCTGTTCCACCTCCGGGTGGCGACGCCGCAGCTCCAGCGCGATCGTCGCCGCGGTCCGCTCGCCGTCGCACAACGCGAGGATCTCCCGCCCGCTCTCGTTGAGCTTCACGGCGCGCTCGGGGAGCACGACCAGCGTCTGGTCGCCGACCGGGTCGATGCGGAGCTGCGCGGAGCGAGCCAACAGCGGGCGCCGCTGCGCCGCCTCGACGGCGTCCAGCAGCCTCCAGAGGATCTCGCACTTTCCCTGGAGGGCCGCGGTGCAGAGCTCCTGGTCCTGGCGGGCGCGCGCCTCGCGCAGCACGAAATCCAGGCCCCAGGTCGCGTCCCGCGGAGCCTGCTGTGTGCGCTTGCGGAAGTAACGCAGGCCCGCCGAGTCGACCCACGCGTAGTGCTTCTCGAAGGCCGCGATCCGCTCGACCATGATGTCGCCGGCGAAGAGCTCGGTAAGGGAGGCGGCGACGGACTCGAGCAGATCATGGCTCTCCACGAAGCGGACGTAGTCGTCGCACGCCTCGCGTACACCCGGCAGGACGTGCTCGAGGCTTTCGACCGCTGCGCGCTCCAGCCCCACCGCCTCGGCCAGCGCCAGCCACAGCTCGAGGCCGCCCTCGCTCGCGGAAGCCCCGTCGTGATCGTGGAGCCGTTGCACCCACTCGCGGCGGAAGCCGGGATCCCGCGCCTTGGCGAGGATCAGGCTGTCCTTGATCGGAATGCGCGTCTGGTAGTAATAGCGGTTGCACACCCACGTCCGGATCTCGTCCCGCCCCAGGTCGCCCGCGTGCATGCGCAGGTTGAACGGGTGGCGGTGGTGGTAGCGCTCTTCTCCGATGCGGCGCAGCCGTTTCTCGAACTCGGCCGGACTCCAGGCGCGGGCGGCCTCGTCTCCGCTCATACGGCGAATTCCTGCCCGTCGGCGGCGATCTCGATGCCGGCGCGCCGCACGCGCTCCGCTTCCGGAGACTCGGCGTCGAGGATCGGATTGGTGTTGTTCATGTGGATGTAGAGCGTCCGCCCGGAGAGCTTCGAGAGTGGCTCCAGGCTGCCGCCCTCCCCGGTGATCGGTACGTGCCCCATGCTGACCGCGTCGGGCGCACCGGGGCGCAGCCGCCGCAGTTCGTCGGGCGTGAAGAACGTCCCGTCCACGAAGCGGCAGTCGGCCGCTTCGAGCTCAGCCAGCGTGCCGACGTCGAGGCTCTTGAGGCCGGGCGTGTAGACGAGGCGCCGGCCGCTGGCGGCGTCGGTCAGGCGCACACCCACCGACGACTCGGGGCCATTCGCGACCCTGCCGCGCAGGTAGCCTGGAACCCCGCCCGGGACCGGGAAGAGCCGCGCCTCCAGGGCTCCGTCGCGGTCGAGGGCGACCGGCTCGTCGAGCTTTGCGGTGCCCCACACCGGCTCCAACAGCCGCCAGGCCGCGTTGTGCTCGAGGATCGCGTCGCGCACCCACGGCGTCGAGAGGATCCGGTAGGAGAGCGCCTCGCGCAGGACCAGCAGCCCCAGTGCGTGATCCAGCTCGGCGTTGGTCAGCACCACCGTGTCCAGCGGGACGTCGCGCGTCCCCGGCCGCGGATGCAAGCCGGGGAAACCCGCCAGCTGGTGTCGGATGTCGGGGCTGGCGTTGAGCACCGACCAGCGCCGCCCGTCGGCGGAGACCGCGATCGAGGGCTGGGTGCGGGGCGGGACCGCCGGATCGCCGCGCCGTGCGCGGACGGAGTTCGGCCCCCCGCAGTTCCACTGGGGGAGGCCTCCGCCTGCGCTCGAGCCGAGGATGTGCACCTTCATGCGGGGGGTGGGATCCGTCTGAGTCAGAGGTTGGAAGAGACCATCCGCTCGAGTAGGCGCGTGTCGCGTTCGAGCCGGCCTTCCGCGTTCTCCTCGATGCGGCGGCTCATATGCTCGGTGTCGAGCACGCGTCGCCGGATGTACGCCTCCGCGAGGTCGAGGCGGGAGGGCTCGGCCCCCGCCTGGTGCAGGAGCTCGCAGGCGGCCCCGACGTCGATCACCATCTCGGTGAGCAGCTTCGCGCGCAGCAGAGCGTAGGACGGATCGGAGAACAGGATGCGGGTGGCCGTCTCGACGTGCATCGTCATCTCCTCCACGCGCTTCGCGAGCTCCGACCGCGCCGGATCATCCGCCATGGCGGCGAGCTCTCCCCGGATGATGCCGAACACGACGTCGAGGGATCCCTTGCCGATCTCCCTGAGCGCGAAGGATGCCTGGATCTCGCTGGTGCCCTCGTAGATGGTCGTGATCAGGCTGTCGGCGTGCATCTTCCCCACGTCGGCCGCCATCGTGTAGCCGATCCCACCGAAGACCTGGATCGCATCCCGCGTCAGGTCGTCGCAGACCTCGGTGGCGAAGTACTTGCAGAGCGGCGTCAGCAGCCGCACGCGTGACGTGTCGCGCTCGAGTTCCTCCTGGACGGAGGCGGCCTCGGCCTTCGACAGGTCGCCGCGCTGGAGTGCCCCCTCGCGCGCGCGATTGAGGTCCTCGAGCTTGAGGGTGCGGTAGAGGAGAGCGCGCACCGCCTCGGTGTTCACCGCCATCTTCGCCAGCATCGTCTTGAGCAGAGGCTGCTCGGCCACGGGCTTGCCGAACTGCTCGCGCTGCCTGGCGTAGCTCACGGCGTCGTGAAGGGCCGCGTCGCACAAGCCCAGGGCCTGGGAGGCGACTCCCAGGCGGGCCGCGTTCATCAGGTCGAGCATGGCTCGGAAGCCCTGGCCCTTCTGGCCCAGGCGGGTTCCGGTCGCTGCCTCGAACAGGACCTCGCAGGTCGCGGAGCCGTGGATCCCGAGCTTGCTCTCGAGCCGCGTGACGCGAACGCCGTTGCGGGTCCCGTCTTCGAGGTGACGAGGCACGAGGATCAGGGAGAGCCCGTTGGTGGTGCCGCGCGACTCGTCGAACGTGACGGCGTCGCGCGCGAGCACGAGATGGACCTCGGCGCCGCCGTTGGAGATGTAGATCTTCTGGCCGTCGACGCGCACCGCTCCGTCCGGGAGCTCCGTGGCCTTCGTCACGATGCCGCCGAGATCGCTCCCCGCCTGGGGCTCGGTGAGGTCCATGCAGCCCTGCACCTCACCCGAGACGAAGCGGGGCAGGTAGGCGCGCTTCACCTCGTCGCTGCCGTATCGTTCGATGTCGCCCGCGGCTCCGGTCTGGAGGCCGACGACCATCATCAGGCTCGGGTCGGCGCGGGCCAGCATCTCGAGGATCATGCCGTTGAGGAGCATCGGTAGCCCGTAGCCCCCGTAGCTCTCGCTGACGGGTAGGGAGACGAGCCCCGCCTCGCGCAGCTTGTCGTAGGCGTTGCGGATGTGGGGCGGCGACTGCGCGCCCCCGTCCGGCGTGAGTTCCGCTTCCGTGGCCCAGTTCTTGCGCGCCTCGGACTCGAAGCTCGCGGCCAGAGCCGCCGCGGTCTCCAGGATCGTGCGGTAGGCCGCGACCTCGGCCTCGACGTCCACGGGCTCTCCGCTTCGCAGGCTGAGCAGGCTGTCCCAGTCCACGAGGCGTTCGAGGTAGAGGCGCATGCCCGGACCGAAGTAGTCGGTCAACGTCAGGTCTCCCGCCGGATGGCGCGAGGATGGTAGCCCACGGGGGACGCGGGGAGACGCAGAGCGTTGCGAGCGGAGGGAGCGTCGTTCAGCCGGAGGCGTCCGCGAGGACCTCGATCACGCCGCGGCGGGCGAGATCCACGAAGACCCGCGCCACGTCGGGGTCGAACTGGGTGCCCGCGCCTTCCTCGAGCTCCTGAACGGCGGCTTCGAGGGGCATCGCGACCTTGTAGCTCGTACTGCTGGTCATCGAGTCGAACGCGTCACAGACCGCGACGATCCTCGCTTCGAGGGGGATCGCGTCCCCCGCCAGCCCCTCCGGATAGCCGGTTCCGTCCATCCACTCGTGGTGGTGCAGCACGATCGGCGCCACACCCTCCCAGAGCCGGATCTGTCCCAGCATGCGCGCGCCGATGATGGCGTGCTTCTCGCATGCCTTGGTGGTCTTCTGCATGGCCTTCTCGAACTTGAGCATGCCGATGTCGTGGAGCTGAGCGGCGAAGTGCAGGTTCTGCAAGATGCCGTCGTCCAGGCGCATCTCGCGCCCGACCCGGTTCGCGTACTGGGCGACGCGGGTGCCGTGTCCCCCGTGGTAGCCGAGATGGGCGTCGAGGGCCGAGACCAGCAGGTCGGTCATGTGGGAGAAGAAGTTGCGCTGGGCGTGGCGCAGATCCGCGTTGGCGAGGGCCACCGAGGCCAGCCCCGCCAGCGTGGTCAGCGCGTGCACCTCGCCCGGCGCGAAGGCATCCGAGGAGCTCGAGTGGATCACCGCCAGCGCACCCAGCGGATCGGGGTCGCCGGCCAGCGGGACCACGGCCATTGCGGGCCGGCGCGGCGCCGGGCCGCGCAGCGCCGGGCGCCCGTGGCCCATCGCGAGCAGCGACATTTCCACCAGCGGCTCGGCGAAGCGCTGGTACAGGCTCGCCGCCTGCTCGCCCGCCGATTCCAGCAGCTTCGGCGCCTCTCCCGACGCGCTGGCGGACAGCACGAAGGCCGCGCGGGCGCCGGTGAGCGACAAGGAGCAGCGCGCGGCGGTCACCGCGGCGTCGCGCGTGTGGTGGGCTCCCGCGAGCTGGCCCGAGGCGGTGAGCAGCGACGCCAGCTGCTCGTTGTTCCGATCCATCTGCCCGAGCGACTGGCGCGTCGTTTTGCGCAGCACGAAGAACGACGCCAGCGACAGCATGCCGATGGAGGCCAGCAGCCCGATCAGGCCCAGGCTGGCGCGGCCCTCGGAGAGCGAGGGCAGCACGTAGCGCTGGGCGAGGGCCACCAGCGCCGCCAGGGGCACGACCGCGCCCAGGAAGTAGGCGGTAAACGCCGCTCGATCGAGCTTCTGGGAGAAGATCGAGCCGGAGTGGGCCGAGCCGGTCTGTTGGGAAGCCATGGCTCCCATCCAAAAAAAGGGGAGGCGCTCCGAGCTATCGGCTCCGCGCCCACTTCCCTGAAGGCTAGGCCGGCGCGCGCCCCGCGGGGATTCTCACCCCGCTCGCGTGCGGGCGGTCCGCCAAGGGGCTAGAACATCCGGCGGCGTGCCGGAGCTGCCCGAGGTCGAGGTGACGCGCCGGCGGATCGCGCCCTTTCTCGTGGGGCGGCGGATTCGCGCGGTCCAGACCACCCGCAACAGCTATTTCTTCATCACCGCACCGGCCCGGCTGCGCCGGGGCCTGGCGGGCCGCACGGTGCGCGGCCTGGAGCGCCGGGGCAAGTACCTGGTGGCGCGACTCGACGAGGGCAGCCGGCTCGTCTTGCATCTGGGCATGACCGGCCAGCTCTTCTCGGCGGGCGCCAGCAGCGTGAGACTGCTCCGCGCCACAGCCCGGTCCGCCCTGGCCCCCGAGCGGCAGCGCCGATTCCGGCCCGACCCGCACACGCACCTGCGCCTGCACTTCGAGGACCGCGGTCCGGAGGTGTTCTTCCGCGACGTGCGCAAGTTCGGGAAGCTCCTGCTGTTGGGGCCCGGCGAGTCGCACCCCCGCCTCGACAAGCTCGGGGTCGACGCGCTGGGGGTGGAGGCGGCTGCCCTGTTCGACGCCTCGCGGGGGCGGACAGTCGCGATCAAGAGCCTGCTGCTCGACCAGGCGGTGGTCGCGGGCCTGGGCAACATCTACACCGACGAAGCCCTCTTCCTCGCCGGGGTGCGGCCGATGCGCCGGGCCGGGCGGGTCACGCGCCGCGAGTGCCAGCGGCTCGCCGCAGCCGTTCGCAAGGTGCTGCGGCGCGCGATCGAGAGCGGGGGCTCGAGCATCCGCGACTACGTGGCGCCCGATGGCAGCGACGGGAGCTACCAGCTCGAATGCCACGTCTACGCGCGCACCGGCGCGCCGTGCGGCGCCTGCGGCCGCGCGATTCGCAGGACGGTGATCGGCCAGCGCAGCAGCCATTACTGTCCGGCCTGCCAGAGCTAGGTCGGCGCGTGCTGAGCCTCGTCGAGCTCCAACGGGCCGCGCGGGTGCTCGACGCGCGTCTCCGGGGCCAGCGACTCCAGGCGGTCGTCCAGCTGGATGATCACAGCGTCGCGCTCGAGACTTACGGCTCCGGCGCAGGCCGCAGCTACCTGCGCCTCTCCTGCCGCCCGCAGTGCGCCCGCGTCTCCCTCTTCGAGTCCCGGCCGCCGGCGCCGTCGGCACCCGGCGCCTTCGGCCTGCTGCTGCGCGCGCGCCTCTCGGGCGCCCGGCTGGGTGGGGTGACGGCCGCGGACGACGACCGACGTCTTGAGCTGCGACTTCGCACGCGCGACGGGGACTGCGACCTGCTGCTCGAGATCCTGGGTGCGCGCGCCAACGTCTACCTCCTGGACGCGAGCGCGCGCGTGGTGGGTGCCCTGCGCTCGCTCGGCGCCCGGTCCGAGCTCGCGATCGGCGGGCCCTGGAGTCCGCCGGAGTCGCGGCCGCGCTCCGCCGGCGAGGACCGCTTTGCCCAGGAGAGCGACGACCGTTTCCTCTTCGCGATCGAGGCGCTCTACGCGGACCGCGAGCGGCGCGAGGAGCTGGCCGCGCTCGCTCGGGGACTGGGGAAGGTGCTGCGCAGGGAGCAGAAGTCCCTGGACCGCAAGCTGGCCCGACTGGCGGACGAACTCGAAGCGGCGCGCGCCGCGACGGGTCTCAAGCGCCGCGGCGAGCTGCTCAAGGGAGTCCTCGGCGCGGTCCGGCGCGGCGAGGAGCGGGTGCTGGCACTCGACCACGAGACGGGCGAGGAGGTCGCAATCCCGCTCGATCCGGCCAAGACACCGG
>JAZFWH010000268.1:0-4317 GCA_036482635.1 Myxococcota bacterium
GCATCCACGATCTGCACGCGAACAAGCGGGTCGAGCGCGACTTCGCGCGGGTGGAGCACACCGCGCACAAGCTGCAGCGGGTGTACGCCAAGCGCTCGCATGCCAGCGACCGCTACGCGAGCCGCACATCGTTGAGCCACCACCCGTGGTTCCAGCTGGCCTTCGGCTGGCGCTACTGAGCCGCTCGCTCGCTTGGGCGCACCTCGCGGCGCCGGTCCGTCTCGCGCGGGCCGGTGCCGCTTCGCGTGGGCGCTCTGTAAGGCGCCGCGGTCGGCGCTGACGCTCGCCACCGCCGCCCGCAACACGAGCCGCAGCAGGTAGAGGTGCCCACGCGGGCGGTGCTAGCATGCGTCGATTCTGTCCACGCCAGCCCGGATCGGCGCTGCAGCGGCAAAGGAAGCGAAGATGGGCCCGCGAGACCTGGAGATCTGCATCGTCGGCGCCGGCATGTCCGGCCTGTTGATGGGCATCCGCCTCAAGCAGGCCGGGATCGAGAACTTCCGCATCTACGAGAAGGCGGCCTCGCTGGGCGGCACCTGGCGCGAGAACACCTACCCGGGCCTGACCTGCGACGTGCCCTCGTTCTTCTACTCCTTCAGCTTCGAACAGAATCGCGACTGGAGTCGCCGCTTCTCGCCCGGGCCGGAGATCCTGGCCTACTTCGAACGCGTGGCCGAGAAGTACGACCTGCTCCCGTACATCACCTTCAACGAGCAGGTGACCAGCGCGCGCTACCAGGACGGTCGCTGGGCGATCGAGACCGGCAGCGGCGCCAAGACCGGCGCGGACGTGCTGATCACCGCCTGCGGCGCGCTGCACCAGTGGCAATACCCGAAGATCGACGGGCTCGAGAAGTTCGAGGGCGCGCTGTTCCACTCCGCCGCGTGGGACCACAGCGTGGAGCTCACCGGGCAGCGCATCGGCGTGGTGGGCAACGGCTCCACGGGCGTGCAGATGATGGCCCCGCTCTCGAAGCTGGCCAGCCACCTCACCATGTTCCAGCGCACGGCCCAGTGGATCATGCCGGTCCCGAACGTCGAGTACACCCCGGCCCAGCGCCGCCGCACCCGCCGCCTGCCGTGGATCGCCTGGCTGGCCCGCAAGTACTACCAGCGCATGTTCGAGACCTTCTCCGGCGCGGTGGTCAAGCCGGGGCGGCGGCGCCAGGCCATCGCCGCGGGCTGCCGCAAGTCCCTCGCCTCGGTCCGCGACCCCGAGCTGCGCCGCAAGCTGACGCCGGACTACGTGCCCATGTGCAAGCGGCTGGTCCTCTCCACCGACTTCTATCCGACGCTGAGGAAGGAGCACGTGGACCTGGTGACGGAGGGCATCGAACACGTGGAGGCGCGCGGGGTGGTGACCCAGGACGGCGCGCTGCACGAGCTCGACGTGCTGGTCCTGGCCACCGGCTTCGACACCCACGCCTGGGGCATCGACCACGTGGTGGGCCAGGACGGCCTGAGTCTCAAGGAGGTCTGGGCCCAGGGCAGCCGGGCCTATCGCTCGGTGGCGATGCCGCGCTTCCCCAACTTCTTCACGCTGGTGGGCCCCAACAGCCCGATCGGCAACATCTCGCTGATCGACGTCTCCGAGGTGCAGGCCGATTACATCCTGAAGTGCATCCGCCTGCTGCGAAAGGGCGAGGTCACGGCACTCGCGCCGACGGAACACGCCACCCAGGCCTTCCACGCGAAGCTGGTGGAAGCCATGAAGGACACCGTGTGGGTGACCGGCTGCAACAGCTGGTACCTGGACGCGGACGGGGTCCCCAACACCTGGCCGTGGACCGCCGCCCGCTTCCACCAGGAGATGCGCAAGCCCAACCTGGGCGACTTCGAGGTGGTCCGCGCCTAGCGGGCCCCGGGCGAGCGGCTACTGCTGCGGATTGGCCTCGGGCTCGGTCTTCTTCTCCTCGGCGTCAGCCTCCTTCTCCGGAGCCGCCTCCTCCGCCCCGTCGGCAGGCGGGGCGGCCTCGACCGGGGGCGCCTCCTGCTTCTCGCCCGCTTCGTGCGAGTCGGCCCAGGCGCCGCCGCCGAGCGCGAGTGCCAGCGCGGAAGCGATGAACAGACTCTCAATCGTCGTACTGGACCTCATGGAATCCTCCTCTTCAGCCCCGTGGGCGCGCGGGAGCATTCCATCCGAAGTGACACCGGACTGTGATGGAGGTCACGTTCCCGATTGCCTTGCCACGCGGGAGAGAGCTCTCCCCCGCCCGGAGGGGTGGCGCCCCCACAGACCGCCGCCAGAATCCACTCCGCAGCGCCGTCGGTGCTAGTCTGTGCGCCACGGCATCGAAAGCCGTCCTGGAGACTCCTGCATGCCGCTCGTCTGGAGAGGGGTCGCGCTCGCGGCCCTCGCGTGGCTGGTGCTGGACGCGGTAGCTGCTGCGAAAGAGCCTACCGCGGTGACGGTCTACAAGTCGCCCACCTGCGGCTGCTGCTCGGAGTGGGTCAAGCATCTCGAGGAAAACGGCTTCGCCGTCGAGACCCACGACCTACCGGACGTGACACCGGTGAAGATCGAGAACGGCATTCCGCCGAGCCTGGCTTCCTGCCACACCGCCTTCGTCGAGGGCTACGTCATCGAGGGTCACGTTCCGGCCAGCGACATCGCGCGGCTGCTGGCGAAGCGGCCGTCCATCTCGGGTCTGGCGGTGCCCGGCATGCCGATCGGCTCTCCCGGCATGGAGGGCCCGAACCCCGAGCCCTACCGCGTGCTCTCGTTCGACGACCAGGGCCGCGTCGAGGTCTTCTCGTCGCACCGGCCCTAGGGTCGTCGCGGCCGCACTTCGCGGGGCACTCGCCCCGCGTGCAAAACGCCCCGCCTTCTTCCCGGTTTTATGGGCGATTCGGGGAGTGACCCGCGCGCGTGTCCCACGGCCACGAGGGCCCGATAGGTGATCCCGCTCACGGAATGTCACAGGCGCCGTGGAGGATCGTAGTAGTATGGAATGGGGTGGTTGCTGATCCTGCGCGGCTAGGGGTGCTAGCGGGCTCCCACTCGGGAGGTTCCCGAGCGGAATCCGTCACGCGATCGTCCGCAGGTCGTCTGGGATTCGCCGCGAGCGCCTGCGACAGTAGTCCACCAGATGTTCATGGACGAAAATCATTCCGAACGTGGGGCCGAGGCTCCCGTCGACGCCGCTCCAACACATCGCGTGCGCACTGATCTCGCCGAGCAACCGAGCGGCCGGCTGTCGTCGGCCCGGGGCTTGGTCCTGGGTCTCGTGATCGGAGCCCTGCTATGGGTCGGGCTCTTCGTGTTGCTCCGAGCGTTCTTCTAGACTACTTGAACACCATGCCCCGGAGCGGGCGGCCGTGAGATCCGCTGGAAGCTGGTGGCGGGCCCCACGTCTCCGCGTCAGGGACCATCCATCACGTATCGCACGTGCAGCAGCGGCGCCCCGTTCGCGTCGCCGTCGAACGACTCCGCGACCCGCTGTCCGGTCCCCGTGATGAGGATCGCCAGCGCGTTCCCGCTCGACCAACCCGGCCGGTCCACGATCTCTTGGATGACCAGGCTGAGGTCGGGGGTCTGCTGATCCGGACCCGCTTCGCCCACGCTGGGCCACGGGGCAGGGTTCCACGGCACGAAGGCCACGGTGCGCGGCCTCGAGGAGATGTCTGCGGTCGCGTCGAGGAAGGGAGCGGCGAGGTCGGCCGCCTCGCCCTCGAGCGTGAGGGAGGTCGGGTCCGCGCCCGTTTCGTCGACCTGGAACTGGAGGTAGGCCTCGTGGATCGTCGCCCCGGCAGGGACGCTGACGCCGTTGAACCGAATCCCCACGGTTTGGTTACCGCCCGCGAAGACCAGCTCCAGATCGCTGCTGCTGCGATTGACCCCGCCTTGTTCGTCCTCCTCGGCATCGTCCAAGCTCGCCTCGACGCGGTGCTCGACGACGGTCGAGCCGTCCGCTAGAGCGATGCTGAGCGCAATCTGGTCGCTGCCTCTCCGCCCCCCGCTGTCCGTCACCGAGGCCGTAATCGTGTGAGCCCCCACCGACAGGTCCGAGCGCGTGACGCTCGCCCCCGTTCCGAGCGCGCCGTCGCGGTCCGACACCCAGCTCAGGTTCGCGGACAGGTCCCCGTCCTCGGTGTCCGTCGCCGTGCCCATGAAGGTGACCGGGTCCCCCTGGTTCGCGCTCGTCCCGTCGGGCGGCGCCGTGATGGTCGCGCTCGGCGCCGTGTTGCCGTCCACGACGTATCGCACGTGCAGCAGCGGCGCCCCGTTCGCGTCGCCGTCGAACGACTCCGCGACCCGCTGTCCGGTCCCCGTGATGAGGATCGCCAGCGCGTTCCCGCTCGACCAACCCGGCCGGTC
>JAZFWH010000269.1:0-6668 GCA_036482635.1 Myxococcota bacterium
GGCAGCCGCCGGATCGCCTCGGCGTCGTCGAGGGTGAGCTTGTGGGTGGTGCCGCCGAACACGCCCGGGATGCCCAGCGTCTCGATCTTGCCCGGGTTGATGGCCAGCAGGTTCGTCCCGAACTGCGTGAACTCCGCGAGCAGGTAGCGGCGCGTGCCCTCGCCGATCGAGGTCAGCAGGATCACGGCGGCGATGCCGATGGCCACGCCGAGCATCGACAGGAACGAGCGCAGCCGGTGGCTCTTCACGCTGCCGAGGCCGAGCTCGATGTAGCCCGCGGGCTCCACCGGCTACTTCCCGGCCAGCGCGGCCACGGGATCCAGGCGGGTCGCCCGGCGCGCGGGCAGCACACCGAACAGCGCGCCCAACCCGATCGCCAGCACGGTGACGCTGGCCACGGCCCAGACCGGCGGCGAGGCCGGAAAGGCCGGGTAGACCATCACGAAGACCTGCACGAGCAGCCAGCCCAGGCAGAGCCCTGCCAACGCCCCGAACGCCGCGAGCAGCACGGCCTCGGCCAGGAAGATTCCGAGCACCTGCGCCTCGCTGGCGCCGACGGCCTTGAGCAGCCCCACCTCCGCGGTGCGCTCGGAGACGGAGACCAGCATCAGGTTCATCACGCCCAGGCCGGCCACCGAGAGCGAGACGGCGGCGATGCCGGCCAGGGCCAGCGTCAGCGCGTTCATGATCTTCGAGAGCGACGCGATCACCGATTTCTGGGTGATGCAGGTGATGTCCTCCTCGCCGTGGCGTTCGCTGAGGATCGCGATCACGCGCTCCTGCGCCGCCTCGAGGTCGCCGTACGCCCCCACCTTGATCAGGATCCGGAACAGCGAGGTGCGGTCGAACATGCGCATGGCGGAGGCCACGGGGATCACCACCGTGTCGTCCACGTCGAGCCCGATCTGCGTGCCGGTGCGCTCGAGCACGCCGATCACGCGCATGCGCCAGTCGCCGATGCGCAGCACCTGGCCCAGCGGGCTCTGGCCCGGGAAGAGCTCCTCGGCGACCTTCAGGCCGAGCACCGCGACCGGCGCGCCGCGGTCCATCTCGCCCGGCGGCAGGAACCGCCCCGCGCCCATCGCGAGCTCGCGCGTCTCCAGAAAGTCGGCGGTCGACCCGAGCACGAGCACCTGGCGCCGCCGCTCGAAGTGGGAGACGGTGTCGTTGCCGACCGCGATCGGCACCACCAGCCGCCCCTGGCGCAGCTCGCGCTGGAGCGCGCGGGCGTCGTCGAGGGTCAGGTCGTTGGGCACGCCGGTCACTCCGGGAAACATGCCCGTGGTCTCGTTCTTGCCGGGCAGCACGATCAGCAGGTTGGTGCCGAGGGACGCGAACTCGCCCACCACGTAGCGGCGCGCCCCCTCGCCGAGCGCCGTGAGCACCACGACCGCCGCGACACCCACCATCACGCCCAGGATGCTGAGCGCGCTGCGCCGGCGGTGCCGGGTCAGCGCCGTCCAGGCGAAGCGCGCCGTGTCGTTCCAGGTCACGAGGCCACTTCTTCCGCTGGGGCGAGACCCAGCCCCGGCGCGAGGTCGCTGCCCTTCACCTGCTGGGCGATCTCGCCGTCGCGCAGCACGATCACGCGGTGGGCGCGGCGGCCGACGTTGGGATCGTGGGTGACGACGATCAGGGTGAGGCCCTCGGCGTTCATGCGCTCGAGCAGCTCCAGCACCTGGGTGCCGGCCGCGCTGTCGAGGTTGCCGGTGGGCTCGTCGGCCAGCAGGATGGCCGGGCGCATGATGGTGGCGCGCGCGATCGCGACCCGCTGGCACTCACCGCCGGACAGCTCGGCCGGCCGGTGCCGGGCGCGCACGCCGAGGCCCACCGCCTCGAGGGCGGCGGCGGCGCGCTGCTCGCGCTCCTCGGGCGGCACGCCCGCCAGCACCATGGGCAGCGCCACGTTCTCCACGGCCGAGAGGCGCGGAATCAGGTGGAACGACTGGAAGACGAAGCCGATCTTGTGGCGGCGCACGTCGTTGAGCTCCGCGTCGGAGAGCGTGCCCACCTCGTCGCCGTCGAGGACGTAGGAGCCGCGGCTCGGGCGGTCGAGACAGCCGAGGATGTTGAGCAGGGTCGACTTGCCGGAGCCCGAGGGCCCCATCACCGCCACGTAGTCGCCGCTCGGCACGCTGGCCGTGACGCCCTTGAGCGCGTGCAGCTCCTGATCGCCGGTCGGGTAGGTCCGCCAGACGTCCTCGAGCTCGATCATGGCCGCTCTTCCGGCTCCTCCACGCGGATGCGGGCGCCGGCTTCGACCTCGACGCGGTCGAGCGAGACCACGACGGACTGCCCCTCCTCGAGACCGGACACGACCTCGGCGTAGTCCCAGTTCTTGAGGCCGACCTCGACCAAGCGCTCCTCGAGCCGGCCGTTGCTGGTCACGAGCACGCGGTCCCCTTCGAGCAGCGCCGAGGTCGGCACGCGCAGCACGCTCTCGCGCACGTCGAGCACCACCTCGACGTCGGCGGAGGTCCCCGGCAGCAGCGTCGCCGCGAACTCCTTGTCCTCGAGCTCGACCTCGATCTCGACCGTGCGGTTCTGCGCCTCGATGTCGAGGACGTAGGGCGCCACGCGCACCACGAGCGCCGGGAAGAACCGGCCCGGGTAGGAATCCACCGTCACCTTGACCCGCTGGCCGACCTCGACCTTGGCCGAGTCGACCTCGTCCATGGGCGCGCTCACGTAGAGCGAGGAGGGGTCGATCAGGTCCACCACGGGCGGCACGGTGAGCAGCGGCGGCGAGGGCGTGATCCACTCGCCGACCTCCACGTCCCGCTCGGCGATCACCCCGGCGAACGGCGCGCGGATGGCGAACTTCTCGAGCTCGGCCTCGGCCGCGACGATCGACTCGCGGGTCTTGTCCACCTCGGCGCGCCGCGCCTTGCAGCCGGCCTGGGCCGCCTGGTGGTTGCTCTCGAGCTGGTCGAGCAGGTCCTCGGAGACGATCGCCTCCGCCGCCAGGGTGCGCTTGCGCTCCAGCTCGCGGGAGGCGCGGTCGCGGGCGATGCAGGCCTCGCTGGCGGCGGCGGTGGCCACGCGCAGGCCTTCCTGGGCGAGGCGCAGCTGCGCGCGCGGCGTGGCGTCGTTGAGCCGCACCAGGACCGCGCCCTCCTCGACCCAGTCGCCCTCGCGGTGATTGAGCTCGACCACGCGCCCCCCGACCTCGGCCGAGAGCTTCGCCCGGTGCCGGGCGCGGACCGTGCCCGCCTTCGAGTTGGTGATGGTCGCCTCGACCGACGCCCGCTCGACCGGGGCGACCTTCACCGCGACGGGCTCGGTCCGGAATGCGGTGAAGCGCAGCAGCACCGCAACGACCGCGACGCCGATCAGGATCCTGGGGAGCCACTTGCGCATGAATGGCCTGGTCGGGCGCGGCGACGGTGCGAACGAGACAACACCTGGAGTGTAGCGGAACCGAACTCGCGCGAGGCGCGCCGCGTCAGCCGCGCAGGCCGTCGGCGCGGATGCCCTGCTCGCGGTCGAAGCGCTCGGCGACCCGCTCGTCCTCCTGCTGAAGCGCCTCGGCGTCCACGTCGGCGAAGCCCAGGATGCCCATCTCCCGGTAGGCCTTCTGGATGCGCGGCCCCCACAGGCCGATCGTCTTGATGTTGGGCACGATGCGCGTGAACAGGTACGAGCGGAAGTGGGTCATAAACTCCGACTTGTCGGTGTGGGCCGTGCACTCGGCGACCGGAAGCCCCAGCTGTTCCCAGACCTCCTCGGCCAGGAAGCGGTCGCGCATCAGGTAACACGCCTCGACGACGAACTCCTCGCGCTCGTCGCGCTCCTTCTCGGTCAGCTTCGGGTAGAAGTCGCGCAGCGCCAGGCGCCCGAAGGCCACGTGCCGGGCCTCGTCCTGCATGACGTAGGCGTTGACCGCGGCGGCCAGCGGGTTCTTGGCCTGGTCGCGGATCAGCTGGAAGGCCGCCAGCGCCAGCCCCTCGATCAGGATCTGCATGCCCAGGTAGGTCATGTCCCAGCGCGAGTCGCGCAGCACCTGGTCGAGCAGCGTCTTGAGCGAGGGGTTGATGGGATAGGCCAGCTCGAACTTGTCGTGGAGCAGCCGCGAGTAGGCCTCGACGTGGCGCGCCTCGTCCACCACCTGGGTGGCGGCGTAGTACTTGGCGTCCATGTGGGGGACCTGCTGCACGATCTTGGCGGTGCAGATCAGCGCGCCCTGCTCCCCGTGCAGGAACTGCGAGAGCTGCCAGGCCTGGTAGTGACGGCGCACCTTCGCCTTCTCGCCGGCGCTCAGCTTGGCGAAGCCGTCCCAGCCGAAGATCGGAATCGCCTCGTCGGGCAGGCCCTCCGGGTTCTCGGGGTCGAGGTCCTGGGACCAGTCGATGCGCTCTTCCGCGTTCCACTGGAGCTTCTTGCCCTTGCGGTAGAGGTTGAGCAGTTCCTTCCGGCCGTCGTCGTACTCCCAGCAGAAGTGCGAGTCGAAGGCTCCCGGAATCTGCCAGTCGGTGTCGCTGGGCATCTCGTAGCGGTCGAAGGTCGACATGGGCGTTCGGGCCTCCCGGTCTCGAAGCTTGTTGACAGAACACTCAATAGCCTGTATTGAGTTCCCTGTCAATAAAAATCATCCTCTGGGAATTCGATGAGTTACGACGTGGAAGCCGAGCGCCTAGGCCGGGACCGCCCGCGCCGCCTGCCGCCGGAGGAGCGGCGCGCCCAGCTGCTGGCCTGCGCCCTGCGCGTCTTCGCCCGCCGCGGGATCGGCGCGGCGCGCCACGCCGAGATCGCCGAGGAGGCCGGCGTCGCGGTCTCCACGGTCTTCGTCTACTTCGAGACCCGCTCTGCCCTGGTGCGCGCCGTGCTCGACGAGGTGGCCCGCGGGTACCTCGAGCTCGCGGAGCGCATCCACACGCCGGAGCGCCCGGCCCCAGAGGCCCTGCTCGCTCACGCCCAGGCCTTCGCGGCTTCCGTCGACACCCATCCGGACCACGCCCGCGTGTGGCTGGACTGGAGCACGGCGATCCGCGACGAGGTCTGGCCGCTCTACCTGGCCTTCGAGCAGCGCATCGTCCGGCTGCTGGCGGACACGCTGGGGCGCGGCCAGCGCGAGGGCTCGATCTCGCGCGAGATCGACCCGGAGGACGGCGCGCGCATCGCGATCGGCGCCGGCCACATGATCGCCCAGCTCGAGTTCGCCGGGCGCCCGGAGGCCGAGGTCGATCGCTTCCTGCGCGCCCTGGTGCGGGCGCTGGCCGGCGGCCTGGCCGTCCCCGGCGCGGCGCCCGGCTGATCCGCCGTCCGGGTTGCCGGCACCGGCTCGCGGGGCTACGAAGCAGTCCGGCGTGCGGCGGACCGCGACGCCTCATCCAGCCCGAGGTGCCCCGTGTCCGAGCCTCGCCCGCTTCTGCGCGTTCTTCTTTGCGGCGCGCTACTCGCGCTGCCGGTGGGCTGCGCCTCGCGCGCTCCCGAACCGAAACCCGGCGCCCTCACCCGCATCGTGCACAGCGGAGCGATCCGCGTGGGGACGTCGGGCGAGCAGCCGCCGCTCACCATGGTCGCCAAGAACGGCGAGCTGCTCGGGCTGGACGTCGCCCTGGCCCGCGTGCTCGCCCAGTCGATGGGGGTGAAGGCGGAGTTCGTGCAGATGCCCTTTGGCGAGCTGCTCGACGCCGTCGAGGCCCACAAGCTGGACATCGCGATGTCGGGGATCACGATCACCCCGGAGCGCAGCCGCCGCGTGTCGTTCGTGGGCCCGTACTTCACCTCCGGCAAGGCGGTGCTGACGAAGTCGAAGAAGATCGCGGAGGCGAGGGTGCCCCAGGATCTCGACTCGCCGGACCTGCGCTTCGCCGCCCTCAAGGGATCGACCAGCGAGGAGTTCGTGCGCCAGTCGCTCTCGAGCGCGAAGCTGGTGCTCAGCGAGCGGCTGGAAGACGCCATCCAGGCGGTCCTGAAGGGCGAGGTCGACGCCCTGGTCGCCGACCGCGAGACCTGCGACTTCGCCGTGCTGCGCCATCCGAGGCGAGGACTGATCGCCCCGTCGGTCACGTTCACTGTCGAGCCCATGGGCATCGCGGTGGCACAGGACGAGCCGCGCCTGACAAACCTTATTCAGACCTACCTCACCGCGCTCTCGGACGGTGGCACGCTCGAGAAGGCGCGGGCCTTCTGGTTCAAGGATCCCTCCTGGGTGAAGGACCTGCGCTGAGCGCCTGACCGCGCGCAGCCGCGAGCCCCGCCGCCTCAGCAGTAGGGCGGAGCGCTCCCCGAGACGAGGCGCGTGCGCAGGCGCGCCACCAGGTCTTCGAGTCCCCGCCGCACGGTGTACGCCCAGATGCCTGGCGTCGGTCCGCCGCGCGACGCGAAGGCCTTGCCGCACACCCAGGCGCCGCCTTCGAACACCGGAACCGGCGCCCGGATCCAGACCTCACTGGAGAACTCCCAGGCGAGGCCGGGGCCCATGATCTCCACCCGCGTCCAGAAGCGTCGGACCACCACGTCGATCGCGGGCGCCCGCGCGGAGCCCGGGTCAGCGCTGCCGAGCACGCGGTAGCCCGCCTCGCGGAAACCGTTGGTCACGGCCTCGGTGACCAGCTGTGCGACGCTGCGGCCCTCGGGCAGCAGGACGTTGCCCATCAGCTGCCCCGAGGCACTGCGGCGGCGGCCGATGGCGCGAGCGGCGAGCGACGGGTCGTCGGAGGCCC
>JAZFWH010000270.1:0-4740 GCA_036482635.1 Myxococcota bacterium
CTGTTCGCCAGCGACCCGGTCTACCAGCAGGTGGTGATCGGCGCGGCGCTCTGGTACGCGCTCGGCCTGCTCTACTTCGCCGTCTACGGCCGGCGCCGCCTGGTCTTCTCGCCCGAAGAGCGGTTCGCCATCGACAACCGCGGCTAGGAGGCCGACTCGAGAGTCGGCCTCCGCGCAGCGAGCCCGCAAGCCCGAAGGGCGCGCAGCGAGGCGAAGCCGAGCGGAGGCGGGCGCCTGCAAGACGGGCGAGCGGAGTTTCAGCGGACTAGCGCACGCGTCGCCCTGCTATGCTCGCGCCGTGGCCGACCCCGTAGCCGACCTGCTCTCGTTCATCGACCGTTCGCCCACTCCGTACCACGCCGTCGCCGAATCGGTGCGCCGGCTGGAGGCGGCGGGCTTCCGCCGGGCGACGGAGGCCGACGTCTGGGAATTTGCACCGGGCCAGCGCTGCTACGCAGTGCGCGGCGAGGGCAGCCTGGTGGCCTTCCAGGTCGGTGCGGTGTCCCCGGCCCAGGGCGGCTTCCACGTGATCGGGGCGCACACCGACTCCCCGAACCTGCGCCTGCGGCCCCGCGCCGATCGGGTGGCGCACGGCTACCGCCAATTCGCGGTCGAGCCCTACGGCGCGGTGCTGCTGCACAGCTGGCTCGACCGGGACCTCTCGCTGGCCGGTCGCGTCGCGCTGCGCGACGGCGAGCGCATGCGCAGCGTGCTGCTCGACTTCGCGCGCCCGCTGCTGAGGATTCCCAGCCTGGCGATCCACCTGGACCGCAAGGTGGCGAGCGAGGGGCTGAAGCTCAATCCGCAGGAGCACCTGGTGCCGATCGCCGGCCTCGAGGACGCCCCCGACCTGGCGGAGCTGGTGACCGGAGAGCTGCGCGCGCAGCGTCTCGCCGACGCGGCCCCGGCCGACCTGCTCTCCTTCGACCTGATGGCCTACGACCTCCAGCCCGCCGCGGTGTCGGGTGCGCGCGGCGAGTTCATCGGCGCCTCGCGCCTGGACAACCTGGCCTCCTGCCACGCGGCGGTGTCGGCGTTGACCGGCGCCGCGCCGTCTCCGGACCCGGCCTTCACCCGGGCGATCGCGCTCTACGACCACGAAGAGGTGGGAAGTCGCAGCGCCCAGGGCGCCGCGGGGCCGCTGCTGGCCGAGGTGCTCGAACGCGTCGTGGTCGGCTTCAAGGGCGGCGAGCCCCAGGGCCTGGCTCGTGCGCTGGCCCGCTCGCTGCTCGTCTCCGCCGACATGGCCCACGCGGTCCACCCTAACCACGCCGACCGCCACGATCCCGGGCATCGCCCGGTGATCGGCGGGGGCCCCGTGCTGAAGCGCAACGCCAACCAGGCCTACGCGAGCGACTCGGAGACAGCCGGGATGTTCACCGCGTTGTGCGGGCGGCTCGGGATCGAACCCCAGCACTTCGTGTCGCGCAGCGACCTGAGCTGCGGATCGACGATCGGCCCCATCAGCGCCGCGCGGGTGGGAATCCGCACGGTCGACGTCGGCGCGCCGCTGCTGGCGATGCACTCCTGCCGCGAGATGGCGGGCAGTGCCGACGTGGCGCCGATGATCGACGTGCTGAGCCTGTTCTTCGAGGTCGAGTGAGGACGCGCGCGTCCGCGCGCCCCATCGCGCGAGCGGCCTGGCCGTGGGCCGGGCCGGGCGCGCACGCTACCCTGGCGCCGTGAGCGACGAGCAACGCGGGAGCCGCGACCCGGAAGGCCGCACGACGGCGGGGGGCGGTGCGCCCGCCTCGACACCCTTCGACAACCCCCTCTTTCTGCCGGTGTTGCTCTGGCTGTTCGCCGCCTGGTTCGGCTACGACACCTTCGCCGACACCGAGGCGGGCACCGAGTGGCCGTGGTTCAACCGCATCGGCTTCGTCGTGGCGCTGGTGCTGGCAATCTATTACACGGTCCAGGCCCGCCGCGCGCGCGAGGCCTCGCCGTCGGCGGGCGACAGCTCAGGCGGCGAGTAGGTTCCGCGCCACGACCTTCAGCTCCAGGATCGGCTTCACGCCCTCGAAGATCGGCAGCACCTGCGCGTCGACGACGTAGCGGCTGATCGGGTACTCCTCGGCATAGCCCCAGCCGCCGTGCAGGACCTGCCCCTGCTGCGTCACGTCGACGGCCACGTCGCAGGCGAGCAGCTTGGCCTGGGCGGCGAGCGGCGCGGCCTTGCGCTCGTCCTCGTCCATCGCCTCGGCGGCGGCGTAGGTGATGGCGCGCGCCGCCGCCAGCTTCGCGGCCATGCGCCCCAGCGCGTACTGGGTGAGCTGGAAGTCGGCGAGCGGGGCGCCGAACTGCCTGCGGTCGACCACGTACTCGGCGGTCTTCTCCAGCGCGGCCTGGGCCAGGCCGCAGGCGCGCCCGCCGGTCTGCAGCCGGCCGGCGGCGAAGCCGGCCATCTGCAGGTAGAAGCCGCGCCCGACGCCCCGTTCCCCGCCCACCAGGTTCGCGGCCGGGACGGCGTAGTTCTCGAAGTTCAGGGTGAAGGAGTGCATGCCCCGGTAGCCGGGCGTGGCGTCCGCTTTGCCCACGATGCGGCCGCCGCCCTGCTGCACCATCTCGAAGCTGCGGCCGTCGAAGGGGTCCTTGGGGACGATGAACAGCGAGAGTCCCTTGGCTCCCTTTGAGGCGTCCGGGTCGGTGCGCGCCAGCAGCGCCAGCACGTTGGCGCGCCCGGCAAACGTGCACCACGACTTGGGGCCGTTGATCAGCCAGCTCTCTCGCCCGCCCTGGTCGCGGCGCTCGGCGCGGCACTTGACCGACGCCACGTCGCTGCCCACGTCCGGCTCGGTCACGGAGATGCCGACCATGATCTCGCCGGAGGCCAGCCGCGGGAGCCAGGCGCGCTTCTGCTCCTCGGTGCCGCCCTGAAGCAGCGCCTTGGCGAGGATCTCCGGCCGCGTGATCAGCGAGCCCGCAGCCGCCAGGGACGCGCGCGACAGCTCCTCGGTGGTGAGGATCATCGCCAGGTTGCCCAGGTCCGAACCGCCGTACTCCTCGGGCACGGAGAGCCCGAAGTAGCCGAGTTCCGACATCTTCGTGATGAAGTCCTCGGGGACCAGCTCGTCGCCGCGGTGGATCCGCTCGGCGTGGGGCGCGATCTCGGCGTTCGCGAACTCGCGCACCGCGTCGCGCACCTGCTCCAGGGTCTCGTCGAGCGGGGTCTCGTTGCGGCCCTGCGTGGCGGCCACGTGGCGGCCGACCTCGCGAAAGGCGGACTCGTGACCGGCGCGCCGCAAGCAGGCGCGGACCTCCGCCGGGAAGGTGTCTTCGAGCACCGCCTCGCCGAGACCCAGGTCGTCGACGGCCGGGGCCAGGCGCTCGCGCAGGCTGCCCACCAGGTCCGCGATCGAGACGGCGCAGGTGGCCTCGAGCGCGGCGTCCATGCGCCCCTCTTCCCGCACGCGCGCGGCGAACTCCGCCAGCTCCCGGGCCGCCCGCCCCTCGGTGGCGGCGTAGGCCACGCGCTCGGCGAGCACCTGGTGCTCGTCGATGCGCGCCCCTCCTTCGGTGATCTCGCGGGCGCGGGCCAGGGCCTGGCCCAGCAGGCGATCGGCGCTGGCGAGCAGCGTGCGGGCGTCGTCGAGCGGGGAGGTCGGCATCGGCGTCCTCTCGCAGGGTGCAACATGGTACACGGCCCGCGCGGTGCTTTGCAGGCGCGGAGCGCCTGCGGCTCGCTGCGCGGAGCCCGACGCTTCGAAGTCGGCCCGCTAGTCGGCGTAGCCGAGCGCGCGCAACGCTTCGACTGCCTCGGCGGGCAGCTCGGGCGCATCCGACGAGGCGAAGTCCGCCAGGCCCGCCGCGCGGGCGAAGGCCTCGGCCGCGGCCGCCAGGCGCTCGACGCGCTCCGGCTGCTGGGACGCGAGGTTCGACTTCTCCAGCGGATCCCAGCTCAGGTCGTACAGCTCCGGCGGATAGCGCTCGTACCAGATCAGCTTGAGCGGGTAGTCCAGCAGCGCCACCATGTCTCCGAACACCGGGTCGGACTCGCCGCAGAACTGCCGCCTGCTCTTCTTGTCCGCACGCACAAGCGCCCTGTCCACGTTCGGCGCATCGATGGAGCGATCGCTGTAGAAGCCGAAGAACGGCTCCCCCACGGGCTCGACAGGTTCGCCGGGCTCGAGGGGAAGCGGCGGGGCGGCCAGCTCGGCGGGCAGCGGCGCGCCGGTCCAGCGCAGGATCGAGGGCGCGATCTGCGACAGGCGCACCGGCTGCTCGATCCGGGCCGGCTCGACGTCCGGGAGGCCGTGAACGACGAGGGGCACGCGCAAGGTGGCTTCGCGCACGCTGAACGCGTGCTCCAGCAGCCGATGCTCGCCGAAGTGCTCGCCGTGGTCGGAGGTGACGACCGTGATCAGGTTCTCCGCGAGGCCGCGCTCGCGCAGCCGCTCGATCAGGCGGCCCAGCTTGGCGTCGGCGGCCCGCACGTCGCCCAGGTAGAGCCCCCGCAGGAGCTCGAGTTCCTCGGGGTTCGGCACCGATTCACAGATCCGGCTCCCGGGGTTCGCGGGGCGCCCGCGCTCCAGCACCATCCCCGGCCGGCTGGGCACGAAGGGATTCTCTTCGCGGACCTCGTAGGGGGCGTGGGCGTCGAACAGGTTGATGAACAGGAAGAACGGCTGGGCCGGGTCCTGACTCTCGATCCAGCGCGACGCCATTTCCGGCGCGTCCAGGAGGCTGCTCTGAAGCTGCGATTCTTCGAGCCTCGACGACGCGTAGCGGCCAAAGCCCTGG
>JAZFWH010000271.1:0-2157 GCA_036482635.1 Myxococcota bacterium
TAGGAGGGGATGCCCTGATCGTCGAGACGCTCGATCAGCCCGCGGGCGATCTCGTCGTAGCGGCACAGGATCACGTGGTCGCGCAGATCCTGGGGGGCCTTGCGGGGCGCGCGCAGCCGGAGCTGCGCCTCGAGCCATGGCGCGTAGAAGAAGCGGATGAACGCGAAGGGTAGGACGATCAACAGCAGAACGATTCCGGAGAGGAGCACGACGATGCTGAAGGCGCGCCCCAGGTCGGTGTGGAAAGTGATGTCGCCGAAGCCGAGCGTGCTCATGACCGTGAGCGTCCAGTAGAGGCCCGTGAGCCAGCTGTGGTCCTGCCCCTCGCGGAACATCATCGCGTGGAAGAGCAGTGAGTAAATCGCCACGGTGCCCGCGAGGAACGCGAGGTATTTGAGGAAGGACTTCAGATTGCGCCGAGTCTCCTCCTGGGTGAGGAGATAGGCGATCTGGGGCGTGAGAAACTTCACTGCGGCCCCCGGTCGCGGCAGGGTAGCAGGATCGGGGTCGAGAGACGGACAGGCCGCGGGCCGCGCGGGTCTCCGCCGGCCCGCTACCGCGGCGGCGGCCGGCCGGTCACGGGGCGTTCGAGCTTGACGCGCACCAGATCCTGCGAGCGCAGGGCCTCCTCCAACGCCAGCCACGCCGCCTGACCCGTTTGCGCCCCGGCGAGGCGCTGGCGCGCCTGCGGAATCAGCATCGCCTGCGCCAGCGCGGCGAGGATCTGCAGCTGGATTCCCTCCTCGCGCTCGGGCGTGAGCAACAGGAAGACCAGGTGCACGGGGCGACCGTCCGGCGAGTCCCAGTCGATGCCGCGCGCGGAGTGTCCGAAGGTCAGCACCGGGCGGCGCAACGACGGCAGCCGCGCGTGGGGGATCGCCACTTCGTGGCCCGTGGCGGTGCCCATCAGCGCCTCGCGCTCACGGACCGCATCGAACAGGGCCTCGGCGTCGGGCGGCCCGACCTGTGTGGCGACGGCCTCGCAGAGCTCGCGGATCGCCTCGTATCGCTCGTTGCTCCGGAGTTCCGGAACCAGGGCGCGCCTCGGAACGAACTCGAGGATGTTCACCTCGCGGCGGCGGTGGATCGACCAGGCCAGCCATGGCGCCACGACGAGCGAGGAGATCACCGTCGAGAACACGATCGCGACGAAGACCGGCATCGAGAGGATGTCGAGCTCGAGCGCGACCCCCGCGACCACGATTCCCGTGACGCCGCTCGGCGTGAACGCGATCGCCACCGACACGCGATCTTCCCGGGAGAGGCCGGGTCCGAGAGCGCCGAGCCAGGCGCCCAGATACTTGCCCACGATCGACACGACGGTGACGAAGACCACCAGGAGCAGGTCGAAATTGGCGAAGAAGTCGATGTGCAGGCCGATGCCGGCGAAGTAGAGGGGAACGAAGATCGCGTGGACCATCTGGCTCAGGACGTGGCGGGTCCGCTCCGCGAGCGCGCGCGCCTCGCCGGCCATGATCCCGGCCAGAAAGAATCCGAACAGCGCCGTCAGTCCCATCCACTGGGTGACCGCGCCCCAGAGCAGGCCCAGGCAGCACACGAAGCTCAGCACCGCGCCGGGGTTGTCGGGTCTGTGCGCGTCGATGTACGCGATGACCCGATCCACCAGACGCAGCCCCAGCGTGAGCGAGAGCCCGGTGAAGACGAGGGTGAAGACCAGCAGCAGCGCTACCGAACCCAACGTGACGGTGCTCTGGGTCGCCGTAGCGAGCACCAGGCTGAAGATCACCCAGGCCAGAATGTCGTTCACCGCGTAGCCGCACAGCGTCACGAGCCCCAGGTCGCTCTTCACCAGGTCGAGGTGGTGCAGCACGCGTGCGATGATCACCATGGCGCTGATCGCCATGGTCGTCCCCAGAAAGAGGGAGAAGGTCACACGTTGATCGGGATCCGCGAGGTAGCGATCCGTCAGGCCGAGCGAGAGGACGAAGCCCAGCGCGAGCGGGACAACGACGCCGATGATGCCGACGCGCAGTGCCGGGCCGCGCTGGCGCCAGGCAGCGGACACGTCTACCTCGAGACCGGTCTCGAGCAGCAGGAACAGCACACCGATCCACGACACGGTCTCGAGCATGGCCTGCTGGATCGGTTCGGGCGGAAAGATCGCGCCCTGCAGCTCCGGGAGCAAGCGGCCGAAGA
>JAZFWH010000272.1:0-4785 GCA_036482635.1 Myxococcota bacterium
AGCTACCGCCTCGGGCTCGAAGCGCTCCTCGAACATCTGGAGCCCTAGCTCCGCGTGATGACCGCGCGTCCGCCTGCGACGGGCGTCCGCCACGGCGGTCGGGCCCCACGGCGCCGCCCCTGGCGGCTGCTGATCGACGGCGCGGCGCCCGGCCCCTGGAACATGGGAATCGACCGGGTGCTGCTCGCCTCCGCCGCCGCCGGCGGTCCGCCGACGCTGCGCTTCTACCGCTGGCTCGGCCCCTGGCTCTCGGTCGGCTACGCACAGGCGTGCCGTCCTGAGTGCATCGCCGCCTGCGCCGGCGCCGGCGTCGGGGTGGTCCGCCGGCCCACGGGCGGGAGCGCGGTGCTCCACGGGGGCGACCTGACCTACGCGCTGGCCGCGCCGGAATCGGCGCTGCCTCCGGGGCTGCGCGCCTCCTACGAACTGATCGCGGCGGCGCTGCTCTCGGCGCTGCGCTCGCTCGGCGTCGACGCCGAGCTCGGGGACGCCTGGCCGGGCTCGACCGGCGCCGGCTGGCGGCGCTTCGACTGCTTCGCGCAGCCCGCGGCACACGAGCTGTGCGCCGGCGGGCTCAAGCTGGTGGGAAGCGCCCAGCGCCGGGCGGCAGGGGCCGTGCTCCAGCACGGGTCGATCCGGGTCCTTCCCGACCCCGCTCGGGCTCGGAGGGCCGCGGGCCTCGACGCCAGCCGCGCCACCAGTCTGCGCGAACTGGGCTTCATGCACTCCGTGCAGGCCGTTCGCACCGCCTGCATCGCCGCGTTCGCGCGGCAGCTGGAGGCGCGCTTCCAATCGGGGTCGTTGACCCCCAGAGAACGACGCGACGCGCGGCCGTGTCCGCCCGATCCCGCCCGCACTTCGAGTCCTCGAAGCGCTTCCCCGTGGGGCTCTCAAGGGTAACCCTCGGCGGCCGATACGTACACGAGTAGGGGGTATACCCCATCAGTTGCACATTTGTGTTCCGAGGAGTCCTTGGCTCAGAACAAGCGAAAGATCCTCGAGGCGGCGCGGAAGCACGTCCAGAAGGGTGCCAAGGACAAGGCCCTGAAGGAGTACCAGCAGCTCCTTCGGTCCGATCCCAAGGATGCCAAGCTCCGCCTCGAAATCGGCGACGCCTACCGGCGCTGGGGTGACCTCAGCGAAGCGGTCGACACCTACACCAAGGTCGCCGAGCAGTACACCAACGACGGCTTCGATGCGCGAGCCGTCGCCGTCTACAAGCAGATCCAGAATCTCGTTCCCGACCGCTTCGAGACGCACGCTCCGCTCGCTGAGCTCTACGAACGCATGGGCCTCACGGCCGAGGCGATCGCCGCGCTGCAGGCGGCCGCGGACGGCTATCACAAGGCGGGGCAGCGGCGCGAAGCCCTCGAACTCTTGCGCCGCATGGCGAACCTCGATCCCACCAACACCACCAGTCGCATCAAGGTGGCGGATCTGCTGCGCCAGGAGGACCTCGAGTCGGACGCGCTGCAGGAGTACGACGAGATCGTCACCGAGCTCGAGCGACAGGGCGAGACGGAGGCGGCCGCGAGCGTCTACGAGCGGATCCTCGAGATCCAGCCCGACCGCGTCGAGACGCTGCTCAGCTTCGCGCGGACGCTGCTCGCCGGCGGGCTCGCGGAGCGCGCGGAGCCGGCCGCGAAGAGGGTGATCGACGCGGACCCGGACGTCCCCGAGCACTACGAGCTGCTGGCCGAGATCTATGGCGCGCAGCGGCGCGAGGCGGAGATCGTCGATGTGTACCGCCGGCTGGCCGAGGTCTATCGCAAGCGGGGCGACGACGAGAAGGCGCGGGAGATCCTGCAGCGCTTCGTACCCGGGGGCTCGATGGCCATCGGTGCCGACAGCGACGCTGGAATCGACGACCCCGCAATAGACGACCGCGGAACCGACGACGGCGAAATCGACGACGACGGCGAGCCCGAGGAGGTGATCCTCGAGGACGAGATCCTCACCGACGAGCCGGGTTCGAACGGGGAGCTGTCGCTCGATATCGGTGCGGACGCGGACCTTCCCATGCGCGCCAGCGCGCCGGAGCAGGACGAAGACCTGTCGCTCGAGATCGATGCGGACGCAGACCTTCCCATCCGCGCCGAAACCAAGCCCAGCGACCCCACCCTCGACGAGGACGAGCTGAGCGGCCCCACGCTGGACGAGGACGACGCGGACGCCTCTCCGATGGACGCGTCGCCCACGCCCCCGCCGCCCGCAGAGGCTGCGAAGCTGGAAAACGCCGACGTCGATCGGTTGCTGGCGGAGGCCAGCGTCTACCTGCGCTACGGCAAGAGCCAGCAGGCGGTCGCGAACCTCAAGACCGTGCTCTCGGCGGACCCGCACCACCGACCTGCGCTGGAGAAGCTCGGCGAGGCCTACGCCGACGACGGCCAGAGCGAATCCGCGGTCGAGAGCTGGCTGCTCGCGGCGGAGCGCGCGCGCGCCGACTGCGACACGCAGGCGTTCGGCGTGTTGCGCGACCGGATCGCCGCACTCGACGAGAAGGCGGCCGCGACCCTGGACGCCGCCGCGGCCTCAGCCCAGCGGGCGCCGGCCGCCGAGGTCGTCGCGGATGCGCCCGAGCCCGAAGGCGCTCTCGACGATGAGATCGAGATCGACCTCGACGGGGCGGACCTCGACGGGGCGGACCTCGATGAGCCGGACCTGGAAGCGGCGGCGCAGGAAGAGGCCGACGAAGGGGAGCTTCTCGACATCGAGGAACCGGTGGCGCCGGAGGTCTCGAGCCCGGGCGCGGCCGACACGGGCGCGGGGGTTTCGCAGAAGGCCGCCGAGCACATCGAAGAAGCGGAGTTCTACATGCAGCAAGGCCTCTCCGACGAGGCCGAGGAGATCTACCGGCGCGCGCTCGCCCTGGTGCCTGGTCACCCGCAGGCGATGGTACGCATCGGCGAGATCGAGGCGGCGCGCGGAGAAGCGCCGTCAGCGCCGGCCGTCGAGGCGGCCGATCCGGTCGCGTCCAGCTCCGACGGCATCGCCGACGTCGACGCGGACGTCGATGTCGATGTCGATGTCGATGTAGATGTCGACGTCGATGTAGATGTCGACGTCGAGGTCGACGACGCGGTGGCGGAGGAGAGCGTTGGCCTCTCGGCGGAGGAGGATGCGGCTGCCGCCGACACCGCGACGCTCGTCCAAGGCTCGAGCGCGCCGCCGGCCACGACCGCCGCGCCCCAGCGCGCCGAGGCGCGGACGGCGCCACCGGCCGCCAGCGCGGCTCCGGCCGCCGCAGCCGAGGCCGGCTTCGACCTGGCGGCGGAGCTGAGCGAGGCGCTGGACGATGAGGCCGAGGCGAAATCAAGCCCCGGTGGGGCCAGCGACGAGGCGTTCGCCGCCGTGTTCCGCGAGTTCAAGAAGGGGGTCAGCAAGACCCTCTCCGAGGGCGATTACGAGGCGCACTACGATCTCGGCATCGCCTACCGCGAGATGGGTCTGCTCGACGACGCGATGGGGGAGTTCCGGGCGGCGCTGGGCAGCCCGACGCGGCGCCTCGGCAGTCTGCACATGCTCGGGATGTGCGCGCTTGACCGCGGTGCGCCCAGTGAGGCGGTCGAGCACTTCGGGGAGGCCATGGCTTCTCCCGAGCTCGCCAGCGACCAGGAGGTGGCCCTGCGCTTCTCGCTCGGCAACGCGTTCGAGGCGATGGGCGACACGGACGGCGCCCGCAGCGCCTACCAGGCCGTGGCGGCCGTCGATTCCAGTTTCTGCGACGTCGTCGAGCGGCTGGCGTCGCTGGGCGATTCGGAAGCCCCGGAGGATTCGGGGGCGGAGGTCGCGGAGCCGGAAGCGCAGGACGCGGGGGCTGAGCAGGTGGCCGCGGAGTTCGAGTCGTTCGACGACCTGATCGCCGAGGCCAACGCCGACGAACCGCCGCCGCCCAAGAAGCGAAAGAAGAAGAAGATTTCGTTCGTGTGAGGAGTTGAGCGTGAAGCACCTTCAACACTTTGGTCTTTCCGATGATCCGTTCCTCAACGAGCCTGTGATGCGGCTCCACTACGCCGCGGCGCCGCACCAGGCGACGTTGCGGCGCGTGGAACGCAGCGTGCGCCAGGGGAAGGCGCTCACCGTGCTGACCGGCGACGTCGGAGCCGGCAAGAGCATGATCCTGCGCCAGCTGCTCGAGGGTCTCGAGGAGGAGGTCTTCGAGGCCATCATGATGGTGGTGCTCTACGGGGCAGCGGACGCGGCTTCGATCCTGAGGCGCTTCGCAAAGCAGCTGGGGGTTGAGGAGCCGCCGACCGCTCGCGAGGCGCTGCTCGGCCAGCTCTACGAGCAGCTCGCGATCGTGCGGGAGGACGGCCGCCAGGCGGTGCTGATGATCGACGACGCCCAGGCGCTGGCGTCCGAAGGTGCGCTCGTCGAGGTGTGCGAGCTGCTCAAGCTGGAGTACGAGGGGCGCCGCCTGCTCTCCCTGGTGCTCTCCGGGTCTCCGGCGCTGTGGTCCGCGCTTCTGGGTGAGCCTGCGCTCTCCAGGCGCGTGGACGTGAAGGTCGAGATCGAGCCGTTGGACGTGGAGACCGCGAACGCGTACCTCACCCACCGCATCCGCACGGCCAAGGGCAGCCCCGCGATTCTGCATCCGCAGGCGGTCGTCGCGCTGCACCGCCTCGGCCGCGGGCTGCCGGGCCTGATGAACACGCTGGCCGACAACGCGCTGTTCGAGGCCTTCCTGTGCAATCGGGAGCAGATGACCGTCCGGGACGTGGAGCGCGCCCACCGCGACCTCGGCTGGGGCGGCAGCGCAGAAGCCGCGCCGCCGGCCTCCGGGCC
>JAZFWH010000273.1:0-3805 GCA_036482635.1 Myxococcota bacterium
GCGGCCGCCAGCTCCGCCGGCGGCAGTGAGCGGGTCGCCTCGGCGCGCGTGACGATCACCTCGCTCGCGCAGGGGAGCAGCCAACCGAGCACGCCCGCCACGTCCTTTCCCGCCGAGATCGAGATCACCAGCTGCGTGCGACGGCGCGGCAGGTGCGAGAGGGCCCGAACCAGGGCGCGGGCGGAGGCGGCGGTGTGTGCGACGTCGACCACGACCCAGGGGGCGCGCTCGAAGACCTCCACCCTGGCCGGCAGCTCCGCGGCCGCGAAAGCCCGCGCCGCTGCGGACGCGAGCGCGGCGTCGCTCAACCCCCCGGCGCGCCGCACGCAGGCCATGGCCAGCGCCGCGTTGGTCGCCTGATGGGCGCCCAGCAACGGGAGGACCACTTCCACTCGGAGCGGCCCGTCGGACAGGCGCAGCTGTAGGCCCCGGCTCCCCTGGCGGAGTAGCTCGACGCAGAAGTCCTCGCCGAACCACGCCACCGGGACCGCCAGCTCGCGCGCACGGGCGGCGACCACCTCGCGCGCCTCCGCGGGCAGGTCGCCCACCACCGCGGGAACGCCGGGCTTCAGCACACCCGCCTTCTCCCTGGCGATCTGCGCCAGCGTCGTGCCGAGTTTGTCGGTGTGCTCCAGCTCCACGCTGGTGATGCAGGCGACCGCCGGCGTCACCACGTTGGTCGAGTCGAGCCGCCCGCCCAACCCGACCTCGAGGATGACGCGCCGCACGTTCGCCTCGCGGAACAAGAGCAGGGCGGCGGCCGTGGTGGCGTCGAAGAAGGTCGGCGCACGACTCGGACCCTCCGCGCGCAGCGCGTCGACGTGGGGCCTCAGCCGTTCCAGCGCGCCTGCGAGGCGCGCGCCGTCGACCTCGCGCGCGTCGATGCGAAAGCGCTCCGTCCAGCGCTCGAGGTGGGGCGACGTGAAGGTCGCCACCCGCTGGCCCGCCGCCCGGTACAGGGCCTCTGCCAGCAACGCCGTGGACCCCTTCCCCTTGGAGCCGGCGACGTGAACGACCGCGAGGCCGTCCTGCGGATTCCCCAACCGCTCGAGCAGCCGGCGCACTGCCGCGAGCCCGAGGCGGTCGTAGGGCACGTCGGGGCTCTTCTCGACGTCGAGCAACCCGCCCAGATAGGCGGCGGCCTGCTCGGCCGTTCGAATCGGCTCGTGGCTCCGGCCCCGGGGCATGGCAGCGACCATAGAAAAAAAAGAGGCGGCCTGTGGGCCGCCTCTTCGAACGCGGAACGCCGCCCGCGTCACTGGGCCATGTAGCGCTTCCACTGGCGGTATTCCTTTACCGCGTCGCTCGTAGGATTGGCCGCCGGGAAATAGAACTTCACCGCGTGCCCGCACACCCGGCAGAGCTTGTAAGAGAACTTGAAGCCCTCGACCTCGCGCGTCGACCCCACCATCTCGCGGTTTTCGTCTCTGCAGCAGTTCGAGGGCTTCGACGGCGAGATGATCCGCCGCGGGTAGTCGTTGCGCGGCGGCTCGTCGTCGTGATAGCGAATGATGTTCCGGGTGACCCGGTTCGCCCTCGCCTCGGAGTTCTGCTTTCTGATGTTGCTACCGATTCTTCTCAACTCGCTTTCCTCGCCAGTGAACTTCCTTCGACGCTCCCGGACACACGACCCAGATCGCGAAGGAGGGGGGTGAAATCACGGTACTCCGTGCGGCACGGGGCACCTTCGGCGTGACGGAGGGCGCTTCCGATCTGCGAATCGGCCAGCTGCACCAGCGTGGAGCTGCGCGTCCCGTAGTCTCCGGCGTGAACGCAGATGGCGTCGAGCGGCGCCCCGTCGTGGCCGCGACAGATCTGGGCGAGCTCCGCGAGCGCGCGCTCGGCGGGACCGTCCGCAACCTCTCCCGCCTGGTCGCGCAGGCGCTCGAGGCTCGGCGGGGTCGGGCCCTCGAGGTCGAGGTTGCCGATCACGTGGATTCCCGGCCGAAGCTCCATCACGCGCACCGTTTCAGCGCAGCTGAGCGCGAAGGCCGCCCGCCGATCGGCGACGAACAGGTTGAACGGGTTGTACGCACCCGCCACGTTGCCCTCCAGCCTGCGCACCGCCTCCTCCGCACTCGGTGCGCCCAGCGCGTCGACCACGAGCAGGCCCCGCGACCTGCGCCGGGGATCGGGGCTCGGGCAGCGGCGGTTCGTGATGGCCGCGAAGACCCCCGCGCCGTTCACTCCCAGCCACGTGCCGCCGGCCCGGCGGTCGAGCGGCGCGACAATCGCCCCGTATGGGGTGTCGCGCAGCGCCGGCCTCTCGGCCGGGCGCTCGAGGAACTCGTCCCGGTTCGCCGCCACGACGAGCGGGACCCCCGAGAAGCAGCGGTGGAGAGCGATTAGCGTACACATCCGACGGTTTGCGACTCGTCCGGCGGCGCCGCTCGGGCCATGGGCCCAAAAAAAGGCCCCGGAGGGGCCAGGCGCGGCCGAACAACCGAGTTTATCGAACCTCGGGGAATCCGCCATCCCCCGGGGACTACGGTCTCGGGGGGCTAGGAGCCGACCAGGCGCAGCCGGCGATCCTCCACGGCCCCCTCGGCGGCCTCCTCACCCTTCCAGCCCTGGGCGGCGCGGGCCCGATCTGCCAGTCGGCGGGCCTCGTCGCGGTCCATCTCGAGGCCGTAGCGGGCGAAGACCGTCCGCAGCTGCTCGAAGTTCTGCTCGATGGTCATGCGCACCGACTCGAAGCCGTGGCGAGCGGACTCGGACCGCTTCCAGAAGGCGATCGGGTTCAGCGCGAAGAAGTCGGCGTCGCGCTCCCGGGGCTCGAGCAGGACGATGTCGCCCTGGAAGCGATCGTCGGCCAGGTAGCGCTGGATGCCGAGCTTGAGGCGCGAGTGCAGGAGCGTCCGGAAGACCTGGTTGATGACCACTTTGAGGCCGCGGTCGGCCAGGTAGCGGCCGTCCGCGAAGTAGGAGGTCTTGCCGTCGGGGGAGTCGATGCGGTTCAAGAACGGGCGGAAGGGGTTGTAACAGATGATCAGGTCCGCGCCCTTCTCGATCGCGATGTCGATGTTGGCGGTGTGGCGCACGCCGCCGTCGACGTAGTCGACGCCGTTGATGCGGGCCGGCTTGTAGAAGATGGGCAGGGCGGAGGACGCCTGGACCGCCTGCGAGATGGTGAGCTCGGAGTTCTCGTCGGCGCCGAAGATCGTGCGCTCCGCCGTGTCGAGATCGCAGGCGGTGATGTACAGCCGGTGGCCGCACGCTCTCTCGAACGCCCTGAAATCGTTCGGCATTTCGACGCGCTCCAGGGCTCGGCGCAGCCAGCGCTCGAGGTTCGAGTTGTCGAAGAAGCCACTCGGGAAGTGATTCGTCAGCGCGGGGAGCTCGCGCTTGGGGGAGACGTGCTCGAACAGGCGCATCACCAGCGCCTCGAAGTTCGCGTACGAGGGGACGGAGCTGAAATTCCGCACGGCGGGGCCCACCGCGCCGGGCAGACCGGGCAGGCCTCGGGCGAAGTCGAGTCCGACGCTGGGCAGGTAGGTGCAGAGGTCGTAGGCGAGCTTGAGCGGCCGGGTCACGAACTCCTTCAGGTTGGGGTTGTAGAAGTCCACCGGGCGGAGCTGATCCAGGCGGGTGCTGCTGCCGTCGAGCACCTCGAGCATCTCGTCCGGCGTGATTCCGGCCGCCAGCGAGGTTCCGAGGATCGCCCCGGCCGACAGCCCGACGTAGATGTCGCAGTCCGTGATCTTGCGCCCGACGAAGAAGTCGTTCAGGGCCTTGAGGCCGCCCACCTTGAAGCCGCCGCCGGAGACCGCTCCACCGGCCAGCACGAGGGCGACGCGCGGCGAGC
>JAZFWH010000274.1:0-3469 GCA_036482635.1 Myxococcota bacterium
GCGCGGTCTACGTCGAAGCCGCCGAGCCGGCACCCGACGCGTCCGAGCCGGGGGAGGGCGACGCCGAGAGCAGTCCGGGAGCCGCGGGCCCCGCCGCCAGCGGATCTTCCCTGCGCTAGACTGCGCCTGCGCGACGGCTCCGCGCCGTCGGCGGCACTCCTGGGGCGGTGTAGCTCAGTCGGTTAGAGCGGCGGCTTCATAAGCCGTAGGTCGCTGGTTCGAGTCCAGCCACCGCTACCGGTCACTTCTCCGCGGTCGCGCGGGTCAATCCGTCTCGGATCTCTTTACGCCCTCGAGGAAGGGAATCAGCTCCTCGGGCGAGACGGCTGCGCTCATCAGGAAGCCCTGCATCTCATCGCAGCCGTTCTCGCGCAGGAACTGCACTTGGTCCTCGGCGTCGACGCCCTCGGCCACCACCCGCAGGCTGAGGCTGTGGGCCATGGAGACCAGCGCGGTGAACACGCCGGCGGCCGCGGGGTCCGAGCCCACGTTTTGCACGATGCAACGGTCGATCTTGAGCGCGTCGAGCGGGAAGCGGATCACGTAGCTCATCGACGAGTAGCCGGTGCCAAAGTCGTCGAGCGCAATCTTGACCCCCATTCCCCTCAGCTCGTGGAGCGTGGCGGCGGTCCCGTCGTCCTCCTGCAGCATCAGACTCTCGGTCAGCTCGAGCTCGAGGCAATCGGGACTCAACCCGCTCTCGCGCAGGGCCTCGGTCACGGTGGCTTTCAGGTCGTGGTGGGCGAACTGCCGGGTCGAGACGTTTACCGACACCTGGATCGGGTCGTAGCCCGCCCGCTGCCACGCCTTGTTCTGCGCGCAGGCGGTGCGCAGCACCCACTCGCCGATCGAAACGATCAGGCCCGTCTCCTCGCACAGCGGGATGAACTCCTTGGGGGCGACGCTGCCGAGCTCCGGGTGGTCCCAGCGCAGCAGCGCCTCGACGCCTATCATCTTGTCCGAGGCCACGTCGAGCCGCGGCTGATAGAGCACTGTGAACTGATCGCGCTCGAGGGCTTCGCGGAGCTGCGTCTCGAGGGTGAGCTTGCGCAGCGAGGCGGCGTTCATCGACTCCGAGAAGAACTCGTACTGGTTCCGCCCGTGCTCCTTCGCGTGGTACATGGCCGCGTCGGCGTGACGCACCAGTGTCTCGACGTCGTCTCCATCCATGGGGTAGAGGACGATTCCGATACTGGCACTCACCGACACCTCGTGGCCATCGAGCGAGATCATCTCGGGCAGCACCCGCAGGATGCGCCGCGCCACGTCGCCGGCGTCCTCGGGCTCGCTGATCTCCGACAGGATCACCGTGAACTCGTCGCCGCCCAATCGCGAGACCGCCGGGTCGGCGGCGTCGTCCTGGACGCGGCTCACCACATCGCCGCCGCGCACGTTGTCGCGCAGGCGCTCGGCGACCGTCTGCAGCAGCTGGTCGCCCGCGGCGTGGCCGAGTGTGTCGTTGATGCGCTTGAAGTGGTCCAGGTCAATGTAGAGCAGGCCGACCTGATGTCCCCGCGAGCTGGCGGCCGCGGTGGCCCGCGACAGCAGCTCGTGGAACAGGTGGCGGTTGGCCAGACCGGTGAGGTGGTCGTAGCTCGCCAGGAAGCGGATCTTCTCCTGGGCGCGGATCTGCTCGGTCACGTCCTGGATCGTTCCCGAGATCCAGCTGCCGGTGCGGCCATCGTCGGGCACGACCTCGCCGCGCTGGTGGACGTTCCGGACCGAGCCGTCGGCCAGCTGGACCCGGTACTCCACGTTGAAGCGCTTGGCGACGCGCAGGGCCTCCTCCACCTCCTCGCGGACGGCGGCTCGCTCGTCGGGGTGCGCGCCCTCCCAGAACGCCTCGAAGCTGGGCTTGGCAGCGCCCGGCTCCACCCCGTAGATGCGGTAGGTCTCGTCGGACCAGTGCATCTCGTCGGTGTCGGAGTTCCACTCCCAGCTTCCGAGCCGCGCGATTCGCTGGGCGGCGCCCAGCGAGCGCTGGCTGCGGCGCAGGTCCGCGACCGTTCGGCTCACACTGAGCAGGTGGTGGACGCGATGGCGCAGCAGACGCTCGTTGATGGGCTTGCGCATGAAATCGGTCGCCCCGGCCCCGTAGGCGCGATCGAAGGCCTCGGAGCTGTCGGCCGCGCTCAGCACGAGGATCGGCGTGAGGTCCGCGGCGTAGCGGTCGCGGATCTGGGCGCAGACGGCGAAGCCGTCCGGGTCGGGCATGTTGAGGTCGAGGATCACCACGCTCGGCCGCGTGCGCTCGTAGGCCTCGAGGGCGTTCGCGCCGCAATCCGCCTCGACGATCTCGCAGTCGTCGCCGGCCAGGGCGTCGCGCGTGATCGTGCGCGTCAGCCGGTCGTCGTCGGCGACGAGCACAACGGGGCGCTTGTGCGCGATCGCGGGCCGGGACATGCCAGTTCCTTCTCTCCACGCCCACGCCGGGCGCACGCGGGGCCTCGGGCGCCGGACAGGTGGCGCCCCGTTCGGTCCATCGGGAAGACCGATCGGGGCCTTGACCGCTGGGTACGGTCGGGGAGGGGGGACCCGGCGCAAGGATTTCTCCCCGCGGGGCACCGCGCCGGGGCGGGGCGGGAAGCGCGGGGCCCCGCCGCGGCAGTAGGATCGGCCGGACGGGAGGGCACGCGTGAGCCGCAATCGGCGCGGGTCCTGGATTCGGGGGGCGACCGCAGCGGCCGCAGCACTGCTGGCGCTCGGTGGCCTCGCCGCGCACGGACACGGGACCGACCCGGTCGAGATCCCGGAGGGCGAGCCCGACTTCGTCAGCGACGCGCACTGTCACGACGGCTTCGCGGCGGGCTTCCCCTGCCGGCACGTCGACCTCTCCGCGTGGCTTCCGCTCGCCCACTTCGGCCTGGGGCCGGGCAACGACCTCTGGGGCTGGACCGATCCCGAGCACGGGCACGAATTCGCGTTGCTCGGCCTGCGCCGCGGATTGGCCTTCGTGGACGTCAGCGACCCGGTGCGGCCCGTCTACCTGGGCCACCTGCCCCCCGCGACGGGCGCCTCCACCTGGCGCGACGTCAAGGTGTACGGCGGCTTCGCCTTCGTCGTCAGCGAGGCGGCCGGTCACGGCCTGCAGATCTTCGATCTGGGCCAGCTGGAGCAGGTGACGGACCCTCCCCGGGTCTTCACGGCGTCCGCGCGCTACACGGGCTTCGGCAGCGCCCACAACGTCGGGATTGACGAAGGCACGGGCTTCGCCTATGCGGTGGGCACCCGCACCTGCGCGGGCGGCCTGCATATGGTCGACGTCCGCGAGCCGTTGAATCCGCTCTTCGCGGGCTGTTACGCCGGCGATGGCTACACCCACGACACACAGTGCGTCGTCTACGCCGGGCCGGACCTCGAGCACCGCGGGCGCGAGATCTGCTTCAACTCCAACGAGGACACCCTCACCATCGTGGACGTCAGCGACAAGGCGGCTCCGCTGCTGCTCGCGCGTGCGCCCTACGCCAGC
>JAZFWH010000275.1:0-6110 GCA_036482635.1 Myxococcota bacterium
CTCCCTGGACACAGTCTCCAGGCGCCAGGCAATGAACCTTTCAACGTTGGCCGCGGTGAGCTGCGCCGCGTCCACTTTGCCCAGGTACTCCAGCACAGGTTTGAGGGAGTACCCCGCAGTGGCGACGCTGGCGGGCTTCGACCTGATGTGCTGGCGGGTCAGCATCGCCTCACAGAGCGCCTTGACTGTGGGGCTCTGCGTCGTCGGGACCGACCCGGCCTGGAGCTGGTCGGCCAGCTGCTCGGCATCGAGCCTCGAACCTGCCGCGCGGCGGACTCTCCTCCCGCCGGGGAGACGTACATCCGCTACCCAGCTGTGCCCCCGCTTGAACACTCTCGAACGCATCTGCTTCGCCATCATCACCTCCGCCCTCAGGTAATCGGTGTGCCCCGGATGTGCCTTGAAGGCACTTCGGGGTACCTGTGGTCTTTCGAGGTGTTGGAAGCGCAAACTGCATCTGTCACAGTGGACTTGCAATCCCCACCGGTTCGGCCGGAGAATGGCGGTCGGGCGCCGGGGAGGTGGGAGGATCGTGGACGCCACGGGCGCGTTTCTGCTGCTGCTGGGCGTCGCCGTCGGCGCGGCGATCGCCGCGATGGTCGCGCGCATCCTGCTGCGGCAGGAGCGGCGCTCCTCGGCGGAGAAGCAGGAGCTGGTCACCCGCGCGGAGGTCCAGCTGCGCGAGGCCTTTCAGGCGCTCTCGGCGGAGGCGCTGCGCCAGAACAACCAGTCCTTCCTCGAGCTGGCCCGCGCCTCGCTCGGCGAGTTCCACAAGGGGGCCAGCGGCGACTTGGCGGCGCGGCAGACCGCGATCGACGCGCTGGTGAAGCCCATCGAAGAGTCGCTGGCGAAGGTCGACGGCAAGCTCAAGGAGATCGAGAAGGAGCGCCACGGCCACTACAGCGAGCTCACCGCCCAGCTCAAGGCGGTGAGCAGCGCCCACGAGAAGCTCCACGCCGAGACGGCCAACCTGGTGAAGGCCCTGCGCGCGCCGGCCGTACGCGGTCGCTGGGGAGAGATCCAGCTCAAGCGCGTCGTCGAGATGGCGGGCATGCTCGAGCACTGCGACTTCAGGGAGCAGCAGACCGTCGAGACCGATGCGGGTCGCCTGCGGCCCGACGTCGTGGTGCGTCTGCCGGGCGGGAAGAACATCGTGGTCGATTCGAAGGTGCCGCTCGACGCCTACCTCGACGGCATCGAGGCGAAGGACGACGCCGAGCGCGAGCTCAAGCTGAGAGACCACGCTCGCCAGGTCCGCGACCACATGGCCAAGCTCGGCGCCAAGGCCTACTGGGAACAGTTCGAACCCACCCCCGAGTTCGTGGTGATGTTCCTGCCCGGGGAGGCCTTCTTCAGCGCCGCGCTGCAGCTCGACCCGGGTCTGATCGAGTACGGGGTGGATCAGCGGGTGATCGCCGCGAGCCCGACCACGCTGATCGCGTTGTTGAGGGCGGTCGCGTACGGCTGGCGACAGGAGAAGATCGCGGAGAGCGCGCAGGAGATCAGCGCCCTGGGGCGAATGCTCCACGAGAGGCTCGCCCGCATGGCGGAGCACTTCCAGAAGATGGGCCGCGGACTCGACCGCGCGGTGGACGCCTACAACGACGCCGTCGGCTCGCTGGAGAGCCGGGTGCTCGTCTCGGCGCGCCGCTTCCGGGATCTCGGGGCCGCGGCCTCGGAGGAGATCGAGGTGGTGGACGGAGTGGAGCGCAGCACGCGGTCGCTACAGGCTCCCGAGCTCACGGGCGTGGGCGAGGGCCGC
This sequence comes from Myxococcota bacterium, assembly GCA_036482635.1. Classification (GTDB taxonomy): domain Bacteria; phylum Myxococcota_A; class UBA9160; order UBA9160; family SMWR01; genus JAZFWH01. The sequence continues at coordinate 1,763 of JAZFWH010000275.1, forward strand.
TCGCGCGACGAGAACGGCGGCCGCTAGCCGCCGGCCTGGAAGGAAGAGCGCGTGTCGGTCGACGATTTCTTCTCGAAGCTCAACCCCCTGCTCGCCGCGATCCTGCGCTCGCCGCTCCACTGGCTGCTGAGTCCGGGACTGGTGCTGCTCACGGTGACGGGCCGCAGGACGGGGCGGCGCTACTCGATTCCCGTCGGCTACCAGCGCGACGGGGAAGTCCTGACGATCATGGTCTCGGAGGCCCCAAAGAAGAGCTGGTGGCGCAACTTCCGCCAGCCCGGTTCGATCGAGCTGCACCTGCGCGGCCGCGCACGCAGCGGGCGGGCCGAGCTGGTCGCGCCCGGCAGCGACGAGTTTCGCAGCGCGGCCTCGCGCACGCTGCGCCGCATGCCCTGGCTGGGCCGCGTCTTCGGCATCGACTACGACCGGCACAAGGGGCTCGACGACGATCAGGTGAAGCGCCTCGGCGAGCAGATCGCCGTCGTGCGGATCGCGCTGGACGCCGCGTCCGAGTGAGCGGCGGACTGGGGCGCGGGGACCGCTAGCGCCTCGTGCCGCCCCGCAGCGCCCAGATCATCGCGAGCGCGGCGACGACGTAACAGGCGAAGCCCGTCCAGAACGAGGCCGAGATCCCCCAGGCCATGGCGATGACGATCGCCAGGACCGAGGCGAGGACGCTCGTCGCGCCGTTGATGCCCCAGAGCCACGGTGTCAGGTCGCGCGCGGCGGGCGACGCGGAGGCCGCCTTCATTCCGATCGGAAAGGGCATCCCCATCATGAATCCGATCGGGAAGAGCACGCCCACGGACACCAGGATCCGAACCGGCGTCGTGGAGCCCTGCAGGAGCTGCGTGACCCACGGCGTGAGCAGTCCGAAGGCGAAGAGCAGCGCCAGCAGGAGCCCGAGCCGGACACCGGCCCCCTTCGCCGGGCTCGAGCCCATCACGCGCTGGGTCGACAGGCTCCCGAGGCCGCTCGACAACAGCAACGTGAACAGCACCACCGAGAGCGCGTAGACCGGATGACCGAGGAAGACGATCAGCCGTTCCATCTGCGAGATCTCGATCATCATGAACCCGGTTCCGATCCCCGCGAATACGAGGAACCAGGGAGCCAGGTCCCCTACGCCTCCCAACGGGCTGCGGATGACCAGCGGAACGATCACGAACAGCAGTGTCAGAGCGGCGAGAGCCAGCAGAAGCCAGCCGAGGATGAAAACCGCTCGGAGGTTGAAGCTCACGATGCCCTGTCCATCGCTCAATTCGGTGCGCAGGATGTCGCGGAAGCGGAGCATGTGGAAGAAGAAGGGACTGTCGTCCGTGGTCGGTGAGACATCGAAGGGAAGCTCCGCGTAGAGCGAAGACAGGTCACCGCCCGCGGCGATGCGCGAGAAGGTCTCGTCCTCCGCCTGTCGCGGACTGAGGGTGGTGCGAAACTCGAGCCGCTCGGTGACCACCTCGAGCGCCTCGAGATCCGCGCCCGAGAAGGGCTGCGGGCTGACCAGGATGGTGGACATCGTGACCTGGTCGGCCGTCCGGGGCACGAGGCGCGCCATCGCGATGTGATGGCGCGGCCTCTCCACGCCCAGCTCCTGCAGCGCGGCGACCGCCAGCGAGACGAGCCGGTAGGCGGTCCCCGGATGCTCGGGGAAGTAGTAACGGGTCACCGTCAGGATGCCGTTGGGCTTCAGGTGTTCGAGGAAGATCTTCCAGGCCTCTACCGTGTACAGCGAGTGCTCGGTCAACACGAAGGCGCCCGCGGCCGTCGCCGCCCAGCTGTCGATGAGCGAGATCTGGATGATGTCGAAGCGGTCGGGCGAGCGCGCCGTGTAGCTGCGAGCCTCGTCGTTCACAAACGTGACGCCGGGAAAGCGATCGAGATGGCCGGTGAAGTCTCCGTACACGCGGTTGGTGACGTCGAGAATGTTGGCGTTCACCTCGACGGCGACCACCGATGACTGCCCGAACGTCAGGGCGGAGAGGACGTCGCGGCCGCCCCCGGCGCCGATCACGAGCACGTCGGCGTCGCGTCGGAGGTGGTGGGCGAGGTTCGTGATGTCGAACTTGAGGTAGTCGAGCTCGTCCAGCGACCCGTCGAAGCCGGTCAGCACGGTCAGGGCGCCTGAGTCGATCGAGAGAAACAGCTGCCGCACCCGGTAGTGGGCGGGCAGCGTGGGACTGAAGCTCCAGCCGAAGGGTTTGTAGGTGCGGTTCGGAAACCCGGCTACCCGGATGCGGGAGTGCGAGTTCCAGCGCTCATAACGAGGAGGGGGTTCTGCGCGGGGCAGGCCCTGCGCATCGCGCATCCAGGTGATGCGTACCAAGGGCGACTGCGCCCGCGCGAGGAAGGTGTGGCCGACCGAAAACGCGCCGAGCAGCAGCGCCGAGGCGCAGGCCAGCCGGAATAGGGCCCTGGAGCTCCTCTCGGCCGCGAAGCAGAGCGTGGCCAGGTTCGCGACCAGCGCGATCACGAAGACGGACGTGGGGCCGTCGGTCACCGACAGCAGGAGCACGAGAAGCAGGCAGCCGATGCCGGCGCCGGCCAGGTCGGCGGCGTAGAGCCCGCTCACCTGCCGGGGGAAGCGGGTGAGCGCCAGGGCCACGCAGACTCCGCTGGCCGTGAAGGGGACCGCGATGACGGTACAGGTGAAGAGGATCGTCAGAATCGAGAGGAACGATGGGTCTGTCCTCACTGGGACCGCGAGGTGGACGAGCAGGCTCGCGACGATCGCGAGCGCGAAGACGAACGAGCTGGATGCCAGGTGGCGGTGCACGCGACCAGGCTGGAAGCGGTCGGGGAGGAGGTATACGGCAATCGCACCGATCGTCATGCCGAGCATGGCGAGCGACACCGCGAGAAACGCGTAGTGGTACCAGAGGGTCACGCTGAAGATGCGGGTGAGCGAGATCTGGTAGGCGAGCGTCGCCAGCGTGACCAGAAAGAGCCCGGCGTAGGTGCGGCGGGTCGCGGTGGGTCGTTCGGACGCGGAGGTGAGCTCGCCAGGCCCCGCGGAGGTCATGGATCGCGTGGCGCGGCCAGAGCCAGCTCCGCGTCGGCGGGCAGGCGCTCGATCTTCCCGATGCTGCTGCGGCCGCGGTACCGGTAGAGCTCGAAGCGGATCTTGTCTCCCTTCGAGAGCCCCAGCGCCTGCGGCGGGTCCTGGAGGGGGAGCGTCATGCGCATCGCCTCCATCAGGCCGGGGACGGCCTCGTGGTCCACGGTCAGGCTCTGGCCCTGGTCGGCGGGGCGCACGACCTGGCCGCGCACCGAGTGGACTTCGCTCGCTCCGCCGCAGGCGACTCCGGCGAGTAGCCAACAGATCGCCCACGCCGCTGCGGCGCCGAGCCGGTTTCGCTGCACGCGACCTCCTCCTCGGTAGGTTAAGGTACCGGCGCCTGGAACACTGCGCAGGGGAGCGATGGGCACGATCGTCATCACGGGGTCGGCGTCCGGGATCGGCGCCGCGATCCGCACGCGCTTCGAAGACCAGGGCGATCGGGTCGTCGGCGTGGATCTGAACAACGCGGAGGTCGTCGCGGATCTCGCCACACCGGAGGGCCGCGCGGCGGCCGTCGCGGCGGTTCTCGAGCGCTGCGACGGGAGGATCGACCGGCTGGTCACCTGCGCGGGCCTGGGCTCCCACGTCAGGCCGCCGTCCCTGATCGCCGCGGTCAACTACTTCGGCGCGGTCGATGTGCTCGACGGACTCTTCGAGGCCCTGCGCGCGGGCCTGGAGCCGGCCGCCGTGGCGATCGTGTCGAACTCCGCCCAGATGGCGCCGCTGGACGACAGTCCGTACGTGAAGGCGCTGCTGGACCACGACGAAGCCGAGGCGCGCCGGTTGATCGACGAGATGGACAGTCCGATCGTCGCCTACATGGGCTCGAAACACGCGCTGGGCCGGGCCGTGCGCCGGCGCGTGCGGCCCTGGGGCGACGCCCGCGTGCGCCTGAACGGCGTGGCACCGGGGCCCGTCGACACTCCGCTGCTGCGGGCCACGGCGGCCGATCCCGCCACGCGCGCGGCGATCGAGAACATCGACATTCCGGTCGGCCGCAAGGGCGTGCCCGACGACGTCGCCCGGCTCGTGACCTTCCTGTGCGGCCCCGACGCCGCCTGGATCCACGGCAGCATCTACTACATCGACGGCGGCAACGACGCGGAGATCCGGCCCGACCGCTACTGAGCGCGCCGCGCGGGACCTATTTCTTGGTCCACTTCCCGTCGGCGCCGCGGACCCACTGGCCTGGGGGAGTGCGATCGGTGAGCTTCTTGCCGGCCAGGGCGGCGACTGCGGAGGGGCTGGTGTTGTTGTTCGCCGCGATCTCGCCGTAGCGGACCGCTCGCT
>JAZFWH010000276.1:0-5718 GCA_036482635.1 Myxococcota bacterium
AGGACACGCCGGAGAAGCTCGAGCGCTACGTGGCCAAGCACAAGCCGGCCTACGAGATGCTCAGCGATCTCACGCCCGCCGAAGTGGCGGAGGTGCAGGGCATCGTCGCCGCCGAGCTCGAACCCGATCTGCTGCCGGTGTCGATCGTCACCGATGCGGAGGGTCGCGTGCTGAGCGCGCTGCCGGGTGTCCCGTCGCTGTCCCAGCTGCGCGAGTTGCTTCCCCGCGCGGCCCTCGCCGGTCCCGCCCCGCAAGACTTCGGATCGCCCTGAGAATCCCGCGCCTGACGGCGGACGCGCGATTGCCGGTCGCCCTGGCGGCTCTCGCGTTCGCCCTGGGCTGCCTGATGCGGGCGCCCGGGCTCTCGTCGAGCTTCCTGCAGGGCGACGAGTTCCACACCCTGGGTCTGGCGAGCCAGGGCTACGCGGTCATCGCCGGCAGCTACGAGCCGAAGACCGGAAGCCTGGCCCTGCCGCTTCTTCAGCGAGCCGCATTGGACGCTGTCGGTTGGACTGTGGGGGCCGGTCGCCTGCCGGCACTGCTGGGCGGGCTGCTCGGCCTCGCCGCGATGTACCCCGTCGCGCGACGCTTCGTCGGGGCCCCGGCAGCGGCCATCGCCATGCTGGCCCTGAGCGCCAATCCGCGACACGTCTTCTACTCCCACTTCGCTCGCGCCTACTCGCTGGTCGTCTTCGGCGCGCTCGTCTTCGCGTACGCCCTCCGGCGCGTCACCGAGCCGGGGGAGAGCTCGCGTGGCGGGTACGCGCTGGTCGCGGGCAGCGCGGCCCTGCTCCCGTTCACGCATCTCACGGCGCTGGCGCTCGTGGCGTCCGCCGGCGCCGGGGCCGGCGCGATCTTCCTGCTCCAGAAGAGACCGCGGGCGGACTGGCTGTGGCTGGGGGGCAGCTTCGCCATGGCGGGGCTTCTCTGCCTTGCGCTGCACCTTCCCGCCTGGGATCCCTTTCTGGCCTTTCTGCGGAGCAGGTCCGCCCTCGCCGCCGATCCGCCCGCCGGCCTGGTCCTCGGCGTCGCCGACCTTTTCGCCGGAGGCCGGCTCGCCGGCGCGCTTTGGCTGGCGGGGCTGTGCGTGGCCTGGGTCTGGATGCTGCGCGTGCGGCGGGATCCCGCGCTGCTGCTCCTCGCGCTGGGCCTCGGGCCCATCCTGCTGTTCGCCTGGCTGCGCCCCAACGAGAGCGCGTACGCCTACGCGCGCTACCTGCTCGGCGCGCTGCCGTTCCTGCTCATGCTGCTCGGTTGGCTGGTGGTCGAGGCCGTCGGCCGGGCGCTCGAGCACCGAGTCCGCGCCGATGCCGTGGCGGTCGGCCTGGGCGCCGCGCTGGTCGCCCCCGCCGGCTGGTGGGGTCCGCTGGGGCGCGACCACGTGGACGATGGGCCGTACCGGAACCGCTACCACAGCTTTGCGGGTGCGCCGGAGCGGATGAACTCGCCGTTCGGTGCGACGCCGGCCATCTACGCGCACCTCGCAGCGATCCGGGGGCCGGTCCGGATCATCGAGTCGCCGCCGATCCTTCAGCGCAACCTGATGCTCTACCGGAACTACTACCGGCAACACCGGAAGGAGACGCTGCTGGGGACGATCTCCCTGGGGCAGCTGCTCGACGGCCCGTACGTCGCGATCCTGGATCCGGTGGCCATCGAGCAGAGCGGCGCCGACTACCTGATCCTGCATCGCGACGTCGAGGCCGAGCTGGAGCGCAGCCTGGAATCGCGGCGGCAGCGCGGTCCGGGCGTCTCCCGCGCCGAGATCGCCCGGGTGGAGCAGCAACTGACCGCTCGCTACGGCCCCGCGGGCCCGCTCGACGACGACGTCGCGGTCTGGAAGCTGCGCTAGCCGAGCCTCGTCGGGTAGATTGGGCCCATGCGCCTCGGGTCGTGCGCTTCGCTCGTGCTGGTGGTGCTCTCGGCGTGTCCCGACGCCGCGCGCGCCGACGCGCTGCCCGCGGCGCGGAGCGTCGTGGTCAAGCTGCGCGCGGAGGGAGCGCAGGCCGTGGAGGCCTGCGCCGAGACGCTCTGGCGGCGCGGCGCACCCCTCGCATCCGCCACCGCCGACGGCTCCGCCTCGCTGGATCGGTTGCATCGCTCGCTCGGCGTGCGCGCGATTCGCGCGGTCTTCCGGCGCCCGGACGGAACCCCCTTCGAGTCACAGCGACGGGCGTTGCGCCAGCGGCTGCGGGCGGCGCGCCCGTTGCGCCTGCGCGGGAGCGCGCCGCCGGACCTCGCCCACGTCTATCGCCTCGAGCTCTCCGGTGAGGTCGACGCCCGCACGGCGGCGGCGCGGCTGGGCGCCGACCCCCACGTCGAGTACGCGCAGCCCAACTACTGGCTCGTTCCCGACCGCCTGCTCGACGATCCCTTCCTGCACAGCGCGGGGTCGTGGGGCCAGCCCTACGCCGATCTGTGGGGCGTCCACGCCATCGACGCGCCCGGCGCCTGGGATTTCGCGCTGGGTGAGGGCGTCGTGGTAGCCGTCGTCGACACGGGCGTCGACTACGAGCACCCGGACATCGCTCCGAATCTGTGGGCGCACCCCGGCGAAGACCTGGACGGCGACGGCGTTGCCGAGGCCGGGGACTTCAACGGACTCGACGACGACGGGAACGGCTTCGTCGACGACGTGCGGGGCTACGACTTCCACGCGCTGGACCCCGATCCGCTCGACGAGAACGGGCACGGCACCCACGTCGCCGGCATCGTGGCGGCCCGGGGCGACAACGGCCTGGGCAGCGCCGGCGTGGCGCCCTTCGCGACCGTGATGCCCGTCCGCGTGTTCCCACCCTTCGGTCCGGGCGAGTCCGACCGCGTCTGGAGGGGGGTGTTGTACGCCGCCGAGAACGGCGCCGACATCATCAACGCGAGCTTCTCCTGCGGGCGCGTCTGCCGCAGCAATCCGATCGCGGAAGAGGTGCTCGGCTTCGTCGCCCAGCTCGGCGTCGCCTTCGTGACGTCGGCGGGCAACGCCGCGAGCGACGTGATGCTGAAGAGCCCCGAGCGACTCCGCGCGGCGATCGTGGTGGGGTCGACGCGGCCCAGCGGCGAGCTCGCGGCTTCGTCGAGCTTCGGCCTGCTGGTGGACGTGGTGGCGCCCGGCGAGGACGTGCTCTCGCTCAAGGCCGCGGCCGCCGACGCGTTCTACAGCCCCGCGCGCTTCGTCGGCGATGCCTACATGCGCCTCAGCGGCACCTCCATGGCCACTCCCCACGTGAGCGGCGCGCTCGCCCTGCTGCTGTCGGCCGATCCCTCGCTGAGCCCGGAGGCCCTGCGCCTGGCCATCCGCTTGAGCGCCCGCGACCTCGGCGACCCCGGACACGACGCGCGCTTCGGCAGCGGTCTGGTGCTACCCCAGCGCGCGCTCGAGGGCTTGCCGCCGCCGGACGTGCGGGGCGTGATCCTCTCGCCGCTTCCGGGGGACACGGTGGACACGGACGCTCTCGAAATTCGCATCGTCGGCAGCATCACGGGTGCCGACCTCGAGACCTACCGTCTCGAGATCGGGGAGGGCGACGTCCCCGAGCACTGGAACCCGCTTCCCACGCCCCGCGCTCCGCCGTTCGAGGCCCGCGAGTTGGCGCGCCTGCGCCTGGACGAGCTGCGCGACGGCCCCTACGTGCTGCGCCTCACCCTGGTCGTCGCGGGCGACCTGTCGCTGCACGAGTTCACACCCTTCAGCATCGATCGCAGCCGGCCGGTGTTCGTGTCGTCCCCGGGCGCCGACGCGCACCGGGCAGACCTGCACGGTGTGCGGGTGGCCTGGGAGTCGGCGGGCACTCCCGACGGCGGCGGCCAGCGTGAGCGCGATCTCTTCCTGGGCCGCTTCGGTGTCGAGGGGGAGACGCGGCTGGTCGAGGCGCCCGGGACCCGGACCGACGTCGTGCTGTCGGGTTCGGGCGCGGTGTGGCGGGAGCGCTTGCCGGACTTCACCGAGCCGGGAGTCGCGGTGAGCGGGTGCCTTGGCCGCGGGCGTCGGGCCAAGTGCCATCCCGCCGCGATCGCGCCGGGCCCCGGCAGTCGGGGACGCCCGGACCTGTCGGGCCGGCGCGTCGTGTTCCAGGACGTGATCGCCGGCGAATCCCAGCTGCGCACCTGCGAGCTCGGCCCCGACGGCTGTGAGCCGCGGCGCATCGCGGCCGACGTCCCCTCGCCGGCCTTCCCGGTCATCGCCGGCCGGCGGATCGTCTGGAGCGGTCGTCCCGCCGCGGGCTTCGGTCTCTTCACCTGCCTGCTCGCCTCGACGGGCGAGGCATGCCCGGCGGTCCCCGTGGCGAGCAGCGGCCTGTTTGCCGAGCCCCGCGCCCTGTCGGGATTGCTGCTCGCCTACCAAACCGTTTCGTTCGTCGACCTCACGTCGGCACTGGTCGTCTGCCGCCTCGATCCGGCCACGGTGGAGTGCCCCCCGCTCCAACTGGTCCGCGCGCCCGTCGCCCTCGATTCCGGCTTCGCGCCGGACGTGTCGGGAAACCGAGTGGTCTGGCACGGCCGGGGCGCCCACGGCGAGCTCGACATCTACACCTGCGAATACGACGAGAGCGGCGCTTGCCCCGTGCAGCGTGTCACGAGCGACGCCGCCGACCAGTCGCAGCCGCGCATCGACGGCCACCGCGTCGTCTGGCGGGACGATCGCGAGGGCACCCACCGCATCGCCTCGTTCGAGCTGCCGGCCCTGGCGCCGCTGCGCGACCGGAGCGCCTCGACAGGGCAGCTGCTGGTGGTGCCGCTTCGGAGGCTCGACAGCGGGCCTCCCGTGCGCTTCTCCGTGAAGGCGCCGGACGACCCGGGCGCAGCCGAGCTTCTCGAGCAGCGGCAGCCGGACCGCGCGCTGTTCCGCTGGCGGCCGGGCCCCGACCAGCTCGGCACCCACACCTTCACCTTCCGCGCGACCCGCGCCGGCGGCCTCTACACCGAGCAGACCCTGCGGGTGCACGTCGACGACCCCGAGGCTCCCACGCCTCGCCAGGGGCCCTAGTCGGGCGCGAGTCCAACCACGTCTCCTCAGGCGAGGAAGAGGTCCAGCAGGCGTTCGACGGTGGCGCCGCCGAGCCAGGAGCCCACGCCGATCACCGCGTAGAGGACGAAGCGCCCCAGCGTGCCGAGATCGAACGGCCATTCGCGCGTCGCCTCGACGTGCTGCATCAGCGCCACGAGCGTCGCGAGGCGCGAGTCGATCTCCCGCCACTCCGGCCCTTGCGTCGCCGCACGCTGCGCCCGCACGGCCCGGAGCTCCGCAGAGAGGCGCGCCAACTCTTCGCGCTTGGCGGCGCGGACGCGACGCCGGACCCCGAGGCTCGGGAGGACCAGGGCGAAGGCGGCGAGCAGCACCGTGGCCGTCTGGAGGACGGGCACCAGCGGGGAGATGTCCCCGGCGGCGCCGAGGATCAGCGAGAAGAGCGAGATGGCGAGGACGATGAGGAGCGCACTCTGGAGACCTCGTCCCGCGAGGGGCTTGAGAGGCGTCAGGTCGAAGAGCTCGATCTCAGCATGGCGCTGCGCCGCCCGCGAGAAGACGTGGGAGACGCGCAGGTCGTGCGCGATGGTCCGGGGGAGAAGCCAGAAGGAGAGCGCGTTCTGCCAGAGGATCCACAGCAGGGCCGGGTGGCCGAGTCCGAAGCGTTGCGCCACGTCGGTGGTGAAGTAGGTGGCGGTCACCGCGCCGATGGCGTAGATCAGCCCGACCCGGCGAAGCGCAGGCATGTGGAAGCGCAG
>JAZFWH010000277.1:0-10578 GCA_036482635.1 Myxococcota bacterium
CGGCCCGCTCGCCGCGGGGGTGAGGGAGGCGCTCGGGCCCCGCAACGCGAAGCTCGTCCGCGCGGCGCGCGACGACGTGATCGCGGGTGACGCGCGCGGCCTCGGCGAACGCATGAGCGAGGCGCAGGCGGTCTTCGACCGGCTGGTCGCACCCGCCTGTCCGGAGCTGGCCGCCCCCCGCCTGCACGAGGTGCTCGCGCACCAGGCGGTTCGCGAGCTCGCCTGGGGTGGCAAGGGCACCGGATCCCAGGGAGACGGCTGCGCGCAGCTCGTGGCCAGGGGGGCCGACGAGCGCGAGGCCCTGGCGGAGCGACTGGAGCGTTCGCTCGGCGTCGCCTGCCTGCCACTCACGCTGGAACCCGCGGCTTCACACACGGAGGGCTGACCATGAGCTCACAATCGCGGATCGCGACCGCGCTGCTGTCGCTACGCTTGAGCGTGTTCCTGGTGATGCTGATGTGGACGCTGGACAAGCTGTGGAACCCCGATCACGCCGCACGCGTCTACGAGCACTTCTATCGCATCGGAGGCCTGGGCAGGACGGCCTTCCTGGTGATCGGGGTCGCGGAGCTCGTCCTGCTCGTCGGCTTCGCGCTCGGCTACCGGAAGCGCCTGACCTACGGAGCGGTGTTTCTGTTCCACGCCATCTCGACCCTCTCGTCCTACTCCCAGTACCTGCCGCCGTTCGAGAACCTGCTGTTCTTCGCCGCGTGGCCCATGCTGGCGGCCTGCTTCGCGCTCTACACCCTGCGCGACCTGGACACCAAGCTCACGATCTGACCGTCTAGGCGATCGAGTAGCCGCCGTCGACGCAGAGCGTCTGGCCCGTGACGAAGCCGGCCGCCGGGCTGGCCAGGAACAGTACGGCGGGGGCGATCTCGTCGGGCGTCCCCCAGCGACCCATCGGTGTGCGCTCGATGTGGGGCTTCTCGAGCCGCTCCACGCCCTTCATCGGCGCGGTCATGTTGGACTCGACGAGGCCGGGCGCGACGGCGTTCACGCGGATCCCGTCCCCGACCCAGGCCACCGCGAGGTTCTTGGTCAGCTGCACGACGGCGGCCTTGGCCGCCCCGTAGCCGGGTACGATCGGGACGGCGAAGAAGGCGGACATCGACGCCAGGTTGACCACGCTGGCTCCCCCTTCCAGCGCGCTCGCCTCGAGCTTCTTCTTGCAGGCGGCCGCCATCCGAAAGGCCCCGAACAGGTTGATCGCCACCGACTCTTCGAAGACCTCGGGATCCCACTCGCTCCTCCCGCCCGGCAGGTTCGCGCCGGCGTTGTTGACGAGCACGTCCAGGCCGTCGAGCGACTCGGCCACCCTCTGGATGCCGGCGGCGTCGGTCATGCGCAGCGGATGGTAGGCGTAGGCCGAGAGGTCGCGGTCGTACTCGGCGGGAGAAGGCCGCGTGCCGGTGATCGCGACGGCGGCGCCCGCGTCCAGGAAGGCGCGCGCGATGCCGGCGCCGATGCCACGCGAGCCGCCGGTCACCAGCACCCGGCAGCCGGAGAAGTCGAAGACGACCCGCTTCCCGCTCATCCCGGCTCCCCTGCGCCGAACTCGATCATCACCTTGCCCCCCGCCTGGGGGTCGCGCGCGACCTCGAACGCGTCGTGGAAGCGCTCCAGTGGAAAGCGGTGGCTGATCATCGGCGAGAGGTCGCAGCGCGTGAGCAGCTCGAGCGAGTCCGTGTAGTCCTCCGGGTACTCCATCGCGCCCCGGATCGTGAGCTGCTTCATCATCACCAGCAGGAAGTTGACAGGCAGCTCCCGGTCGTGGAGGGCCACGACGGTGAGCCGCGCCTCGCCCTTGGCGTGCTGGAGGATCTGCGGGATCACCGCCGCCGCGCCCGAGGCCTCCAGGTAGGCGTCGGTGGCGGCCATCGGCGCGCCCAGTAGCGGCTGCTCGCCGTGCAGCGCGCGCAGCCGCTGCCAGGCGTCCTCGCGCGAGGCGTCCACCGTGGCCCGGGCGCCGAGCGCGCCGGCTATCTCCAGCCGGCGCGGCGAGAGGTCGATCGCGACCACGTCCTCGACGCCCCGGTCGCGCAGGGTCGCGATGGCCGCCAGGCCGATCGGCCCGGCCCCGAACACGGCGACCTTGTCGCCCGCCCGGGCCTCCATGCGGTTCACGGCGTTCATGCCGACGCCGAGCGGCTCGGCGAGCGCCGCCAGCTGCAGCGACAGCTCCGCCGGAATCGGGAAGAGGCGCCCGCCGGCGGCGGCGCCGCGCACCAGCAGCCGCGGGGCGAAGCCCCCCTCGCTGCCGCCGTTGCCCACCATGTTGCCCCCGGCGGTCGGGTTCAAGACGACGCGGCTGCCGAGCGCGAGGTCTGCGACCTCGGCACCCACCGCTTCCACGACGCCCGCGAGCTCGTGGCCGAGCGGCATGGGGCGCGGGGTCGGACCCGCGAGACCGCCCAGGCGCACGTAGCGCAAGTCGGTCCCGCAGATGCCGCAGGCGACAACGCGGATCACCGCATCGCGCGGACCGGGCACCGGCTCCGCGATTTCGTCGATGCGCACGTCGCCGGGACCGTGCACGTTCACCTGCCTCATTCCTCGACCTCCACCGGGAAGCGCTCAAAGTAGAAGGCGAAGCGCTGCCTGACCTGCTCGGGGTCGACGCCGAAGTCCCCCTTCAGGTCGTAGACGATCCGACCGTGCTTGCCGCGCGGGTTCTCGGCCACGAAACGCTCGAGCTCTCCGCGCGCCTCCGCCGTCAGCTCGAGGTCGCCGAGCGCGTAGATGCGCGCGACCGCAGCCACGTCGTCGGCCATGAACTCGTGGAACAACACGTCGCAGCTCTGGGACGCCGGGATGCGCTCACGGTCGCGCACGCAGGCGCGCAGCAGGCGCTCGATCCGGTCGATCCAGTAGGCGGCAACGGCCGGCGGGTCCACCCGCACGCGCCGGACCCGGTCGCCGTAGGCCAGCATGGTGACGGCCGACGCGATCACCGACACCGGGTCGCGGTGGGTGAACACGACGGTCGCGTCGGGGAAGGTGCGCCGGAGCGGCCCGAGCTGCTCCATGTGCTGGGGGGACTTGAGGATCCAACGGTCCGGACCGCGCAGCCACTGCAGCGCCTTGAGCGCCTTCTTCAGATACGCGTAGTGGGGCGTCTGGTCGTGGGAGAGGTAGTAGTCGCGCCAGCGCGGCACGGTGGCGATCCACTCCAGCTCGTAGGACGCGAAGTCGAGCGCCTGGACCTCGATCTCCTCGTGAACGTGATCCGCCGCCATGTCGTGCATGTTCTTGAGGAGTGGCATCAACGCGTCCTGCTGTGCGTGACCCGCGCGGCAGCGCACCCGGCGCGGGTCCTCGCCGCCGGGCCCCGGCGCCTCGTCGGGGTCCGGGAAGGGCTCCAGGCTCTCCCAGTAGGGCAGCGAGCGCAGCCGCGCGTCCGACGCGATCAGGTTGAGCAGGTGCGTGGTGCCCGAGCGGGGCAGACCGGCGATGATGATCGGGCGCTCGATCTCGAGGTCCAGGATCTCCGGATGGCGCCGGAGCAGGGCCTCCAGGCGCAGCCGGTTGGCCGCGTAGCGCACGCAGTCGCGAAAGGCCCCAACCCGGCCCACAGCGCCCAGCTCGGTGTCCTCCTCCAGGCTGCGCAGCCAGACGCCGAGTCGCTCGCGGAAGTCGTCGGGGCCGAAGTCGGACAGGCCGGTTCTCTTCGCGGCCTCCTCCAGCACGGCCTCCTCGCTGAAGCGGACCGGCAGCTTTGCGGCAGCCTCGACGACGGTCTTCTGCAGCGGCGTCAACACCGGCGCGGCGAGGTCGCGGATGCGGATGTCGCCCGGCCGCCGGCTCATCGGCGCTCGTCTCCCCCCTCGACCTGCCCCAGCGCAGCGCGCAGCGCGCCGATCTGCACGCGGATCCAGCAGGTCAGCCAGAAGTTCTCGCTCTCCGCCTCGAGCTGCCGGTGGGCGGCCAGGCTCGCCTCGACGGTGCCGCGATGGGTGGGATCGGCCCCCAGCGCCACCTCGCACAGGTGGATCGCCTCGAGCGGCGCCCCGGCCTCGAGCTTTTTTCGCGCGCGATCCGCCAGCGCGTCGGCGCCGCCCGCCAGCTCCACCAGATCCGGATGCACGCTCGCGGGCGGCACGGCGTAGAGCTCCGTGGTCGAGCGGTGGTGGAACCAGCCAGCGTAGCTCTCCCAGATGGCGCGCACGCTCCACGAAACTTTGCCGTACCCCTGGCCCACCTCGAGCTCCGGGGGCAGCTCGACCTCGCGCATCAGGGTGTGGACGTCCGCACCCCGGTTCATGCCCGCGACGACCTGGTCGTGGACGTACTGCACCGCCCCGCGCAAGCGCAACAGCTCGGCGCGGATCAGCTCGCGGCCGACGACGGGGCCGTGGTGGCCCACCAGCAGCAGCTCGGGCTGAAGGGCGAGCACCCGGTCGAGGGATTCGATGAAGCGCAGCGCTTCGCGGTAGCGGTCGCCGCGGATCGTCACGAGGTTGGGAAAGTGACCAAACAGCGCGCTGAACAGATTGCCCGCGAAGCAGATCCTCTGCTGGGGCAGCCAGACGACCATGGAATCGGCCGTCTCGCCGCCGGGCGTCGCGATCAGCTCGAAGCGCACGCCGCCCAGCTCGAAGCCGTGGCGGTCCTCAAAGGTAAGGGTGGGCTCGGGGCGCGACTGGGGCGGCACGGGACCGCCGACCTGCTCGCGGACGTAGGCGCTGGCCCGGGTGATCGCCTGCGCGAATGCGAAGGCGCTGCGCCGCGCGCGGAAGGCGGCGAGGCGCGCGTCGTCGGCCTGGTGGGCCGGGTTCTGGGCCTGGGCGACGACCTCGGTGCCGGGCTCGCGAAACAGGTCGACCCCGCCCACGTGATCCACGTGACCCTGGGTGAGCAGGATGTAGCGCACGGGGCCCGCGTCCAGCGCGTCGAAGTTGCGCTTGTGCACGGGGGCCTCGAAGCCCATGCCCGTGTTGATGACCACGCGGCCCTGGGAGGTCAGCACCAGGTAGCTGTTCGACAGGCCCTCGGAGACGTAGACGAAGTCGTTGATCGGCTTCGCCGCGGGCTGGCAGGCCGGCAGGATGTCGAAGCCGCCCGGGCGCGAGCGGTAGAGCGGAACGGGCATTGGGGGGGCCTCGTTCGCAGTGTGCCCGAAAACGAGGCGGGCTTACACCTCGATGCCAGCGGCCGCCGGATCGTCGTAGCGCTGGTGCAGGAAGGGCAACAGCGACTCGCCCGGGACCGGGCGCAGGACGACGCCGTTGCTCTCGGTGTTGCCCTCTTCGTACTCGAAGCGCACCACCCGGCGCACGGGGAGGTCCGCCACCGGATCGAAGGGCGACTCGCCCAGCCGGAGCTGGCCCTCCAGGCGCCAGGCGTTCTCGTGCTGGTGCCGCCACTCGAGGCGCACCAACAGCGGGTCCTGGTCGAAGTCCTTGTCCTTCTCGCAGGAGGGGAAGGCCTTGAAGCAGTAGGCGTGCTCGACGAACTCGCGCGGTCCGAGTTCTTCGCCCAGGGTTCCCTCCGCCTCGAGGTAGGTGAACCCCATGCGCGAGACGCTGGCCTTCACCCGATCGCCCTCTTTCTGGAAGTCGATCTGGGCGATCTTCTTCGGCTCGCCGTAGGTCTCCCGGCCGGGCACCACGGCCTGCTCGGTCGTCATCGGCATGGTGATCAGGTAGATCCCCTCGACGCCGTCGTGGAACGCGCTCACCCCGAAGATCGTGGACCCGATCTCGATGGTGAGCTCGGGAGTCACGCGCATGGCCACGTGGGAGAAGGTCACGCAGACTTCGGGCCGATCGGTCGGCTTGAGCGGCTCGGGCATGACGGCCGCCACCAGCGCCGGATCGGTCTCGTAGACCACCCGGATCGAGCGCACCCGGCTCTCCATGAACTCGGGGTTCGCCTGGGCGGATTGCTTCACCTGCTCTGCGGTCTTGACGTAGCGGAGCCGTGCCATCGGTTTCTCCTCGTCTGCTAGGCGCGGAATGCGCTCTTCTCGGGTCCGATCCGGGCCACGAGCGGAGCCAGCTTCTCGACGTCGAAGCCGTAGAGGCGCGCGGCGTTGCCCCCCAGCATCGCGGCGATCTCGTCCTCGGGCAGCCCCGTGAAGGTCTCGAGCATCTGCTCGCGGGTGTGGGGCCAGGAGCCCTCCGGGTGCGGGAAGTCACTGCCCCACATGATGCAGCCCAGCCCGATCTCGTGGCGCAGCTTTGCTTCGCGCCGCGGCATGCACGAGGCTCCCAGCCCCACGTTGCGGGCGAAGTAGTCGCTCGGCTTCATGGAGAGGTGGCTGCGGTAGTCGCCGAGCTTCTGGGCGTAGTGCGTCTCCGAGTAGCGCTGGTCGAGCAGCCTCAGATACTCGGGCACCCAGATCGACGTCCCCTCGGTGATCACCACCTTGAGGCGCGGGTGGCGCTCGAACACGCCCCCCCAGAGCAGGAAGGTCAGCGGCCGGGCGTTCCACCAGCACACCTCCGAGATGTAGATCCCGACGGCGCCGGGCAGATCCACCGCGTCCTCCGGCGCCGGCTGCGACCCGAAGTAGTCCTCCATCGGGGCGGGCCCCGAGTGGAAGTGGATCACCACGTCCAGGTCCTGGCAGGCGGCCCACAGGGGGTCGTACTTCGGGTGGTGGTAGGGCGCGAGCTTGCCCCAGGCGCACGGCAGCAGGATCCCGCGCAGCCCGTTCTCGCGGGCCCAGCGGACCTCCTTCACCCCCTCTTCCACGTCCCACAGCGCGGGCACGAGTGCGATGCCCACGTGCCGCTCCGGCGCCATCGCCACCAGCTCGGCCAGCCAGCGGTTGTGGGCGCGCGCGCCCGCCCACTGCAGCTTGGGAACCACGCCCTCCGTGGGCAGGGACAGGGCTGCGCCGAAGGGCGGCGAGTTCATCTCGGTGATCCCGTCCGGGAAGATGATCTCCCCGGCGATGCCGTCGCCGTCCAGGACCCTCGTACGCGCCTCGTGGTCCCAGGCGCCGGACAAGTCCCGCTCGCGACCCGAGCGCCACTCCGCGTTGATGTCGTCGATCAGGAAGCGCCTCTCGGCCTCTTGCGTCAGCTGGATCTGGATCGGCAGGGCCAGATCGAAGGCCTCGCGGTACTGCGGGTCCAGGTAGTCCCGGTACTTCTCGGGCGGGAGACCCGCGTGACAGTCGGCGGAGATCACGAGGTAGCGGTCCATCTTGTTTCCTTCGGGCCGGCTCTACTCGACCGGTCGCGAGTAGAACTGCCGCGCCCACTGGCGGAACTGGGCGATGTAGCTGTCCCCCTCGCAGAGCACCGGCCGGGCGCGATGCACCTTGTTCTTCCAGATCGCCATGTCCTGCAGCACGCCGGTCGTCATGCTCTGCATGAACTCCTCGCCGGCGACGTCGACCATGTTCTTGGTGGCGGTCAGCAGCCAGCGCGAGATCACGCGGCTCGGCTCGATGGGCGTGGTGGACGAGAACATCAGCAGACCCGCCTCCGGAAAACCCTGCATGCGGATCTCGGTGAGCCCAAGACCCCAGGAGTCGCGCAGCAGGGAGGTCTGAAAGGTGCCGACGGGCGTCTGGGTCTCGGTGTGGCTCACGATGCGGTAGTGGCGCCCATTCTCCGAGAACTCGATCTCCGAGGGCGGCGTCTCCATCATGCCGTGCACGTACTGGAAGTGCACGGGGTCGTTGTTGTTCTCGTGGGTCTCCTGGACGTGGGTCTCGAACTCCAGGTCGAAGGTGCGCGGCTCCGACCAGTCGGGGTGCCCGATCTCCGGCAGCGTCGGGAAGTCCCACTCGGGCGGCTTGGCCTCGGCGTGGTACCAGACGAACACCATCCCGTTCTTCTCCTTGACGTCCCAGGAGCGAACGCGCGCCTTCGGGGGGATGCGCTCGCAGTACGGGATCCTGGTGCACTCGCCGCTCGCCCCGTCGTACTGCCAGCCGTGGAACGGGCAGCGGATGGTCTCGCCCATTACGCGCCCGCCGTGGCCCAGGTGGGCACCCAGGTGCGCGCAGAAGGCATCCAGCACCCGGGCCTGGCCGGAGCGCGTGCGGAACAGCACCAGGTCCTCGCCGAAGTAGTGGAGCGGCTTCACGTCGCCTTCGTGAAGATCGCGACTCCACTCCACGGCGAACCAGCCGTTGGGCATGGGAAGCTGGTCGTGCTCGGCCTCACGTCGAGCCATCGCTCACTCCTCCTCGGGCCCCGGCGCGAGTGCGCCGGCCAGAAACCGCGCTGCGGCCAGCGCCTGCTTGCGGATCGGGAAGTCGTCGAGATTGGCGAAGCTGAACATCAGCACGTAGTACGCGCCCAGGATCATCTCGGTGAGCGTCTCCACGTCGTAGCGGCGCGTGACGTCCCCGGCGGCCAGGCCGTCGCGGACGATCGCTTCGAAGGCGCCGTGGAGCTTGCGCGCGTGCTCCGACTTCTCCGCAGACTCGTGCACCGCATGCACGAACTCAGTGAGGATCTCCCGCTGCATGGGCCCAGCCTCGTCGGTGCGGTCGGCGACGCTGCTGAAGAAATGGTGGAGGCGGTCGCGCGTGGTGCGCTGTGCCTTGCGGGCAGTCTCGATGTCCACGAGCAGCCGGTCCAGCGAGCAGCCCGCCAGCTCGCGGACCACGTGCTGTTTCGACGGGAAGTGATTGAAGAAGGTGCGGCGCGCCACGTCCGCCCGCTCGCAGATGGACTCGACCTTGCTGGCGTGGATCCCCTGCTGGCCGAACAGCTCGGCCGCCGCGTCGAGGATGCGACCGCGCAGCTCCAGCTTGCGGCGCTCGAAGCGGTTCAGGGTCTCGCCGTCGGGCGTTCCGGCGCTCGCCATCGCGCGCAGCATAGCCCAACTGGCATCGGAGTGCAACATTACACTCTCGTGCTTCCTAGCCGTCGGACGCAAACCGGAGCTTTCCGCCTAAGTGACTGAGTTGTTTTGCTTTTCCGGCGTGGTGCGGACCGGGGGCGGGGCCCGATGTAATAGAATGGCCGATCATGCCGGGCCGGGCCGAACACCTGACGTCTGTGAAGTGTTTCACACACCGGCTGTGGGGAATCAGGGCCGGTTCGCGTCCGCGCCCAGCACCTGTTCGTTCTCGCGGCGGAAGGCCGCGACCACGAAGGGGAAGTCCGCCTGGGTGATGCTGCGCGAGCCCTCGCGCGGAAACGGAAAGCCGGCCGCGGCCAGCGCGTCGCCGACCTCGATCTCGAGCCGCGCGAAGTCCGCGAAGCGCAGGTCGGCGTACTCCGCGTCCAGCGGCAGCGGGTGGGCCTCGAGCTGGCCTCCACAGGCCTCACGCACGCGCTCCACCCGCTCGGGATCGCCCCCGGCGTCGATCTGCCAGGGAACCACGGGTGTGTCGAGGACCGAGTGCCGTCGCAGCGTCAGCTTGAAGTTGGGAATGCGGCGGCTCGAATCCCACCAGCGGCCGTCCACCGCCCGCATCGCCAGCCTGCCGGTCTCGGTGTCCCGGGCGCCGAGCCGCTCGAGTGTGCGGTCGATCCAGATGTCCATGTTCTCGTTGTAGTTGACCTCGCCCTGCGCCGCGCCCTCGCGGACGACCTCTCCGGCGATGCGGATGCCTAGCGCATTCGAGTAGAGGTCCTCGGGCGAGAAGGCCGAGATCTTCTCGGGCCACGCGGCCAGAGAGGCGTAGCCGTACCAGGTGGCGATCTCGTGCCAGATCCCCTCCTGGTAGGCGAGCCATTGGCCCAGCCCGATGGCGAGCTCGCGCCGGCCGTGCTCGAGCACCAGCTCTGGCGGCAGGGGATCTACGATGACGCGCAGCTCGGCGCCCTGGGGCAACAGCTTCTCCTCCATTCCGGTCTCGAATCGGCGCGCCACCTGGGATGCAACGTGGAGGGTGAGGTCCGCGTGGTCGCGCACGTGGGCGATGTCGAGGAAGCCGCCGCGGCAGGTGAACACGATGCCGTTGGCCTCGTTGATGAGAGCCCCACGGCGGTCGCTGGAGTCCACGGAGAACGCCCCGTTGTTGAAGCGATGGGTCCCCAGGCGAGCCCGCTCGGTGATGTTCCCGATGCGGAAGCGCGGCACGGGGACTCCGCCCACCTCGACTCCGAGCTCCTTGCCGAAGGCGCAGCAGGGCCGCAGCGCACCGGGCAGGGGAATCTCGGGCACGTCCGCGGCCGCGACTCCGAGCTCGTCGTGGCCGAAGTCGCCGAGCGCCGCGGACACGTCGGCATCGCTGGCCACCCAGACGGGCACCTTCTCCCAGGCGGGCTCGCCGCCGCAGCCGGCCCAGAACGTCGCCAGCCACAGGAACACCCAGGTCGAGCCCGCTCGCATGACCCCTCCCTCCCCAGACGCGCAGCGTGTTCAGCGACGCTGGCCCCGACGCTCCAGCATACCCTCGACGTGGGCCGCGAAGCCCGCGCCAGCCTGGGCGAAGAGGTTGAACACGGCGTCCGCGCCCGCCTGCTCGAGCTCGGCGGCCTCGTCGTCGTAGCGCACGGTCGCCGCCACGTGGAGCTCCCGCTGCGCCGAGGCGGACACCTCGCGGATCTGGCGGGCGGCATAGAGGTTCGCTGCGTGCTGGTCCATCGCCAGCAACACGAACTCGACACGGCCCTCGCCGACGCGGTCCCAGAAGGACTGATCCGTGGCGTCGGCCAG
>JAZFWH010000278.1:0-31234 GCA_036482635.1 Myxococcota bacterium
CCGTCACCAGGCCGCGCTTCCGGCGCTCCTCCCAGCGTTCGAGGATGCGTTGCGTCGTCGCCGGAATGCCGTACATCGCGCGCCGGAACTCGCCCTGCTGGGCCTCGATCTTCACGGCCAGCTCGACGGTTTCCTCGCGCGTCAGGATCCGCGCACCACCGATCGAGCGGAGGTACTCGTGGAGAGCGTCCGGGGAGGCCTCGCGGGGGGTTGCCTTGCTGCCGGGGTCCCCGCTCCAGGAGCGGCTGCTGCCTTCCCAGGGGGGATGGACCTCGGATCGAGATCCCCCACCGGGCGCCCCCGTGCGTTCCCTGTCCAGCAGCTCTGTATCCATGCCCATCGAGCCCACACTTCACGTGGCGGCAGAGCGCCGGGCGAACCTGAGCCGGCTCGGCGCGGGGTCCCGGCGCAGGGCGCGCAAGCGTGCGAATTCCCTACTCAACCGTTTGATCCAAGAACGTAATCACCGGATCGGCTGTGGAAACCCGGTCTCGGCCCTCCTCTTTCTTTGTAGCCTTTCGCCCCATTTCTGGCCCCCCGGGGGCACCAGGCGCGTCTGCACGCCGGCCTTCCCGGAGTTCCCGGGAGTTGGATGCGGACCGGAGTCGCTCTATTCACCGCGGCGTGGCGGGGCGCGGCGCTCCCGGCCGCTGCGGGTGAGCCCGGGGCGGAGACCGCCCAGCCCGAGCCGCGCGCCCGTAGGCTCGAGCCTGGGCTCGAGGCGCGCTTGGGAGTGCGAGTCGGGGGGGAAACGCCGCGGCGGCGGGAGTGCTACGGCGTTGAGGGGTTCCCCCGCGACCCGCCGTTTGTGTAGTGCGCGATCGTGACAGGTCCGGTCACGGGCGCGCGGGCTGCCGGAACCGCCGGCGCACCCCGCGGACTGCGTTGACGCGCCCGCCCGGCGGGTCCATATTGGTCCGACCAATTTTCCGAACCGCCCAGCCGGCCCAGCGGGGACAGGTCGTCCATGAGCGCCGCGCCGAGTCGCAGCGAGAGCGTCGCCGACCGGATCCGTGACGAGATCCTGAACGGGACCTACAAGCCGGGCGAGCGCCTGCCCGCCGAGCGCAACATGGCCGGGCGCCTGGGCGTGAACCGCGGCTCGGTGCGCGAAGCCCTCGTGAAGCTCGAGCAGCTCGGCCTGGTGGAGATCCGCCGCGGCGGCGGATCCACCGTGCGCCATCTGCACGACGCGAGCGTGGAGATCATCCGCCACCTGCTGTTCGTGGGCGGCGCGCCGAACCACGCGCTGGTCGCCCAGCTGCTCGACGCGGAGGAGATGGTCACGGCGGGCGCCGCCCGACTCGCCGTCGAGCGCGCCAGCGATCCCGAGCTGGCGAGCGCCCGCGGGCTGGTGAGCCGCCTCGGCGACCCCCGGACCCGCGAGGCCGATCTGCCGCGTGTGATCAGCGAGATCGTCGATCTGATCACCGACGCCAGCGGCAACCTGGTGCTGCGCCTGTTCCGCAACACGGTGCGCCCGGTCCTCGACGAGGCGCTCGGCCCGCCGCGCCCACTCGGGCGCGGCGGGCGCAGGGTCCTGGCGCAGCGCGTGCGCGCCATCGACGCCGCGCTCGCCCGCCGCGACGCCGGCGCGACCGAGGAAGCCGTGCGTTCGCTGCTGCGCGATCGCCGCGCCCGGCTGAAGACCGGACCGGACTCGCGTCCCGCGCGGAGCGCGCCCCGCAAAAACCCCGACCCGAGACGGATGCGCCGAGCGTCCCCGAAGGAGCTCCCATGGCCAGCGACCCGCTTCCTCAGACCCAGCCGACCGGCACCGACGGCGTGAAGGCCGCGCTGGAGGCGATCTACAACTGGAACTACGAGCCGGAGATCGATCAGCTCCGCACGCTCTACGCCAACGCCCTGGAGCGGCAGTGGATCGCCATGCGCGACCTCGACTGGCAGTGCGAGGTGGACAAGGAGGCCTTCTCGCGCACGTTCAGCCTGGCTGGCCTGCCGGTCTCGGAGACCCGGTTCTGGGCGACCCTCTCCCCGCAGACGCGTTGGGAAGTGGCGCGGCGCTCGGCCTGCTTCATGCTCTCCAACTTCCTGCACGGAGAGCAAGGCGCGCTGATGGTCGCTGCCCAGCTCGTGAACGTCGTGCCCCACATGGACGGCAAGTTCTACGCGGCGACGCAGACAGTGGACGAGGCGCGGCACGTGGAGGCCTTCGCCGCCTACGTCCGCAAGCTCGACGAGGTCTACCCGATCTCGCCCGGCCTGAAGAAGCTGCTCGACAACGTGCTCTCCACGGAGAACTGGAAGTTCAAGGCGGTGGGCATGCAGGTCGTGGCCGAAGGCCTCGCGCTCTACACGTTCCGCGACATGCGCAACCAGACCGAGGAACCGCTGCTCGAGAAGCTACTGACCTACGTCTCGCGCGACGAGGCTCGCCACACCGGCTACGGGATCAAGTACCTGTCCGCGGTGGTGCCCACGATCTCCGCGTCCGAGAAGGCGGCGATCGAGGACTTCGCCTTCGAGGCGGCGCGACTGCTGGTCGACTCGCGCTCCGGCCTGTCCATGCGCGACCAGGTGATGAACCTCTGGGGTGCGGCGGGCGTCGACCCGAAGGACGCCATGGCGAAGCTGGCCGAGGAGCGCGATGCGATCGCCCGGTCGCTCCAGCGCAGCGGCGGCCGGATGGGGCCGATCAGCGGGTTCGTGATCCCCACCCTCAAGTCGATCGGCCTGTACAGCGAGCGCATCGCCGCGCATTTCGCGGAGATGTTCCAGGCCAACTTCGGCGCGGAGACGGCCCAGCGCATCCGCCGGGCCACCCTCGACCTGCCCGAGGACCTCGAGGCCTGGGTGAACGAGGGTTACGAGAGCCTGTGAGCTAGCCGCGGGCCTTCAGCGCCGCGATCCGCTCATCGAGCGGCGGGTGGCTCGTGAACAGGCGCGCGAATCCGCCGCCCGTCTTGCCCGAGATCCCGAACGCGTCCATCTGCTGCGGGAGAGGCTCGGCGACGCCGCCCTTGAGGCGCTCGAGCGCGGCGATCATCTTGTTCGCACCCGCCAGGCGTGCGCTGCCGGAGTCGGCGCGGAACTCGCGCTGGCGCGAGAACCACATCACGATCGTGCTGGCCAGGATCCCGAACACGATCTGCGCGACGATGGTGGTCAAGAAGAAGCCCATTCCCAGGCCGCGCTCGTTCTTGAGGATCACGCGGTCGACCCAGTAGCCCACCAGCCGTGACACGAACAGGACGAAGGTGTTCACCACGCCCTGGACCAGCGCCAGGGTCACCATGTCTCCGTTGGCCACGTGGCTCACCTCGTGGGCCAGCACGGCCTCGACCTCGTCGCGCTTCATGCCTCGCAGCAGCCCCGTGCTCACCGCGACCAGCGCGGCGTCCCGGCGCGCGCCCGTGGCAAAGGCGTTCGGAGACTCCGAGTCGTAGACGGCCACCTCGGGCGTGCGGATGCCCGCGGCCTGGGCCTGTTGCGACACGGTCTGGAGCAGCCACGCCTCGGCGTCGTTGCGCGGCTGCTGGATCACCTGCGCGCCGGTCATGCGCTTCGCCATCCACTTCGAGATGGCCAGCGAGACGAAGCTGCCCCCCATGCCGAACACGGCGCAGAACAGCAGCAGGCTCGGGATGTTCAGCTCGACGCCCTGCTCGTCGAGGATTCCCTGGAATCCGACCAGCCGGAGCACGATGCTGAGGACGACCAGCACCGCGATGTTGGTGAGGATGAAAAGACCCACGCGCTTCATCGAAGAGCTCCCCGAATGACATTGCGATCGGAGGGTAGGTAGGCCTTGAGAGAGGTCAAGCCAGCGACGTCTCCGGGGGTTGACCGGCAGCGTCGTCGCGGCGGAAGAACGTGAGCAGCCAGACGCCGCTGCGGAGATCGTGGCGCAGGATGTAGAGGCCGCCGTCGTCGGCCCTCACCCGGAAGTAGCGGTGGTCCGCGCCCTGCCATTGGTCGAGCAGCTCGCTGACTTCGCGCATGCGCCCGGACCAGCCGAAGCGCACCGGTACCTCAGCGTCCGACTCCTGGCGACATTCGACGAAGAGATCGCCCACGCGGGAACTCCGGCCGTTCGAACCGGGCCGATCCTACCACTGCGCCGCGGGCGCCTGAGCCTCTCCTTCATCCGACGCGTCGGCGGTGTCTCCGCCGCCCGGCACGCGCTCCTCGAGACTCATCAGGCGACCGAGGATGGACTGCTCCGCGTCGGTGCGCACCCGGTCGCGCTCCGCCAGGCGCTGCTCGAGCTGGTACAGGCGTGCGACGATCGCACTGGCGTCGCCAGAGGCGAGCGGCTCGAGCGGGACAGCCTTGGGAACCCGGGCCTCGAGCTTCTCCAGGCGCTCCAGCGCCGCGCCGACGCGGCGCTCGACGGCGGTCACGCCGCGCGCCACGGGCCGCGCCATCTCCGCCTCGAACCAGCGCCGCAACTCGGCCAGCTCGCCGCGCAACCGCACGCTCTCGGCGCGGAGCTCCTGGAGTGCGGCCGTGTCGACGGGAGCCGCCGACTCGCGGGGAGCACCCGGCCCGGGCTGGGGGACGTCTCGCCCCGCGACCAGGGCCAGCGCCGCCGCCAGCGCAACTGCGCCCAGCAGCAGGTAGGGCAGTGCGTGCCGGCGGAAGAAGCCGCGCAGGAAACGCACCTCCTCCGGGCTGACCTGGATCTCCCCCGTGGACGCCTCGCCGGGATCCGCCATCGAATCACTCATCGTCAATCCGGCCGCGGCCCTGAGCGACCCCGTGGGCCGCGCCGGGCCCTCGCGTCACAGCGGAGCTTCCACTTCCTCACCTACGTAGGCTTGGACCACTTCTTCGACTGGGAGCTGATTGCTCGGCTACCGGCTCTGGCAGCGCGCCACTCCGCGCGGGGCGAAGCCTCGCAGCGCAGCGCGCCCCGCTCAGGTCCGAGCCCTGGGCAGCGAGCGCAAGTAGCGCCAGATCGCCCGCAGCTCCAGGTCCGTCAGCTTCGAGAGCGACCGCCAGGGCATGAACTCCGGGTCGAGACGCCGCCCGTCGGGGGTCGCCCCCGTGCGCAGCGCGCTGATGAAGTCGCGCTCCGACCACTCGGCGGTCGGCCCGGAGGGCGTGAGATCCGACGGCGGCGGCTCACCGGGCAGGGAGAGCGGATGCAGGCCGCCGCTGAGGTCGTCCCGGTGGCAGACGCGGCAGCCGCCCGCATCCACCAGGTAGCTGCCGTACTCCGCCGTCGGCCCCGGCGGAGGCGCGCCCGGCGGCGCGCCGGCGTCTTCGATCAGGCCCGCCGGCAGCAAGCCGGGCGCCCTGCCCAGGGAGAGCGCCAGCCGCGCCAGGGGACCGACGCGTTCGGGGGGTACCGCGCCGTCCACCGGCGACAGCGCCCGCAGGTAGGCGATGATGGCTGCGAGATCGGTGTCGCTCAGGCGTGAGAGGTAATGCGACGGCATCATGCGCACCGACCGCCCGTCGCGCTTCACGCCGTGCCGGATGCTGCGCACCAGGTCGGCGGTCGTGTGGTCGCGCAGGCCGCCCTCGCCGGGCGTGAGGTTCGACGCGTAGAGCCGGCCGATCCAGGCGTCGTCCGCAAGCTTCTGTCCGGCCAGATCGTCGCCGTGGCAGGTGGTGCACTGGCCCACCACGCGCACCAGATGGCGCCCGCGCTCCAGGGAGGCCGCGTCCGACCGCACCACCAGCGCTGCGGGCTCGACCGCGTAGGTCCGCTCGAGCCGCGCTTCGCTGACGGCGTAGGCGACCGCGGCGACGGAGACGGCGGCACAGGCGGCGAGGACCGCGAGTCGAAAGGGCACGCGAGTGCGCGACCTAGCCGGCTGCTCGCAGGTTGGCGTCGGCGGCGACCAGGGAGAGGACGTCGTGCTGGTAGTGGTCGGCGCTCTGCACGTACATGACGCGCTTCTCCCGCCGCGCGCCGAAGCGAGACTTTTCGAGTTCCGACCCCATGCCGAAGTGGATGCGCTTCGCGCCGAGCGCCTCCGCGCGACACAGGGCCTGGAAGAGAAGCTGGCGGTAGAGCGAGTGGGTCTGGATGTAGCGGTAGTCCAGGCCGGCCAGCACAGGGGAGTACTGTCCCGGACCCGCGTACGAGGCGACGAAGCCCTGCGGAGGCGCGCCGGGATCGCCGCCGAACTCCGGGCGCAGGGTGAGCAGCAGGATCTCCCAGGCTGAGAACTCCATCATGCGCCGCAGCAGATGCTCGGGAAGGGCGAAGGTGTTGAGCGCGAGGCTGCGCCCCTGGACGTTGCTGTAGAGGTGGTGGAGGTGAGCCCACTCCGCGTCCGAGAGGGCGTCGGGATCGCCGCGCAGCACGCGGACGTCGTAGGCGTTCTCCTGGGGCAGCACCACTTCGCGCTGGAACTTCCTGGCGCGTTTGCTGAGACGCCGCAGGAATCCCTCGCGATCTCTCCAGTCGATCTCTAGCACCATGCTGTCGGGAAGCGCCGTCTTCACGAAACCCGCGTCCACCAGGAAGCCCGCCAGCTCGCGGTCGCCATCGCGAAAGTCGCGCAGCACCACGGCCTGGGCCTCGCGGGCGCCCCTCTCCTGCTCGACGGCCGTCAACAGCAGCTCGAGAGCGGACCTCCAATCGGCGGCGCGGTCCAGGTAGAGGTGATCCCCCTCGCTGAGCAGCGAGCCCATCGCCAGCACGCGGGACGTCAGGAAGTACGGGGCGTCCGTGCGCCTGGCCTCGACGAACGCGGAGACCGACTCCGGCGCGAGCATGTCCTCCTTCCACAGCGCGTCGGTGAGAAACGTCGCCAGCACCGGGCGTCGCTGCGCGTCGCGGACCACGTAGTAATGGAAGCCCCAGTTGTCCTCCGGTCTGGGGTTCCCGGAGAAGGCCGACTCCAGGAAGGCGAGTCCCTGCCATCCGAAACAGCCCCGGCTGCCGAGCAGCGCGTCCCACTCGTCGGCATCCAGCGCCCGGATCGTCGTCTCCTGCTGGCAGCTGAGGCCCGAGCAGGCCGGCGCCGCGGCGGCCGTGCGGCGGCGCGGCTCCCGCTTCAGTCCGAACGCGCTGTCGATCTCGTCGCGCGAGGCGCGGTGGGCGGCCAGGGTCCGCGGCAGGTAGTCGGCGACGGCCTCCAGCAGGCTCCGAATGTCCTCCAGCGAGTGGTGGCGGGTGAGCGCGAAGCGCACGCCGGCGCCGCGCGCCTTGACGGCGGGGAACACCGCGCTGTTCACGAGCAGGCCGCGGTCGAGCAGATGGCGTGCCGTGTCGTGGGCGACGCGCGGCAGACCGAGTCCCAGGTAGCGGATCGGCACCTCGCAGCGGCTCACCAGGGGGAGGTCCAGCTCCTCGGCCACGCGATTGGCGAAGCGGATGCGCTCGCGCAGCTCGCGCTGGAGGCGCTCGATCTCGTCCGACAGGTGGATCTTCGCCGAGGCGACCGCCGCACCCAGCATCGGGGGCTGGACGGGCCCCGCGAAGATCATCGGCAGCCCGCAGGCCTTCACCTTGCGCCGCAGCTCCTCGTTGGGGAAGGAGAGCGCGCCCCCGCCGGCGGCGAAGGCCTTGTTGAGCGAGACCGCCACCACGACCCGCTCGCGGGCCGGGAGCTCCTCCAGTGCGAAGCCGCGGCCGTGGCGCCCGCACCAGCCCATGCCGTGGGCGTCGTCGACGTAGAGGTGGAGGCGCGGGTGACGCGCCAGCAGCCAGCGCAGCGCCGCGGTCGGCGCGAAGTCCCCGTGCATGCTGTAGACGCCGTCGGCCAGGTACCAGACCCGTCGGTGCGTTTGGCTCAGGGCGCGGATCCGCTGGTCGAGCGCTTCGAGCGCGCCGTGGCGCACGAACTCGAGGTGCGTCCCCTGTGCGCGCAGCTGGGAGGTCGCCAGCCGGACGCTCTGGTGGACCTGCTGGTCGAGGATCGCGGCGTCCTTCTCGCCGATCAGGACCGGCAGCGCCGAGAGGTGGGCGAGCGTGGTGCTGGGGGTGACGAGTGCGAAGCCACCCAGGATGCGGTCGAGTAGCGCCTCGAGCTCGGCGTAGAGCGGCGCCGAGACGTAGGCGCGCGATGAGGAGAACTGCGTGCCGTAGCGTTCGACCGCGTCGATCGCGCCCCGCTTGAGGCGCGGATCGAGCTCCAGACCGAGGTAGCTGAAGGACGCGAAGTTGATCTTGCGCTCGCCGCGGATCCGCACGCAGCGGCCATCGAGCCGGTCGTCCTCGGCCGCGAGGTGCCCGACGCCCGCCGCGATCCCGTCCGAGACCGCGGTGTCGACCAGATCCAGTATGCGAGCGGCGTCACCCATCCGGCGCCCCACCCCCCATCACGCGGACGCAGCTCTGACGCAGCTGTCCAGGCGATTCGCCCGGGCGGCAAAGCGTTCCACCGGGCCATGCCTTCGGCCGCGCGCAGGTCGGGCGATATGACCGTCGTCACGTTTTTTCGGGGGGCGGCCGCCCTGCGCAGCGCCGGGGCGGGCTACGGGGCGTCGAGCAGGCGGCGAACCGCGCCGAGCAGGGCGCGGCGAGAGAACGGCTTGCGCAGGAAGACGCGCTCGGAGGCCGGCCGGCCATCGGCCTCGACGTCGTCGCTGGCGTAGCCCGACACGTAGATCACGCCCCGCAGCTCGGGACGCAGCGCCGGAAGGCGGCGGGCCAGCTCGCGGCCGTCGATGCCGGGCATCACGACGTCGGTGATCAGCGCGTCGATGGAGCCGGAGTGCGATCGGCAGACCGCCAGGGCTGCCTCGCCGTCCGGCGCCTCGAGCACGCTGTAGCCCCAGGACTCGAGCGTGCGCCGCGCCACGGTCCGCACCGGCTCCTCGTCCTCCACCAGCAGCAGCGTCTCCTTGCCGCCCGGGATGAGGGTGTCCACTTCCGCGGTCTCGACCGCGTCGGGCGCGCCCTCGACCGCCGGGAGGTGGATGGTGACGGCGGTTCCCCGGCCCACCTCACTCTCCACCGCGATCGCGCCCCCACTCTGCGTGACGATGCCGTAGACCGTGGCCAGGCCGAGCCCCGTGCCCTCTTCCCGCGGCTTCGTGCTGAAGAAGGGCTCGAAGATCCGCGCGCGCGTCTCCGAGTCCATGCCGCAACCGTTGTCCCGCACCTGGAGCCGCACACTGCGGCCCGGCCCCAGCTCCGACCCGGCCGATCCGCCGGCGGGGCCGACCTCGGCGTTGGAGGTCTCGATCTCGATCCGACCGCCGCCGGGCAGGGCATCTCGGCTGTTGACGACCAGGTTGACGATCACCTGCTCGAGCTGACCCGGATCCGCCATCACCGTGGCGAGATCGGGGGCCGGAACGATCGCCAGCTCGATGTGCTCGCCCACGAGGCGCCCGAGCATCTTCTCCATCTCCAGGACCACTGCGTTCAAGTCGAGGCGACGCGGCAACAGCATCTGCCGCCGGCTGAACGCCATGATCTGCTTGATCAGGGCCGCGGCCCGCTCGCTGACCGCGCTGATCTCCTCGATGTCGTCGCGCGCGGGATCGTCCGGCTCGAGGGCGTCGCGGGCCAGCTCCGCGTAGCCGGTGATGGCCGTGAGCAGGTTGTTGAAGTCGTGGGCCAGGCCTCCCGCCAGGCGGCCGACGGCCTCCATCTTCTGGGCCTGCTGAAGCTGCTGCTCGGCGCGGCGACGCTCGGCGATCTCCTCCTCGAGCCGTCGGGTCTGCCTGGAGAGCGCCTCGAAGGAACGGGCGTTGTCGAGGGCCAGGGCGATCCAGGGGAGCAGCTCCTGGAGCAGCCGGCGCGTCGACGCGTCGTCGGATGCCTGCGGCTCCCAGAGATCGAGTCGCCCGACGATGCGATCTCCGGTCCTGAACGCGTGCCGCAGCGAGGGCTCGCCGGACCGCCGTCCCGTCTGGCGCAGCCGCTGCGGCGCGTGGCCCTCCGAGGGCATCAGCCAGAGCTCGACGCCCTCGAAACGGAAGTGGTCCTCCAGCAGCTTCATCACGGAGTCGGCCAGCTCGCCCACGTCGGTGCGGCGCGCGAGCTCGCGCCCCAGCCGGTTGAGCGTCTCCAGCTGGCGGGACTGCGCCGCCAGCTGCTCGCCGGTCGCGCGCGCGCGCTGGTAGCTCTCCTGGAGCTCTTCGTGCTGGACCGTCAGCTCCGTGAGCATCTCGGAGATCATCCGCCTGCGAGAGAACAGGCGGCGCGCTCTCGCCCACAGCGTCAGACCCGGCGGCGGCGTGATGGTGTAGACGGCCCGCCGCGGCTGGAGCTCCATCTCCACGGCGGCCTCGGGCTGCCCGATGATCGAGGGCGTGGCGCGCAGGGCGCCCCGCATCGCCCGGAAGAACACCTCGGAATCGCGATACGGCGGCAGGATCTCGATGGTCTGGCGCAGCCGCCCGCCCGGGAGCTCCTCGCAGGTCGCCCGGGTGCAGGAGAAGAGCGACGGACCGTAGAGCCGCGCCCCGAGCTGGTAGACGGGCCGCACGCTCACGAAGTTCGCGACCAGGGCCCCCACGATGCCCGTCGATCCCGAGATGTAGCGCGCGGCGAACTCCTCGAGTCGACCCGGGTCGCCCAGCGCGCGGTCCGTCCGATCGAGCACGGCGGTGAAGTCGTCCCAGGCGATCCGGTTCGAGGGGCGCTCCAGGTCCTCGACGCGGAACGGCAGGCCCTCGAGCACCCGTTCGGGTGAGTGTCCGCTCGCCCTCAGGGCCTTCAGGAGCGGCAGGCAGGCACGGCAGGAGACTTCGCTCATGGTGGGGAACCCGGGCCAGGGGGAACCGGACGGCGACGCCGGCAGGTGACCGCCCGCAGAGCCCAGCGGTGCGTTTCCTCGCACCGGCCCTCCGGGGCGCGCGTAGCGGCCGCCCGGGGCCGATCGTACCATGGACCGCCAATCGAGGTGGCGACATCGGATCCGGGCCCATCGAGTCCGCCCCCCCCAGCGCGAGCGGCGACAGCACCCCGTCCGACGTGGTGAGACTGCGCGTCGATGGGCGCGAATTCGTCCTGGTGGGGACGGCGCACGTCTCGCGCGAGTCGACCGACCTGGTTCGCCAGGTGATCGAGGCCGAGCGGCCCGACTGCGTGTGCGTCGAGCTCGACCGCCAGCGCTACGAGGCCCTCTCCCAGCAGCGACGCTGGGAGTCGCTGGATCTCAAGCAGGTGATCCGCGACAAGCAGCTCGGCACCCTGCTCGCGAACCTGCTGCTGTCGTCCTACCAGAAGAAGCTCGGTGGCGCGCTCGGGGTGACGCCGGGAACGGAGCTGCTCGAAGCCACGCGCGTGGCCGAGGCCCTCGAGATCCCGGTGGTGCTGTGCGACCGGGATGTGCGCGTCACACTGCGCCGCGCCTGGCGCTCCATGTCGCTGTTCCGCAAGGCGTACCTCACCACCAGTCTGATCGCGGGCGCCTTCGAGCGCCCGGAGCTGACTGAAGAAGACCTGCGCCGACTGCGCGAACAGGACACGCTCTCCGAACTGATGCGGGAGCTCGGGGAGGCGTTTCCGAATCTCAAGCGCGTGCTGATCGACGAACGCGACGCGTATCTGGCGCACAAGATGCGGGAGTCGCGCGGCCGCCGCGTGGTGGCAGTGATCGGGGCCGGACACGTGCGCGGGATTCGCCAGGCCCTGCTGGAAGACCGCCCGGTCGACCTGGCGGCGGTCGAGAGCGTTCCACCCGTGTCGCGCGCCTGGAAGTGGGTGGGCTGGGGGATTCCCGTCGCGATCCTGGGGTCGATCGCCGCCATCGCCTGGACGAAGGGCGCGGAGATGGCTGGCAGGAACCTGCTCTACTGGGTCCTGGCCAACGGCATTCCCAGCACCGTCGGAGCCGCAGCCGCCCTGGCGCACCCGCTCACCATCGTCTCCGCGTTCTTCGTGGCGCCCGTGACCAGCCTGACACCGGTGATCGGCGCAGGCTACGTGCTCGCGTTCGCCCAGGCGTACCTATGTCCCCCGATGGTGCGCGAGCTCCAGAACGTCGCCGACGACGCCAGCTCGCCGCAGCGCTGGTGGCGCAATCGCTTGTTGCGCATCCTGCTGGTGTTCGTCTTCACGACGCTGGGCAGCATGATCGGCACCTACGTCGGGGGCTACGAGATCATCTCCAATCTGTTCTGAAGGGGTGCCTCCGCCATGCGGCGACAGCGCTCGCTCGCGTTCCTCGCGCTCGGTTGGGCGGCGTGCTCGGCCGGGCCGACGGAGTTCCCATCGGGAAGGCTGGTGGACCTGTCCCACGCCTTCGACGAGCAGACGATCTTCTGGCCCACCGAGGAGGGCTTCGTGCTCGAGAGGGGACCCGCCGGCATCGGCGAAGGCGGCTACTACTACGAGGCCCATCGCTTCCGCAGCGCCGAGCACGGTGGCACGCACATCGACGCGCCGAGCCATTTCGCGGCCAGGCGCCGCAGCGTGGACGCGATCCCTCTCGAGCAGCTGATGGGCCCGGCGGTGCTGGTGGACGTCGCCGAACGCAGCGCGGCCGATCGCGATTACCGCATCCGCGTGGAGGACTTCACCGCGTGGGAGGCCGAGCACGGCGGGATCCCGCCGGGAGCCATCGTGCTGCTGCGCACGGGCTTCGGCGAGTTCTGGCCCGATCGCAGCGCCTACATGGGCACGGACGAGCGCGGCGCCCAGGCCGTCGCCCAGCTGCACTTCCCGGGACTCCACGCGGAGGCGGCGCGCTGGCTGGTCGAGGACCGGCGCATCGCCGCGGTCGGGCTCGACACGCTGAGCATCGACTTCGGCCAGTCGCAGAGCTTCGAGAGCCACCGCGTGCTGTCCGACGCGAACGTCCCGGCCTTCGAGAACCTGGCGAACCTGGGCGAGCTGCCGCCCACCGGCTTCGCGGTGGTGGCACTGCCGATGAAGATCCGCGGCGGCTCGGGCGGGCCGCTGCGCGCCGTTGCCATCGTCCCGTAGCGGTTCGGAGCCGTTCGCGCCGCAGCGGGGCGGCCCGCGACGCGCGTCAGTCCGAGGCCTCGCGGTTGCCGAAGCCGAGCCTCCACCAGACGGGAATCAGTCCCACGCCGGCGGCGAGCACGCAGGCGATCCAGGCGGAGCGGCCCGACACGCCGCCTGGCAGGGCGTCCGGGAACCAGAGCGGGGCGGAGCTGCCCACCAGCCACGAGCCGACCCCCGTGAGCAGCGAGAAGATCGAGAAGGCGGCGACGGCGGTGGCCAGCAGACCGCGGACCAGGCGCCGCGCAGGGTCGGCGGGGTCGCCGCCGAGCGACGCCACCACCGGCCCCCAGTAGCCGGGCGGCCGGGCGCGCTCGTAGAACGCACACAGCCGCTCCGCCGGCTCGGGCGCCGTCAGCAGGGACGCCGTCACGCCGGTGGCCGTCGACCCGATCGCCATCGCGAGCAGGCGCCAGGCCTCCGCGGGCACCCACAGCAGCAGGACCGGCGCCAGCAGCAGCGACGCGGCGATGGCGCCGATCTCCCCCCACGCGTTCACGCGCCACCAGATCCAGCGCAGCACCAGCGACACCCCCATGCCCGCGCCCAACAGGAGGCTCAGCTGCCAGGCCGTCTGGATCGAATCGAGCCGGGTCATGATCGCCAGGGCGATCGCCAGGATCAGCAGGTTGGCGCCGCGCGCGACCCACACCAGCGATGCGTCGCTCGGCCGCCTGCGCAGCCAGGCCTCGCAGACGAAGCGCTTGTACAGATCGTTCGTCCAGTAGGAAGAACCCCAGTTGAGGTGGGTGTCCAGCGTCGAGGCCAGCGCCGCGAGCATGGCGGTGAACATCAGGCCCCGGGCGCCCGTTGGCAGCAAGAGCATGCCGCGCACGAAGGTCACCTCGCGCTCGGCCCGCAGTGCGCCCGGTGCCAGGGCCGGATCCGGCGCGAAGACCAGCAGCAGCCCGAGTCCGATCGGCAGCCAGAGCAGGCTGCGCAGCAGGATCTGCGCCACCGTGAAGACCAGCGCGGCCTGCTTCGCGTCCCTGTCGCTGCGGCAGGCCATGGAGCGCTGTGCCAGATAGCCCGTGCCGTCGGCGTTCATCTGCACCAGCCACTGCAGGGCGAAGACCGCCATCACCACGAAGGTCGCGTCCTTGGCGCGCGACGGTGTGAAGGCCAGGATCTGCTCCGGCGTGATTCCCCCCGGCCCACCCGCGGCGAAGCGGCTGTGGATCTGCTCGGTGACCGCGCTCATCCCGCCGATCGACTCGACCAGCCAGCCCGCGTAGAAGGCGGTCCCCAGCAGCATCAGCCCGAACTGGACCACGTCGGTCCGGACCACGCTCCTGAGTCCGCCGGTCGCCGAGTAGAGGGTGGTGACGAGCACGATCGCGCCCAGCGAGATCAGGTTGTTCGCCGAGCGGGTCCAGAGGTCCGCGCCGCCACCCACCTCTCGCGCGAAGGGCACTCCCACTTCGACCACGACCGAACGGGCGAAGTCGAAGAGCGCGGCGGGAAGCCAGCGGTCCCAGAGCAGGAAGGGCTCCGCGATCTCCTTGGCGGCCCACAGCACCATGGCCAGCACGGTGCAGTTGAAGATCGTTCCGAAGTAGACGGCCTTGATCGCGCGCAGCGCCGCCGCCGGTCGCGCGGAGTAGCGAAGCTCGCTGAGCTCCGCGTCGGTGAGAACGCGCGCGCGACGCCAGCTCGGGGCCAGCACGAAGCCCATCAACAGGAAGGCGACGGCGTAGATCCACAGCCGCCAGAGGGCGAAGATGCCCGAGGTGGCGATCAACCCCGTCACCAGCAGTGGCGTGTCGGCCGCGAACTGCGTGGCGGCCATGCTGATGCCCGCCTGCCAACCGCGCAGGGTGCGGCCGGCGAGGAAGTACTCTTCGAGGTTGCGCGAAGCCACCCGGCGGGCGCGAAGCCCCGAGCCGATCGCGTAGAGCACGAAGCCGACGACGATGAGCCAGTCGAGACCCGTCATGTGCGCGTATCTTCGTATACATTGGACCCGAGATGAGCGCCGGCGGTCGAGTGCCTCCCGACGAGCTCGTGCGAACGCTCTCCGCGGGCGGCGGCATCGCGGTGCGCGCGATGGTGGGCACCGCCCTGGTGGCCGACGCGGCCGCCCGGCACCGGACGTCGCCCACGGCCAGTGCCGCCCTGGGGCGCGCCCTGATGGGCGCGGCCCTGCTCGCCTCCGGCAGCGCGGAGGGCGAGACGGTGCAGCTCCAGCTGCGCGGGGACGGCCCCCTGGGCTGCGTCACCGCCATCGCCGACTGCAACGGCCGCGTGCGGGGCTACGCCTCCAACCCCGCCGCGCACCCGCCGCCGAGCGGCGGTCGACTGGCGGTGGGGGCGGCGGTCGGGAAGGGCGTGCTCAGCGTCGTGCGCCACCATCCGCGCTGGAGGGAGCCCTACCGGGGAATCGTGCCGCTGGTGGCCGGCACGGTCGGGCAGGACATCGCGCACTACCTGGCCGAGAGCGAGCAGACGCCGTCGGCGGTGGCGCTCGGCGTCTTCCTGACCCCGTCCGGCGGGGTCGAGGCGGGCGGGGGCTTCCTCGTCCAGGCACTCCCGGGCGCGACGGACGAAGAGCTGGAGCAGGTCGAGGCCAACGTCCACGGCTTCCCGGGCCCGGGCGCCCTGGTTCGCTCGGGCCTCGGCGCGGACGCGATCGTCGATCGCCTGCTCTCCGGTCTCGGCTCCCGCCAGCGACAACGCGGGCAGCCGCTGTTCTACTGCAGCTGCGGCCGGGACCGCGCGCTGCGCGCGATCGCCCTGCTCGGCCGAGAGGAGCTGCACAGCGCGAAGTCTCGCGGAGAGGCCCTCGAGATCCGCTGCGAGTTCTGCGGCGAGCGCTATCGCGTGACGAGCGACGAGATCGGCGCGTTGCTGCCCGACGCCTGAAGGCGCGAGTTTGGCAAGTTCTCCGCGGGTCGGCGTGATCGGTGCCCGACGGCGCCGACAGGGGCTGGGGCCCTTCGTGGTGCGCGACCTGCGCGCCGCGGGCGCCTGTGTGCCGTGTTTCGTGACCACGGAGCAGACCACGCTGGAGGCGGCCCGCCGCCAGCTCGCCGAGCGCGACGGGGTGGATGCCCGCGGCTACCTCGACCTCGACGCCATGCTGGCCCGCGAGGCACTCGACGCCCTGGCGATCCTGTGCCCGGCCGAGACCCATGGCGCCTATCTCGAAGCCGCCCTGGCCGCGGGCCTTCACGTGCTGTGCGAAAAGCCGCTGCTGTGGGGCCGGAGCGACCTCGACGAGGCGTCGGCGCGCATCGCCTCCGGGTTCGACGCGAAGGGGTTGCTGCTCTGGGAAAACTGCCAGTGGCCCTACACCTTGCCCGCCTACCGGCGGCTTCACCCCGACGCGCTGGAGTCGCCGCCGCGGCGCTTCGAGATGCACCTCCAGCCGGCCACCGGCGACCTCCGGGGCCTGGGCGAGTCGCTGCCCCACGCGCTGAGCCTGCTGCAGGCCGTCGTCCCGGGCTCCGACCCGAGAGTGGAGCAGACGCGCTTCACGGCGGGCGAAGCGGCGTCTCCGGCGCTCTCCGTGAGCTTCCGCTACCGCACGAGCGCAGCCGAAGTGCACGCGCTCGTCAGGCTCGAGCCCAGCTCCGTGTCGCCGCGCGCGACGCTGCTGGCATTCAACGGGCGGGTCGCGCGCCGCGTGGTGGCTCGCGAAGACTACCGGCTATCCTTCGCCGCCGACGACAGGACCGTCCCGATGGCCGACCCGCTCACGCTCCTGGTCGCCGAGTTCGTGAGCGAGCTCGCCGGAGGCCGCGTGGACCCGGCTGCCTCGAGAAGCCGCGAAATCGCCGAGCGCATGCGGCTGCTCGCGGCACTCGTCGCCGCCTACCGGCAGTGGGGGGCGCAGCCGTGACCGAGCCGATCCACGACTTCACGGCCAAGCTGCGCCAGCCTTCGCTGCGGGGTCACCTGGAGAGCTACGTGCGCTGGCGTCGGGCACGGAGCCGCGCGCGCGCCGGGGGCGGCCCCGAGCCGCAACCGCCCGACCTGGCCCCCATCTCCATCAATCTCGACCTCACGACCGCCTGCAACTACCGCTGCGACCACTGCATCGACTGGGACCTGCTCAACGCGAAGCACAGCCACGACGACTCGAAGCTGCGCGAGTCGATCCGCACGCTCGTGGAGCGGGGGCTGCGCTCGGTGATCCTGATCGGCGGCGGCGAGCCGACCCTCTACCCGGGCTTCGCGGACTTCGTCGGCTTTCTCAAGCACCAGAAGCTCCAGCTGGCGGTGGTCTCCAACGGAAGCCGCTGCGACCGGCTCTTCGAGATCGCCCCCCTCCTCGAAGAGCGCGACTGGATACGACTCTCTCTCGATGCCGGAAGCGACCGGCTGTTTCGCGCCATGCACCGGCCGGCGAGCCGCTCGCTCAGCCTGGACGAGATCTGCCGCTGGGTCCCGCGCATCGCGCGCCGCGGCCGGGGCTGCCAGATCGGCTACTCCTACATCATCGTCTGGGCTGGAGCCGCGCGCGGCGACGTCGAGATCCGCGACAACGTGTGCGAGATCGCGATGGCCACCGAGCGCGCGCGGCGCCACCGCTTCGACTACATCGCCTTCAAGCCGGTGCTCGAGCGGGCGCCCGATGGCGCCGAGATCATGGACCCGGCGCGGGCCCGCGAGGGACTGGAGAGCGCCGTGCGCCGCATCCGGCGCGAGCTGGAGCGCGCCCGGGCGCTCGCCACCGACTCGTTCCAGGTCCGCGAGAGCATCAACCTGCGCGCGCTGGAGGACGGAAGCTGGCGAGAATTCGCACGCCAGCCGCGCACCTGCCACATGCAGGCCCTGCGCCAGGTGCTGACGCCCACGGGGCTCTACAACTGCCCGGCCCACCGCGGCGTGGAGCGCGCGCGCATCGCCGGCCGCGACGCCTACGCCGGCGCCGCCGCGGCGGCGCGCACCGGCAGACGGCTCGGGGAGCTGATGGAGCGCTTCGACGCGAGCCGAGAGTGCCGCGAGGTCACCTGCCTCTACAACCGGGTGAACTGGTGGCTCGAGAAGATGATCGAGGACCCGCGCGCCGACACCGGGAGCGAAGTCGACGCAGAGCGCCTCGACGCCTTTCTCTGATGGCGCCGCGCCGGATCCTGGTGCGCGTCCCCAACTGGGTGGGCGACGCCGTCATGGCGACGCCCGCGCTGCGCGCGCTGCGCGCCGCACAGCCCGACGCGGAGATCGCACTGGAGGGCCGCGCGGCTCTCGAGGGGCTGCTGCGCGGCCTGCCCTTCTTCGACCGCTTCCTCGCCGCGCCCAGCGGCCCGCGGGGTGCACTCGCCCGGGCCCGCGCGCTGCGCGCGGAGCGCTTCGAGTGGGCGGTGCTGCTGCCCGACTCCCCGCGGGCGGCCCTCGCGCCCTTCCTGGCGGGGGTTTCGCGTCGGGTCGGCTACGCGCGCGATCCCCTGCGCCGCGCGCTGCTGACCGAGAGCCTCGACCCGCCCAGGCACAACGGGCGCCGTCTGCCCATCCCGATGGTCGAGCGCTACCTGCGCATCACGCGCCAGCTGGGCTGTGAGGATCAGGGTGAGCGCCTCGAGCTGGAGGTCGACCCGGCCGTCGCCGAGCGGGTGGAGCGCGACCTCGCGCGCCACGGCGTGAACCCGGGGACACCCGTGCTGGTCGTGGCCCCGGGCGCGGGCTTCGGCCCCAGCAAGCTCTGGCCCGCGGAGCACTTCGCCAGCGCGTGCGACGGAATCGCCCGCCGCCACGGCCTGGTCCCGGTGCTGGCCCCCGCACCCGCAGAGCTCGCCATCGCGCGAGCGGTGACGGCGCGCATGCGCGAGCGCAGCGTGGCCCTGCTCGACACGCCGCTCGACCTGGACCTGCTCAAGGCGCTCGTCGCCCGCGCGCAGCTGGTGCTCTGCAACGACTCGGGGCCGCGGCAGGTGGCGGTCGCCCTGGGCCGGCCGGTGGTGGTCGCCATGGGCCCCACGGACCCCCGCCACTCGGCGCACCAGCTTGGACTGCAGCGCGTGCTGCGGGAAGACGTGCCCTGCAGCCCCTGCCACTACAAGACCTGCCCCATCGACCACCGCTGCCTGCGGGGCTTGCGGCCCGAGCGGGCGGTCGCCGCAGCCGCGGAGCTGCTCGGCTGACGCAGCTCCGCCCGGGGCGGGGATCGA
The DNA here is from genome assembly GCA_036482635.1 of Myxococcota bacterium. Classification (GTDB taxonomy): domain Bacteria; phylum Myxococcota_A; class UBA9160; order UBA9160; family SMWR01; genus JAZFWH01. The sequence goes on from JAZFWH010000278.1 coordinate 18,958, forward strand.
GCGGGCGCGAAGGGCTGCCGCTTCAGGAGTCGGTGAGCAGGCGGGCCCGGAGCCCGGCGATCGTCGCGTCGGCCACGCCGATCTCCCGCACGTAGCCGCACACCGATCCGTAGCGCTCGCGAAGCCGTTCCAGCAGCGAGACCATCGTCTCCGGCTCCGCGTGCATCGTGTCCGGCGGCATGCTCTCCAGGATGTCCTGGTACCCCTCGCTGGACATCAGGCGCTCGACGATGGCGTCGAGGTTGTCCTGCGTCGCCGCGTAATCGGCGACGATGATCTCGTCGGGCACCTCCAGCAAGCCGAGCAGCAGTGCGGAGATCACGCCGGTGCGATCCTTGCCGGCCGCGCAGTGGTAGACGGCCGGCGCCGCCGCTTCGGCCAGGGTGGTGATCACGCGGGCGATCGGCCCCTTGGCGAACTCCGCCATCAGGAAGTAGCGGTCCGCCAGGGTGAGCTCTTCGGACTGCGGCGGCTCCTCCACCAGCTCGCCGTCGAAGAGGGGCAGGTGGTGGAAGCGGATGGACTCCTCGGCCAGCGGGCCCCGGCCGTCGATGCGCAGCTCGCCGCTGGAGCGCAGGTCCACCACGTCGCCGATGCCCAACCCGTCGCGCAGGTGGGAGACGTCGGTCGGGCTCAGGCGATGCAGGGCGTCGCTCCGGAACAGCACCCGCCAGCGGACCGTCCGGCCACCCGAGGCGGGGTAGCCGCCCAGGTCGCGGAAGTTCAGCGCTCCCTCGAGGTCGATCAGGCGCTGCATGCGGCGAATTCTACAGTGGCCCCCCGCCCGACGCAGGCGAGCTGCTGCAGGGCGGGCCGGCGCGCTCCTGGTAAGATTGCGCCGACGGCGCAGGCGCGATCCGCGCCCCCCACGCGCGCGCCTGGAAGGGAGGGCCCATGGCGCCCAAGGCTGGCCTCGATGCGACGACCGCCGAGCTGGAGATCGAACGAGCCGAGACCGGCCTCCGGATCCTGCTCAGCCTGCTCTTCTTCGTGATCGCACGCCTGGTGGAGGCCGTGTTGGTCGTCGTGGTGCTGTTCGGTCTGCTGTTCACCCTGGTCACACGGCGCGAGCCGAGTGCCCAGGTAAGGCGCTTCGCCCACCACGCGCTGAGCTACTTCGTGACGATCGTGCGCTACCTGACCTACAACGCCGAGACGGCGCCCTTCCCGTTCGAGACGTTCCCGCCGGAGCTGGATCTGGCGGCGCCGGCCAAGAAGGCGAGCCCCAGAAGAACGGACGCCTGAAGCGCGGGCGCGTTCGCTGCCGGGTTCACGCGGCGAACGCGGAGCGCAGGGCGGCGCCCGCCTCGGCCATGGCCGCCCCGGCCCGGTCGATCGCATCCCCCATCGAGAAGAAGCCGTGGATCATCCCGTCGTAGCGCGTGGCGGTGACGGGCACGCCCGCTTCGCGCAGGCGCGCCGCGTAGGCCTCGCCCTCGTCGCGCAGCGGGTCGAACTCGGCGGTGATGACGAGGGCGGGCGGAAGGCCGGCGAGGTTCGCCGCGCGGAGCGGCGACGCGTAGGGGCTCTCGCCTGCGCCGCCGTCCGTCAGGTAGTGATTCCAGAACGCGCGCATCATCTTCTCGGTGAGGAGATAGCCCTCGGCGTTCTCGCGATAGGACGGCGTGTCGAAGGAGAAGTCCGCGACGGGGTAGACCAGCAGCTGGAAGCGCAGCGGCGCCGCGCCGCGATCGCGCACCAGCAGCGAAGTGACAGCCGCCAGGTTGCCCCCCGCGCTGTCGCCGCCGACGGCGATGCGGCGCCCATCCACGCCGATCGCGCCGCCGTGCTCGGCGACCCAGCGCGTGGCCGCCAGGCAGTCCTCGGTGGCCGCCGGGAATTTGTGCTCCGGCGCCAGGCGGTAGTCCACGGAGACGACCACGCAGCCGGCCGCGTTGCTGAGACTCCGGCAGGTGCCGTCGTGGGTGTCGAGGCTGCAGTACACGAAGCCCCCGCCGTGGAAGTAGACCAGCGCCGGAAACGGGCCCGCGCCCTCCGGGGTGTAGACGCGAACCGGCAGGTCCCCGCCCGGCCCGGGGATCGTGCGGTCCTCGACGCGCGCGACCGGCTCTCCGGGCACGAGGCCGAGCGCGGCCTCGGTGAGCTGGCGGATCGTCGCCGGCTCGACGACCGAGAGGTCCGGCATGACGGTGCCGAGCTGGTCGAGCACCGCACGGGCCTGGGGATCGAGGGGCATGAGCATCCTCCGCGCTGGAGCGCATAGAATACAGGGGTCGGGACGGGAGGGGCGCATGGCGTCGGGCAGCGGGGTTCGCGAGGAGCTGGCGGCGGCGCCCGCGCCGCGGCGGGTGGAGTGGGGCCGGGCGTGGCGGGCGCTGCGCAGCCTGATCGCCGATCCCGAGCGCACCGACCAGGTCTTCGAGGTGATCCAGTCGCTCGCCGGCCAGAGCGGGGAGCGCCTCTTCCAGCGCTTCCGCGCGCACCCCGACGGGCGGCGGCTGCTGGCGGAGCGGCCCTCGCTGCTGGCGACCCTGGCGGATCGCCAGCGGCTCGAGGCCCTGCCCGAGTGCAGCTTCGGCCGCGCCTACGCCGCCTTCATGCGCGAGGGAGAGCTGAGCGGTGAGGGCCTGGTCGATGCGGCGCAAGCCGTGCGCCGGCCCGAGGCCGAGCAGGTCGATCCCGACCGCCGCTTCTTCTTCGACCGGCTGCGGGACATGCACGATCTGTGGCACGTGCTCACGGGCTACGGCCGCGACCCCGCGGGCGAAGCCGCGAATCTCAGCTTCAGCTACGCCCAGACGCGCAACCGCGGCATCGGCGCGATCGTGCTGGCCGCCGCCCTGGTCGGCCCCAAACGACTGGACCTCGAGTGGCAGCGCGCCTTGTGGCGCGCGTGGCGGCGCGGCCGGCGCGCGCGGCCGCTGCCGATGGTGCCCTACGAGGACCTGCTGCCCCTGCCGCTGGACGAGGTGCGGCGCTCCCTGCGCGTCGAGCCCGGCTGGTAGAATCGCGGACCATGGCCTTCGCGACGCGGCCGACGCTCAGCGGCTTCGGAGGGGCGGTGACCGCGGGCCACTACCTGGCCACCCAGATCGGCGCGCAGATCTTGGCCGAGGGCGGCAACGCCGCCGACGCCGCCTGTGCCATGGGCTTCGCGCTACAGGTGCTCGAGCCGCACCAGAACGGACCGGCCGGCGAGGTACCCATTCTGGTCTACGCCGCGGCCGAAGACCGCACCCACGCGATCTCCGGCCAGGGCACCGCGCCCGCCGCCGCCACGATCGAGGCGTTCGACGCGCTGGGACTCGACCGCATCCCGCCCGACGGCTTGCTGGCCGCCACGGTCCCCGCGGCGCTGGACGCCTGGTGCCTGCTGCTCGAGCGCTTCGGCACGCGGCGCCTGGCAGACGTGCTGGCCCCTGCGCGCGGCATCGCCGAGCGCGGCTTTCCCATGTACCCGCTTCTGCGGGGCCTGCTGAAAGCGCTGGAGCCGCGCTTCCGGGAGGCGTGGCCGACGAGCGCGGCGATCTACCTGCCACTGCGCGACGTCGGGGCGCCCCAGACGAACCCGCCGCTCGCCGCCTTCTGCGCGGCGCTGATCGCCGCGGAGCGCGCCGCCGGGGGCAGCCGCGAGCTGGGCATCCGGGCTGCGCGCGACCACTTCTACCGAGGCGTGGTGGCGGAGCAGATCGAGCGCTTCGTGCGCGAGCCGATCGCCGACGCCAGCGGGCGCAGCCACGCGGGTCTGCTCCGCGCCGACGACCTCGCCGCCTACGAAGGCCGCGTCGAGCAGGCGATCTTCAGCGACTACCGCGGTGCGCGCGTGTGGAAGTGCCCCCCGTGGAGCCAGGGTCCGGTCTTCCTCCAGCAGCTCCGCCTGCTCGAGGGCTACGAGCTCGGCGCCATGCCGCGCAGCGACGCGCTCCACACCTGGATCGAGTGCGCGAAGCTCGCCTTCGCCGACCGCGAGGCCTGCTACGGGGACCCACGCTTCGCAGACGTCCCCCTCGAGGAGCTCCTCTCCGAGGCGTACGCGACCGCGCGCCGCCGGCTGGTCGACCCCGAGCGGGCTTCCCTCGAGCTGCGCCCCGGGATCGGGCGCTTGCCCGAGGGCTGGCCGTGGGTATTCGGGGACGAGGCCGAAGCCGCGGCCGGCGAGGCCGAGCGGCTGCGGCTGGGCCGCGCGGACACGACCCAGCTGACCGCGGCCGACGCCGCCGGCAACCTGGTCAGCGCGACGCCGAGCGGCGGTTGGATCCTCACTTCGCCCGCGGTGCCCGAGCTGGGCTTCCCCGTGGGCACGCGGGCCCAGATGTTCTCGCTCGATGCGGAGCACCCGAACGGCCTCGCGCCCGGCAAGCGGCCGCGCACGACGCTGTCTCCGTCGCTGGCCCTGCTCGCCGACGGCCGCCGCCTGGCCTTCGGCACGCCGGGCGGCGATCAGCAGGACCAGTGGTCGCTGCACTTCTTCCTTCAGCTCGTCGACTTCGGCCTGCCAGACCTGCAGGAGGCGATCGACGCGCCCTCGCTGCACAGCGACCACGCACCGAGCTCGTTCTACCCGCGCTGGGCGCAGCCGGGCCGCGTCGCAGCCGAAGAACGCATCGACTCCGACGTGCTCGCCGCGCTCGAGTCGCGCGGCCACCGGATCCGGCGCAGCGGAGCGTGGGATCACGGCCGCGTCACGGCCGTCGCGCGCGACGCGGCCTCCGGGCGCTTCGAAGCCGCCGCGTCGCCGCGCTTCCGCCTCGCCTACGCCGCCGCCCTTCCCTGAACGTCGTTTTCGAAACATCGTTTCGCTCGCGCGTTCGAGTGCGAGGAGTCCCGCGCGGGAAAATGCGTTCGTCGGGAGTGCGTCTTCCCCCCTTCGGGGGGAAGACCCGATTGTGTCGTGCGGTCTCCGGGGCGTAAAAGGGGGAAACGCTCGCGAAGGTTGACGACGGTGCCCCGCCCGCACCGGAGATCGCGAATGCCCGATGCCTGGAAGCGCAGGGCCGAGCTGACGGAGGAGCTCCGCGCTCTGCGTCTCCACTTGGCGGACGTCACCGCCAGGCGACCCGCGGGCGCCCCGCCTCCCCCGAGCTCGGTCGCCGACGACCCGCGCTACCGGTGGATCGTCGAGAACCTGCGCGCCCTGATCGTCGAGACCGACGCGCACGGTCGCACCGTGTACGTGAGCCCGACGGTCACGGAGCTCCTCGGCTACCGGCCCGAGGAGCTGCTCCACCAGCAGGGCTCCGACTGGGTTCACGACGACGACCTTCCCGAGCTGCGCGAGGTCTCGCGCGGGCTGCGCGAGACGGGACAACTGCACGAGGCCGTCTACCGAGCGCGCCACAAGGACGGTCACTGGGTGTGGCTGCAGACCACCGGGGTCACCTCCTACCGCACCCCGGAGGGCTCGCTCCGCACGGTCTCGTTCTCGCGCGACGTGTCGGAGCTCAAGCGCACGGCCGAGGCGCTGCGCGAGAGCGAGGAGCGCTACCGCGTCCTCACCGAGCACACCCTGGACATCGTTTCGGAATCCGACGAGGAGGGGCGCCTGGTCTACACGAGCGCCGCCACCCAGGCGGTGCTGGGGTACCGGCCGGAGGAGCTGGTGGGCACGACCCCGCTGCTCCTGATCCACCCGGACGACGTCGAGACCTGCGCCGCTCGGTTTCTCGACACGCTCCAGTCTCGGGCCGTGGTGCGCAGCGCGCCCTACCGTGTGCGCCACCGGGCGGGCTCCTGGCGCTGGCTGGAGGGAGCGGGCGTGGCGCTGCGCAAGGGGGACGGCGCCGCGCGCGTCCTGTCGATCACCCGCGACGTCACGGAGCGCGTGGAGGCCGAGCGCGAGCGCGCAGCGTTCGAGGAGCGCGTGAGGCAGACCCAGAAGCTGGAGACCCTGGGGGTGATGGCGGGGGGCATCGCCCACGACTTCAACAACCTGCTGACCCCGATTCTGGGAAACGCCAGCCTGGCGCTGATGGACCTCGACCCCGAGTCGCCCGTGCGGGCGCACTTGGAGAAGATCCGGAAGGCGGCGCACCGGGCGGCGGCGCTCACCCACCAGATGCTGACCTACGCGGGCCAGGGACCTCTGTTGATCAAACGGCTGGACCTCTCGCAGCTCGTGCGCGCGATGGCGCAGCTGCTCGAGACCGCGGTCTCGGGCAGGGCCGTGCTGGCGCTCGAGCTGGCCGAGGGGCTCCCTCCGCTCGAGGGAGATGCCGCCCAGCTGAGCCAGGTCGTGATGAACCTGGTGAGCAACGCCGCCGAAGCCACCCGCCGGCCCGGCGCGCACATCGCCCTCCGCACGGGCGCCACCGAGGGGACCGAAGCCCTCGCCCATCGAACCACCCTCGGGGAAAGGCTCGGCTCGGGGCCGTACGTCTACCTGGAGGTCCGCGACAACGGCTGCGGGATGGACGCCGAAACGCGCTCTCGGATCTTCGACCCGTTCTTCACCACCAAGTTCACCGGGCGCGGGATCGGGCTGCCGGCCGTCGCGGGCATCGTAAGCCGCCACGGGGGTGCCGCCGAGATCGAGAGCGAGCTCGGCCGCGGCACGCGCTTCCGGGTGCTGTTCCCGGCGGCGGAGCGGGCCCCGGCTGCGACGCCCCCCTAGCCCCTCCGGTCTCGCCGGCGCCGCCGACCCGCTTCGCCGGGTCGATTGATCTGGCGGCCGCGGTGCGTTAGGCACTCCGCCAGGAACATCCCCCATGGAGCTCGATCACGTCCTGATCCGGGGAGCCCGGGAGCACAACCTGCGCTCCGTCGACGTCCGGATCCCCAAGAAGAAGCTCGTCGTGCTGACGGGTGTGTCGGGCTCGGGCAAGTCGTCCCTGGCCTTCGACACGCTCTACGCCGAGGGACAGCGGCGCTACGTGGAGTCGCTCTCCGCCTACGCGCGCCAGTTCCTCGGGCAGATGGAGAAGCCGAAGTACGACACGATCCGCGGGCTCTCTCCGACGATCTCGATCGAGCAGAAGACGGCCGGCACCAACCCGCGCTCGACGGTCGGGACCATCACGGAGATCTCGGACTACCTGCGCGTGCTGTTCGCGCGGGTGGGCCGCCAGCACTGCCACAAGTGCGGCCGTCCCGTGCACGGGCAGACGGCCCAGCAGATCGCGCGGGAGCTGCTGTCGGCGCCGGAGGGGACGCGGCTGCTGATCCTGGCGCCGCTGCTCGTGAACCGGAAGGGAGAGCACCGCGAGCTCCTGGCCGAGCTGCGCCGCGCCGGCTTCGCGCGACTGCGCGTGAACGGCGAGATCCGCGCGGCGGAGGAGGTCGAGGCGCTGGACAAGCGCCGCAAGCACACGGTCGAGGCGGTCGTGGACCGCATCGCCGTGCGCGGCGGTCTCACCTCTCGCGTGACCGACTCGGTGGAGACGGCGCTCAAGGTGGGTCAGGGCGCGCTGATCGCGGCGACGCCCGGCGCCAGCGACCGCGTCTTCTCCGAAAAGATGGCGTGCGCCAGCTGTGGCGTGTCCTTCCCCGAGCTCACCCCGCAGAGCTTCTCGTTCAACAGCCCGCAGGGCATGTGCGTGGACTGCAACGGACTGGGCTCGCGAGTCGAGATCGACCCGCAGCGGGTGGTGCCCGACGAGCGGCTCTCGCTCGACGAGGGAGCCGTCAAGCCGTGGGGGCCGGGCGTCTCGGAGAAGACCGGCTGGGTGCACGGCTTCCGCGGCCAGATCTGCGCGCAGCTCGGCGTCGACACCAAGCGGCCCTGGCGCGCGCTGCCCAAGCGCCAGCGCGACCTCCTGCTCCACGGCGCGGGCGATCGCAAGTTCGTGGTGCGCTGGTCGGGGAAGTCGGGCAAGGGCCGCTTCGACATGGGCTGGGAGGGCATCCTGCCCCGCCTCGCGCGCCGCTTCAAGCAGACCTCCTCCGAGCGCGCGAAGCGCTGGTACGGCCAGTTCATCGGCGACGCGCGCTGCTCGACCTGCGGCGGCTCGCGCCTCAGGCTCGAGAGCGCCGCCGTGCGCATCGGCGGCCAGACGATCGTGGACGTCTCGGCGTTCACGGTGGAGGACGCCAGGCGCCACTTCGAGGGGCTGCGCCTCGAGGGCGCCGCGCGCCAAATCGCCGCCGAGGTGATCAAGGAGATCCGCGGCCGCCTCGACTTCCTGGCCTCCGTCGGCCTCGGCTACCTCTCGCTGGACCGCGCCGGGCCGACGCTCTCCGGCGGCGAATCCCAGCGCATCCGGTTGGCCAGCCAGGTGGGCTCGGAGCTCACCGGCGTGATCTACATCCTCGACGAGCCCTCGATCGGACTGCACCAGCGCGACAACCGCCGCCTGCTGGCCACACTCGAGCGCATGCGCGACATCGGCAACACGGTTGTCGTCGTGGAGCACGACGAGGAGACGATCCGCAGCGCCGACCACGTGATCGACTTCGGGCCGGGCGCCGGCGTCGCGGGCGGGCGCATCGTGCACGCCGGCACCCCGAAGAGCCTGGAGAAGAACCGGCGCTCGCTCACCGGGGCGTACCTGACGGGGCGCCGCCGCATCGAGCTACCGGCCAGGCGGCGGCGCCCCAGCGGCAGCCTCAAGATCGCCGGCGCCCGCGAGAACAACCTGGCCGACATCGACGTCGAGTTCCCGCTGGGCGTCGTCGTGGCGGTGACCGGCGTTTCGGGCGCCGGCAAGTCGACGCTGGTGAACGACGTGCTCTACCCGGCCCTCGCGCGGAAGTTCCAGGGCACTGCGCGCCGCACCGGAAAGCACCGCGGGATCTTCGGGTACGGCCAGCTGGACAAGGTGATCAACATCGACCAGCGCCCGATCGGCCGCACGCCGCGCAGCAACCCGGTGACCTACATCAAGGTCTTCGACGAGATCCGCCGCTTCTTCGCCAAGCTGCCCGAGGCCCGCATGCACGGCTACCCGCCCGGACGCTTCTCCTTCAACGTAAAGGGCGGCCGCTGCGAGGCCTGTCGGGGCGACGGCGTGCGCAAGATCGAGATGCACTTCCTACCCGACGTCTACGTGCGCTGCGAGGAGTGCGAGGGCCGGCGCTTCAACGACGCCACGCTGCGCGTCGCCTACAAGGGCAAGTCGATCGCAGACGTGCTCGAGCTGACCGTGCGCGAGGCCGCGGAACTCTTCTCCGCGCATCCCAGGATCGTGGGACCTCTCTCGCTGCTGGCCGACGTGGGCCTGGACTACCTGCCCCTCGGCCAGTCCTCGCCCACGCTCTCCGGCGGCGAGGCACAGCGCATCAAGCTGGGGCGGGAGCTCGCCAAGCGCGCCACCGGCCGCACGCTCTACATCCTCGACGAGCCCACCACCGGGCTTCACTTCGACGACGTACGCAAGCTGCTCGAGGTGCTGAACCGGCTGGTGGAAGCCGGCAACACGGTGATCGTGATCGAGCACAACATGGACGTGATCAAGACCGCCGATTGGATCGTCGACCTGGGCCCGGAGGGGGGTCCTCAGGGCGGGCGCGTCGTCGCCCAGGGCACCCCCGAGCAGGTGGCCCGCTCGAAGACCTCCCACACCGGCCGCTACCTCGTGCGCGCGCTGCGCCGGCCCACCACCCGCCGCCGCACGGCGAAGGCGTAGGAAGGATCGATCCCTTCCCACCGCGGGAACGTGTGATTCCGAGGGGCGGATCAGCGCGCCCTTGCGAGTGACGACTGGGAGGTCAGGCGGCGCAGAGATCGCTCCTCTGGCGGCACCGCGACCGCATCCCACGTCTCGACCCTCACCACCTCAGAGCCACCGACCCGAACCTGGACCACTGGATCGATCGCACGCACAGGGCGCTTCGGAGCGTCGGGCCAGCGGGCGTAGCTCGCCCGGTCCTCGCTCCAGCGGCCGGCGTACTGGAGGATCAGGTCGTCCCCACCACCGGGGTTCTCGACCTGGTAGAGCGGAAACAGGGTCTCGAGATCGACGAAGCGCCGCACGCGGCCAGCGGCGCCGAGCGGCGCCTCGAGCACCAGGGTGCGGCGCAGCTCCCAGCGATCGCGGGCGAGCGAGGCCCCCGATGGACCAAAGGACCGGGTCGGATCCTCAGGGTAGGCCGGCGTCACAGCGTTGATGGGCGCCACAAGGTCGCGCACGCCGGCGACCCGCCAGCGGTAGCGGCCGACCTTGCCGCCGTGAGGGAAGTAGACTCCCCGCTCGTACGCGCAGAATAGTAGGGGGAACTGCGCGTCCCAGCGCACTCGTTCGGTCTTGCGGGTCGCCGAGCTGCGGAGGAAGACGTCGTCGGAGCTGTCGGCGTCGCTCGCGGCCCGTGCGGCGCGGTAGTGGCGGAAGGCACAGCGCGAGCCGCTGCTCGGGTCGCGCGTGGTGCCGCCTGACACCCAACGCCGTTTGCTCTGCCAGGGAACGCCGTAGCTGGTCTCGGCGAGGTCGGCGCGGCCCATCAGCAGGGCGACGAAGTGGCGACCCACGAGATGAGCCGTCTCCTGGCCCACTTCCAGATAGGTCACTCGGAGCTCGCCGAAGCGGCCCGCACCCCGGTAGCGGCGCACCGCGTTCCAGGCCCACTTCTGTCCCGCCTGGGGATCGTCGGGCGCGATGGCGGTGGGAGGAAAGGGAAGCCCCGCCGGTGCGTCCGCGAGTCCCCCATCCGGGAGCAGGCGCGCTCGGCCGGCGAAGGCCCGCGTGGCCTCTGCAAAGAACGCCGGAGGTGTGTAGCTGCGGAAGCAGGGTCCGATCTCGATGCGCATCCCTTCGAAGAAGAAGGCGTCGCGGCGGCGCCACACCGCTGCGGGTAGGTAGCGCTCGAGCGCGGCGAGCTCTTCGAAGCCCACCACGTCGCCCGGTGACAACGGGAAGGGCGCCGGAAGCGCATCTTCGGCGGAATCTCGCGCCGCGCCGCAGTCGCCGGGCTCCGGCAGCGCCCAGGGCGAGGGCAGCGTCTCCTGGGCGGAAGCCGACCAGGCGAGAAGCAGCAGCGCGGCGTGAAGCACCGGTCCGAGACGCCAGCGTCGCTGGCGCAGCTCATGGCGGAATCGGACGGACACCCAATCGCGACCCTCCAGAGCATGCCCCAGGTCGGCTCGGTCGGCCCGCGGCTTCCCGAAGCCGGGGCAGGGGAAGAGGCGCATGGACACGAAAGCCGCAGTGGAGGCCCTGTGCTCCACCCGGCCGATGCGCACTAACGACCGCTGCGACGCTCCTCGTAGGCGGCGAGGCGGGCGCGGATCTCGGCGGCGAGGGCGGTGTCGCCGCGCTGGTCGGCGAGGGAGGCGGCCGACGACGCGCTGCGCGCGGCTTCGTCGAAGCGGCCCGCGGCGGCGTAGGTGGCCGCGAGCCGGTCGAGCGCGGCGGGGTCTCGCCGGCCGCTGGCATCGGCCGACTCCTTCGTCAGCGCGCGCGCCAGCTCGACGTAGAGGTCCGCCTGCTCGGGCTCCAGACGCACGGCCTCGGCGAGCTGGGCGACGGCGCCGGCGTACTCGCCACGGCCCGCCAGGGCGCGCGCCAGGTGTGCGCGCAACAGCGCCAGTTCCGGCCGCGCCGCCAGCGCCCGTTCGAATTGAGAGATCGCGCGCTCCTCGTCACCGCGGGCTGCGAGGGCAACGCCCAGGTTGCCGCGCACATCGGCACGCCCTGGCACCAGGCGCAGCGACTCCTCGTAGCTGGCGACGGCGTCGTCGACGCGCCCCGCGCGGAACAGCGCGAGACCCAGGTTGCCGTGCAGGGTGGCGTTGTGCGGATCGATGCGCAGCGCCGCCCCGTAGCCCTCGGCCGCCGCCTCGAACTCCGCCAGGTCGAGAAGCGCCTGGGCGCGGCCCGCGTGCCAGCGGCTCGCCCGCGGCGCGCGCTGCGACGCGAGCTCGAGGTGGCGCAGCGCTTCGACGGGGCGCCCCTGCTTCAGGCGCACCTCGCCGAGTGCGCCCTCTGCAATCACCGAGCCGGGAGCGATGCGCCGGGCCTCGGCGAGCTGGTGCTCGGCGTCCTCGAGCCGGCGCGACTTCGCGTACGCCATGGCGAGGTTGATGTGCGCGACGTGGTTGTCCCGCGTGACGCGCAGTGCGTGCTCGAAGAGCGTCACGCTGTTGCGCCAGGTGCGAACCTGAACCGCGCTGGCGACCGCGAAGGCGGACAGGACCGCCACGCCCAGCGCCGCGGCTGCCAGGCGTGCGCGCGGCCGCGCGCCGACCAGGTCGCGCACCCACCACACCGCCGCCAGCGCCAGGCCGATCAGCGGGAGGTAGGTGTAGCGGTCGGCCATCGCGGCCTGTCCCACCTGCACCAGGCCGATCACGGGAACCAGGGTCCCCAGGAACCAGAACCAGCCGACCGCCGCGTAGGGGCGACGCGGCAGCGCGCGCAGGGCCAGCAGCGAGCCCGCGAGCACGAAG
>JAZFWH010000279.1:0-2597 GCA_036482635.1 Myxococcota bacterium
GTCGACGTCTCGGAGCCCAGGTCGTCGAGCACGAGCAGCGGCGTCTGCTTCACGCGGTCGAACAGCTCGTCGTACGTCACGCGGGAATCGGGGCTGAAGGTGTAGCGCAGGTGGTCGAGCAAATCAGGCACGAACGCGAAGAAGACCTCCTCGCCCCGCTCGAGCTGCGCGTTGGCGACGGCGACCGCGAGGTGCGTCTTGCCGCAGCCCGAGTCGCCGACCAAGACGAGCCAGCCGTGCGGGTCGCGGGCGAAGGCCGAGCTCATGGCGAGCGCGGCCTCGAGCGTCTCGCGCTGCTCCGGCTCGCCGGCGCGGCCGGCGGACTCGAAGGTCTCGAACGTCATGTGCTTGAGCATCTCGTGGGGGACGGCGCCGACGCGCTGCCCGCCCGCCGAGGCGGCGGCGCCCAGGTCCATCACGCGCGATGTGCGCGGGTCGAGCAGCCGCTGCTGGAGCCGGGGGTCGAGCCGGTCGAGCGCGACGCTCGAGGTCACGATCGTTGGTAGCTCGTTGAGGTAGCGGTGGTTCAGCACCTGGTAGACCTTCTCCTCGGCCCACGGCGTGGTGCTGTGCCGGCCCAGGTCGTCGAGCACGAGGACGGGGACCGTTTTCACCTGCTCGAACAGCTCGTCGTAGGAGACCTCGGAGTCGGGGCCGTACGTGGCCCGCAGGTGGTCGAGCAGGTCGGGGACGAAGGTGAAGAAGACGGCCTCGCCACGCTCCATGAGCCGGTTGGCGATGCCCGCGGCCAGGTGCGTCTTGCCGGTCCCGGATCCGCCGACGAGCATGAAGCAGCCGCGGGGCTCGTCGGCGTAGGCGCGGGCGGCGTCCAGCGCCGCCTCGAAGCGTGCGCGGCTCTCGGCGCTGGCGCCTGCCGGCGTGATGGCTTCGAGCGAGACCTTGGACAGCGACCCCATGTTGCTGAAGCGGCGGAGGCGATCGAGCCGGTCGGCGGCGCCGCGCTCCCGCTGACAGACGCAGGGGAACGCGCGGCCGAAGTCCGGGTGGTCGAGCGCCACCTCATGCCTGACCCAGCGCAGGTCGCGGCAGATCGGGCAGACGGGCTCCTTCGCCTCTTCCTCGGCCGCCGCGAGCCACTCAGCCGGATAGTCGGCGGCGCCGGAGGAGATCTGCAGCTGTAAGCGTTTCAGGATGTCGCCCAGGCTCTCCATGGCCCTTCTTTCCTCGTCCTTCTCTTGCCCATCGCTCCAGGATCGTGGAGATGTACCGCCAGTTAGGCGCGTTGCGCTCGGCCGCCTCGCGGATCGCGCCCTCGATCCACTCCGCGGGGTACGTGGCCTCGGCCTCGCGCAGCTGCTCGGCGACCATCGGGGTCAGCATGCCGACGTTGGCTTCGTAGAGCGCGAAGACGTTGGGCCGCTCCACGACGACCGGCTCCGGAGGTGCCGTGGGGGGGAGTGGCGTCAGCCGCGCGGCACTGCGCCGGTTCTCCGGCGTGTTGAGCAGGTAGCGGCCCGCGGCTTCGAGCAACGTGCCGCGCGAGCAGGCGAGCCGGAGCCCGCGCCGGACCTCGGCGGTCGAGCCGAGCGCGGCCGTGAGCACGCCGTCGGCCTCCAGCGCCGCCGCCGGCACGGCCTTGGGGGAGCCCTTCACCTGCGCGGCGTGCCAGAGGAACCGCAGCGTGCACTTGAGCTCGGCCATGTCGTCGATCTCGGCGAGGAGCGAGCCGAGCAGGGGCGCGGGCACCGGCAGCGAGCGTACGCGCGCTTCGAAGCCCGCGCCGCCCGCTGAGTTGCCGAAAGTCTGCATCGCGGACCCGCCTCATGCGCTCGGTGAGGCCGTGGCCAGCGCCGGCTCGAAGCGCGAGAAGTTCTCGCGGAAGTAGAGGTCGATCTCTCGCGTCGGCCCATGCCGGTTCTTCCGGATGATGAGCTTGACGAGGTGGTGCGGGTAGGGCGCGTCTATGTCCGCGGCGTGGCGCCGGTCCCACTGCTCCTCGTTGTAGTACTTGTCCTCGCGGTGGATGAACGCGACCACGTCGGCGTCCTGCTCGATGCTGCCGGACTCGCGCAGGTCCGAGAGCTGGGGGATGTGGTCGGGCCGCTGCTCGATGGCGCGGGAGAGCTGGGAGACGGCGATCACCGGGGCGTTGAGCTCACGGGCGGCCGCTTTGAGCTGCCGGGTCACGTCGGAGAGCTCCTGTGTGCGGTTCTCGTTCCGCCGCTCACCCCCGGTGATCAGCTGGATGTAGTCGACGACGACGAGGTCGACGGGGCGGCTGGCGTGGAGACGGCGCAGCTTGCTCCGCATCTCCGACACCGACTGCGCGGGCGTGTCGTCGAGGAATATGGCGAGGTCGGAGAGGGCGCCGATGGCGTTGGTCACGCGGGCCTGGGCGGACTCGGGGATCAGGTGCAGACGCAGCAGATGGCTGTCCACCTCCGCCTCGGCCGCGACGAGGCGCAGCGCGAGCTGCTCGCGGCCCATCTCGAGGCTGAAGACGGCCACGACGTGCCCCTGCCCAGCCGCGTGGCGGGCGATGTTCATCGCCAGCGTCGATTTCCCGAAGGCGGGGCGGGCGGCGAGGATGAACAGGTCGCCGCGCACGAGTCCGCCGAGCGCGCGGTCGAGGTCCG
>JAZFWH010000280.1:0-10130 GCA_036482635.1 Myxococcota bacterium
TCGGGCTTCTCGGCGACCATGGCCTCCGTGGTGAGCAGCAGCGACGCGACGCTGGCCGCGTTCTGCAGCGCGGTGCGCACCACCTTGGTCGGGTCGATCACGCCCGCCTTCATCAGGTCCTCGTACTCCTCGGTCTGCGCGTTGAAGCCGAAGTTCCCCTTGCCGTTCTTCACCTTGTCGACGACGATCGAGCCGTCGACTCCGGCGTTCTCCGCGATGCGACGCAGGGGCTCTTCCAGCGCGCGGCGCACGATGTTCACGCCCGCCTGCTGCTCCGGATTGTCGGCCACGCCCTCGAGGCTCTTCAGGGCGCGCAGCAGCGCCACGCCGCCGCCGGGCACGATGCCCTCCTCGACGGCCGCGCGGGTGGCGTGGAGCGCGTCCTCGACGCGCGCCTTCTTCTCCTTCATCTCCGTCTCGGTGGCTGCGCCCACCTTCACGACGGCGACGCCGCCCACCAGCTTCGCGAGCCGCTCCTGGAGCTTCTCCTGGTCGTAGTCCGAGGTCGTCTCCTCGATCTGCTTGCGGATCTCGTTGCAGCGGCCCTCGATGTCCTTCTTGGTGCCGCCGCCGTCGATGATCGTGGTGTTGTCCTTGTCGATCACCACTCGCTTGGCCTTGCCGAGATCCTTGAGCGTCACATTCTCGAGCTTGAGGCCGAGCTCCTCGGCGATCACCTGGCCGCCGGCGATGATCGCCATGTCCTGCATCATGGCCTTGCGGCGATCCCCGAAGCCCGGCGCCTTGACGGCCGCCACGTTCAGGGTGCCGCGCAGCTTGTTCACGACCAGGGTGGCGAGGGCCTCGCCCTCGATGTCCTCGGCCACGATCAGCAGCGGCTTGCCCTGGCGGGCCACCTGCTCGAGCAGCGGCAGCAGGTCCTTCATGTTGCTGATCTTCTTCTCGTGCAGAAGGATCAGCGGCTCCTCGACAACGGCTTCCATGCGCTCGGGATCGGTCACGAAGTAGGGCGAGAGGTAGCCGCGATCGAACTGCATGCCCTCGACCACCTCGAGGACCGTCTCCATCGACTTGGCCTCCTCGACGGTGATCACGCCCTCCTTGCCGACCTTCTCCATGGCCTCCGAGATGATCTGGTCGATCGTGCTGTCGTTGTTGGCCGAGATGGTGCCGACCTGGGCGATCTCCTGGGAGTCGCGGGTGGACTTCGACATCTTGGCGAGCTCGTCGCAGACGGAGCCGACGGCCTTGTCGACGCCGCGCTTGAGCTCCATGGGATTCATGCCCGCCACCACGAGCTTGCTGCCCTCGCGGAGGATGGCCTGGGCGAGCACCGTGGCGGTGGTGGTGCCGTCGCCCGCCACGTCGGAGGTCTTGCTGGCGACCTCCTTCAGCATCTGCACGCCCATGTTCTCGAACCTGTCCTCGACCTCGATCTCCTTCGCGACCGTGACGCCGTCCTTGGTCACGGTGGGGGAGCCGAAGCTCTTCTCGAGGACGACGTTGCGGCCCTTCGGGCCGAGCGTCACGCGAACCGCGTTCGCGAGCAGGTTCACGCCGGCCAGCATCTTGGACCGCGCGTCCTGATCGAAGCGAATCTCCTTGGCCATCGGATCCCCCTACTCGACCACCCCGAGGACGTCGTCCTCGCGGATGATCAGGTGCTCTTCACCTTCGATGTTGACCTCGCTGCCCGCGTACTTGCTGAACAGCACCCGATCGCCCTTCTACACGTCGAGGGGCTGGATCTTGCCGTCGTCGTTCACCTTCCCCTTGCCGGCGGCGATCACGCGACCTTCCTGCGGCTTCTCCTTGGCGGTATCGGGAATGATGATCCCGCCCTTGGTCGTCTCCTCCTCCTCGATCCGCTGGACGAGGATTCGGTCTTGGAGCGGACGGATCTTCATGTCGTTCCTCCGAGCGAGACGCCCCGCGGGCGCCCGAGTCCGTTGATCGGAGTGGACCGCGCCTGCTGGGGTCCCTCCGTTTTGGCACTCGAGGCTCCCGAGTGCCAAAGCGGCTCGAACTGTACTCCCGGGCCGCCACGGCGCAAGGCCGGACCCTTGACTTTCGCCCCGGTTTCGTCATTTTTCCGGAGCGAAAGGACGGCGAAACCGGAGAGCGGACAGGCAAGCCCGCCGCAGGCGGGCGCGCAGCGAGGCGCAGCCGAGCGGAGTTCAGCGGCTGGACGGCAAGCCCGCCGCAGGCGGGCGCGCAGCGAGGCGCAGCCGAGCGGGGATCACGAGACGTGGCCTTGACCAAGCGGCAGCGCGAGATCTACGACTTCATCCGCGAGTTCGTGGCCGAGCAGGGCTACTCGCCGAGCCTGGAGGAGATCGCCGCCCACTTCGGCCTCTCCTCGGTCGCCACCGTCCACAAGCACGTCCAGCACCTGGTCGAGAAGCGCTTCCTGCGCAAGGCCTGGAACCGCTCGCGCTCGGTCGAGCCGCTGCAGCCGCCGAGCTCCGGGCTGGTGGCCCTGCCGCTGCTGGGGGCGGTCGCGGCCGGGGCCCCGATCGAGGCCATCGAGGTGCCCGAGACGGTGGACGTGCCCCGGGAGCTGGTGCCGCGCCGCGGCGACAGCTTCGTGCTGCGTGTGCGCGGCGACTCGATGATCGAAGAGCAGATTCGCGACGGCGACTTCGTCGTGATCGAGAGCCGGGCCGAGGCCCGCGACGGCGAGACCGTGGTGGCGCTGATCCGGGGCACCGAGGCCACGCTCAAGAAGTTCTACCACCGGGGCCGCAACGTGCGCCTGGAGCCCGCCAACGCGCGCCTGAAGCCCATCGAGCTGCCCGCCCGGGAGGTGCAGGTGCGCGGAGTGGTGCGCGGGCTGCTGCGCCGCTACTAGCTCAGCCGGGCCTCGCGTTCGCTGATCGCTCGCGCTCGGGCCTCCGCTCGGCTTCGCCTCGCTGCGAGCCCTTCGAGATTGCGGGCTCGCTGCGCGGAGGCCGACTCTCGAGTCGGCCTCCTGGCCGCGGCGTGCGGCCCGGCGGCCGCGCCCGTCGGCGTCTCTGCTAGCCTTTGTTTTCAGGGGGTTGTGTCCTTGGCGGCAGTTCGACTCGCGCGCGCGATCGAGTTTTCCTCCTCTCTGCGCTGCTGGCGCGAGGATCTTTCGCAGGAGGAGAACCGCCAGCTGTTCGGTCCGGCCACCTCCCAGCACGGGCACAACTACCGGCTCGAGGTGACGCTGCGGGGCGAGCCGCATCCCGTGACCGGGATGGTGATGGACCTCAAGGATCTCCAGGAGGTCCTCGACCGCGAGATCATGGCCCGCTTCGACCACCGCGACCTCAACCGCGACACGCCGTACTTCGAGAAGCAGCCACCCACGCCGGAGAACCTGGCGCGCACCATCTACCGCATCCTTCTGGCCACGCTCCCCGAGGGCATGCTGGACCGCATCCGCCTGTACCGGGACCCCGACCTGTGGGTGGACGTGGTCGAGCCCGAGGCCAGCGCGTGATCCGGCTCACCCGCCGCTACCACTTCCCCGCCGCCCACGTGCTGAGCCACCCCTCGTTCTCCGCGGAGCGCAACTGGGAGATTTACGGCAAGTGCGCGAACCCCAACGGCCACGGCCACAACTACGGGGTGGAGGTGACGGTGGCCGGGCCGGTCGACGAGCGCAGCGGCCGCGTGATCGACCCGAAGAGGCTCGACGAGATCTTCCGCGAGCGCATCCTGGCGCGCTTCGCCTACCGGCTGCTCAACGAGGACGAGCTCTTCGCCCAGCAGGTGCCCACCGCGGAGAACGTGGCCGCGGTAATCTACGAGCGGCTGAGCGGGCCGCTGGCGGCGCTGGGCCCGGCGCGCCTACGGCGCGTCCGGGTGGTCGAGACCCACAGGAACTCCTTCAGCTACGGAGCTGCCGAATGAACGAGACCCCCGACCCCATCGAACCCCTGGTCACGACCCTGCTCAAGGAGCTCGGCGAGGACCCGGGCCGTGCGGGCCTCGAGCGAACGCCCCAGCGTGTGGCCAAAGCGCTTCGCTACTTCTGCCAGGGCTACGCCCAGGACCCGCTCGCGATCCTCAACGGCGCCCTCTACGACGTCAGCTACGACGAGATGGTGATCGTGAGGGACATCGACTTCTACAGCCTCTGCGAGCACCACATCTTGCCCTTCTTCGGGCGGGTCCACGTGGCCTACGTCCCCAACGGCCGTGTGGTGGGCCTGTCGAAGATCCCGCGGCTGGTCGAGATGTTCGCGCAGCGCCTTCAGGTACAGGAGCGCATGACCACCGCCATCGCCGAGACGCTGGACAAGGTGCTCGAGCCCAAGGGCGTCGCGGTGGTCGTCGAGTCGATTCATCTGTGCATGATGATGCGTGGCGTGAAGCAGCAGAACGCGTTCGCCATCACGAGCTCCCTGCGGGGCGAGTTCGAGCAGGACTCCAAGACGCGCTCCGAGTTCATGGAGCTGATCCGGCACCGCAAGGGCGCGTTCGCGTAGGGATCAGCGCGAGACCAGCTGGAGGTTCACGGCGAGCTCACCCCGCTCGAGGAGTTCGTTGCGGCGCCGCCCCACCCAGGCCTCGAACTCGGCGTTGCGCCGCTGCTGGACGAGCTCCTGCCGGGTCTCGGCGAGCTTCGCCTCCACCTCTTCGGCGCTGGGCTCCTTGCGCTCGCGCAGCTCCGCCACCACGAGCTTGTCGCCCACCTCGAAGACCCGCGGGGCAGCCTGCCCGGCCTCGAGGGTGAAGACGGCCGCCAGCAGCTCGGGGGCGGCCCCGAGCTTCGGCACCACGCCTCCCGCGCGGCGGCGCAGCCAGCCGGTCCGCTCCACCACGAGTCCCTCCCGCCGCGCGGCGTCGGCCAGGCGCGTCCCCTGGCGGGGAGCCTCGATCAGGCGCTCCGCCGTGGCGCGCGCGGCGGCCCGCGCCGCCTCGCGCCCCAGCAGCTCGAGGGCGAGTTCCTCGCCCACCTCCGCGTAGGGCCGGTTCACGGCATCCCGGTGCTCCTCCACCCGCAGGATGTGGAAGCCGTAATCGGTGCGCACCGCGCCGCTCAGGGTCCCCGGCTCGATCGCGAAGGCGACCTCCTCGAAGGGCGCCACCATCTGGCCGCGCCTGAAGAAGCCGAGATCGCCGCCCTTGCGCCGGGTGCCCGGGTCCTCGCTGATCTCTTCGGCGACCTCGGCGAAGTCGGCCCCGGCGCGCAGGCGCTCGAGCGCGGCCTCGGCCTGCTGCTGGACCTCCGCGATCCGCGCCTCGTCGGCGCCGGGCTCCACCCGCAGCAGGATGTGGCGGGCGCGGACCTGTTCCGGGACATCGTAGAGCTCGTCGAGCTCCTCGTAGAGCCGCCGGGCCTCGTCCCCGCGCTCCGCGAGTGTCTGCTGGATCTGTGCGTCGTCCACCTCGAAGTCTGCGGGCAGGGCGCGGGCGTCCAGGCCGACCCACGTGAAGCGCACCTCCTCGAGATTGCGGCGGGTCGTCTCGCGCGCCTCCGCCTGCGAGACGCGGGAGCTCTCCCGGAGCAGCCGCAGCATCTTCGTGGCCAGAAGCCCCATGCGCTGGTCCCGGAGGAAGAGGCGCTCGTTGCCGTACTCGTACTCGGCCCAGCTCGCGTACGCGTCGCGGTCGAAGCGCCCGCTCTCGTCGCGGAAGATCGGGGAGCCGAGGACGATCCGCTCGATCTCCGGCTTGGAGGCCCGCAGGCCCAGCCGCTGGGCCTCGAGCGCCAAGAGGGCCCGCTCCACCAAGCTGTTGACGGCCAGACCTTCGACCGTGGCTTGAAGGGCCTCGGCGTCGTACTCGGCGCCGTACGCCTCCTGGAACTGCGCGTCGCGGCGCGCCCGCTCGCGCTCGAACTCGCGGACCCCGAAGCGGTGGGGTCCCACCTCGATCACCGTGCTCGGCCCGCGCCCCGAGGGTGCGCCCCAGCCCATGAAGAAGACGAACACACCCCCGATTCCGACGACGAACACGGCCGTCATCCAGCGCTGTCCGCGACGCATGATGTCGAGCAAGCCGGTGTTCCCCCGTGGGTCGAGCCGAAACGCGGTTTCTCAGTCGCCCGACGCGTTCGGTCGAAGAGTGTTTGAGCCTAAGGGTCGAATTCCACCCCGGCAAGTAGAGAACCAGGGGCGCACACGCGGTATCTTGAGGGCATCGGAAGGGGCTGGTAGGCTCGACCCCGTCTGCCATGGGGGGCGAAACGGACAGTCGAATCGCCTAGTTAGCCGCACAGCTGCGGGTCCGCAAGACGGGTTCCGAGCAGGAGTGCACCCTTGATCCTCGATCCGATCCTCGGTTGGTTCTCGAACGATCTCGCCGTCGACCTGGGAACCGCGAACACGGTGGTCTACGCGAAGGGCCGGGGCATCGTCGTGTCCGAGCCGAGCGTGGTCGCCGTGGAACGCGATGCGCGCGGCGTCAACAGGGTGCGCGCGGTCGGCCGGGAGGCGAAGCGGATGCTCGGGCGCACGCCCGGGAACATCGTCGCCATCCGCCCGATGAGAGACGGCGTGATCGCCGACTTCGAAATCACGGAGGCGATGCTCCGCTACTTCATCGCCCGCGTGCACGACCGCAAGCGCATGGTGCGACCGCGTATCGTGATCGCGGTTCCGTCTGGAATCACCGAGGTCGAGAAGCGGGCGGTGCGCGAGTCGGCGATGTCTGCGGGCGCGCGCGAGGTGCACCTGGTCGACGAGCCCATGGTGGCGGCGATCGGCGCGGGCATGCCCGTGGCCGAGCCTTCGGGAAACATGATCGTCGACGTCGGCGGCGGCACGACCGAGGTCGCGGTGATCTCGCTCTCCGGGATCGTCTACTCGAACTCGACGCGCGTCGGCGGCGACAAGATGGACGAGGCGATCATCAACTTCATCAAGCGCAAGTACAACCTGCTGATCGGCGAGAGCACCGCGGAGAACGTCAAGATCAGCATCGGGACGGCCTTCCCGACCGACGAAGTGAAATCCATGGAGGTCAAGGGGCGGGATCTGGTGGCGGGCGTGCCGAAGATCCTGGAGATCAAGTCCGAGGAGGTGCGCGAAGCGCTGAG
Organism: Myxococcota bacterium; assembly: GCA_036482635.1. Classification (GTDB taxonomy): domain Bacteria; phylum Myxococcota_A; class UBA9160; order UBA9160; family SMWR01; genus JAZFWH01. Next base: position 6,974 of record JAZFWH010000280.1, read on the forward strand.
CGAGCCGGTCAGCGCCGTGGTCGAGAGCGTGAAGATGGCGCTGGAGCGCACGCCGCCGGAGCTCGCGGCGGACATCGTGGACAAGGGCATCATTCTGGTGGGCGGCGGTTCGCTGCTCAACAACCTGGACGTACTGCTGCGGGAGACCACCGGTCTCCCGGTCATGTTGGCGGAAGACCCCCTGACCGCCGTCGCCTTGGGCACCGGTCGCACGCTCGACGATCTCTCTCTGCTGAAGAGGATCTCGATTCGGGCGTAGCCGTTCGGCCCGGTCGCGGGTGTCATGAGCGAGTTTTCGAACCGACTGCGCGTCTCGTTCCTGATCGTGGCGCTGGTCGCCATCGCACTGGTCAGCATGGTTTCCGATCGCCGCGCGTTGCTGCGCGGCGGCCGCGAGCTGTCCTGGTGGGGCAGCGTGTTGCTCGACCTCGCCGCACCCGTACAGAGGCTGGCGGCGGTGCCCGCCGGCTTCCTGCGCGACGCGTGGGACCGCTACGTGGCGCTGGTGGGCGTGCGCGAGCAGAACGAGGCGATGCGAGAGAAGCTCGATCGGCTGGCGGATGAGAACCTTCAGCTGCGCGAGGCGCTGGTGGCGAGCGGGCGGCTCGAGCGGATCGCCGAGATGCGCGACGAGTTCGAGATCCCCATGCTGCCGGCCGAGTTGGTCGGCCTCGACGCCTCTCCCTGGTTCCGATCCGTGCTGATCGATCGGGGCCGGGTCCACGGTGTGCGCTCGGGCATGCCGGTGATCTCGGAGCAGGGCGTCGTCGGCGTCGTCACGGCCAGCTCCCGCAACGCCGCCAAGACGATGCTCCTGCTCGACCGACAGAGCGCCATCGACGGCGTCATCCAGCGCAGCCGCGCGCGCGGGATCGTGCGCGGCCGCGGCACCGAGGAGCTCGAGTTCGAGTTCGTGGCGGGCGGTCGAGACGTGCGCGTCGGCGACGTGGTGATCACGTCGGGCCTGGGCGGCGTCTACCCGAAGGGGCTGCGCGTGGGCGGGGTGACGGCCGTGTCGGAGCCCGACGTGCGCCTGCTGCGCACTGCGACGCTCGACCCCGGCGTCGACTTCGGCCGCCTGGAGCAGGTGTTCGTGATGCTGCGCCGCGGCCCCACCATGGAGCTGCTCTACGCGGCCGAGGATGCGATCCCCCCGGATCGGCCCGACTCGTGAAGCGCGTGCTCGGGCTGCTCGCCCTCGGTGCGCTGGCGCCGATACTCCAGGGAGTCGCGGCGAGCGTGCTGTCGGTGCGCTGGTGCCCCGACCTGGGGCTGCTGCTCGTGGTGGCGATCGCGCTGTGCTGGCGCAACGCGGCCGGCGGCGTCGCACTGGCCGCGGTGCTGGGCTACGCCACCGACCTGCTGTCGGGATCGCTGTTCGGGCAGCACGCCCTGCTGCGCGTGTTCGCCTTCGGGGCCGCGCGGTTCGGCAGCCGCCACCTCAACCTGCGCGGCGCGCTGCCGCGGGCGATCTTCGTGGCGTTGCTCACCGTCGCCAACGCGCTGCTGCTCGGCGTCACCAGCAACTTCTTCGCCGCCGGAACGGGCGCCGGCCTGGTTCCGACCGGCGACCTGCTGCCCCACGCCCTGATGAACGCGTTGTTCGCGCCGCTGGCCGTGCACGGCACCGAGCGCGTGGTGGCGCTGCTGGGAGACGACGACAGCTCTCGGCGGCTGCTGCTGATCGAGACCGGGAGGTAGGCGGCGTGGTCGGCGGCAGCGGGGGAAGACGCCTCGGCGTCGGCCTGGACGGTGTGATCGCTCGGCGCGTTCCGTTCGTGGCCGCGCTGGTGATCCTCGCCTTCGGCGTCTTCTTCGTCCGCCTCTTCCAGCTCCAGGTGATCGAGGGCGACGAGATGCGCCTGCGCTCGCAGCGCAACTCGGTGCGCACCGTGCGCCTGCGGGCGCCGCGGGGCGACATCGTCGACCGCTACGGTCGGACGCTCGCCTCGAACCGCCCCGCCTTCGGCGTCGGGGTGATCCCCAGCGACCTGCGCCGGCCCGAGCTGGTGTTCGCCGCGTTGGGGATGCTGCTCGACGGCGAGCCCGACAAGTTGCGGGAGCGGGTCGGCGCACCCCAGGGACGCGCCCGCTTCCAGCCCGTGCAGCTGGAGCGGGACCTCTCCTACGACCGGCTGGCGCGCGTCGAGTCCCATCTCTACGCGCTGCCGGGTGTCTTCACCGAGGTGCGGCCGCGCAGGCACTACCTGCACGGGGAGCTGGCGGCGCACGTGCTCGGCTTCATCGGCGAGGTCCGGCGCGACCAGCTGGCCAAACGCGAATTCGCCGACTACCAGCCCGGTGAGGTGGTCGGCCAGGCGGGCGCCGAGGCCCTCCTGCAGCCCGACCTGCGCGGTCGCGCGGGCGGTCGCAACCTGGTGGTGGACGTGGCCGGTCGCGTCGTGGAGGTGCTGGACGACGTGGACCCGGTGCCGGGCGGCACCGTGACCCTGACCCTCGACCTCGACCTGCAGCGCGTGGCCGAGGAGGCCTTCCTGCCCGACGTCCTGGGTGAGCCCGCCAAGCGGGGCGCCGCGGTGGTGCTCGATCCGCGCAACGGCGACATCCTCGCCCTCGTCGCCAAGCCCTCCTACGACCCGAACGACTTCGCCGGCGGCATCGACATCCGGCGCTGGCAGCAGCTGAGCGGCGACGAGCGGCGGCCGCTCCAGAACCGCGCGATCTCCGGCCAGTACCCGCCCGGGTCGACCTACAAGGCCTTCGTCGCGGCGGCGGCGCTCGAGGACGGTCTGGTGGATCCCAAGGAGCGCATCTTCTGCCCCGGCAGCTTCCGGCTCGGCCGGCGGAGCTACCGCTGCTGGAAGCGGGAGGGCCACGGCTGGGTGAACCTGCGCGACGCCCTGGTGCAATCCTGCGACGTCTACTTCTACCAGCTCGGGCTGACGATCGGGATCGATCGGCTGGCCTACTTCGCGCGCGGCTTCAACCTGGGCGCGCCGACCGGCATCCGCCTGGCCCACGAGAGGGGGGGCCTCGTGCCCACCAGCGTCTGGAAGGAGAAGCGCTTCAAAGAGCCGTGGCTCAAGGGCGAGACCGTCTCGGCATCGATCGGGCAGGGCTTCGACCTGGTCACCCCGCTCCAGCTCGCGACGGCCTATGCGGCCATCGCCAACGGCGGGAAGCTGGTGCGACCGCG
>JAZFWH010000281.1:0-48216 GCA_036482635.1 Myxococcota bacterium
GCACGGTGCGCCAGCGGCGGTAGCGGTGCGCCTGGTTCACCAGGATGCGGTAGAACCAGGTCTCCAGCCGCGCATCGCCTCGAAAGCGGGGCAGGGCGCGGTAGGCGGAGACGAACGCCTCCTGCGCCACGTCCTCGGCCGCGGCCTCGTCGCCCCCCACGAGACGCCAGGCCAGGCGCAGCGCCCGCTCGCGGTGGGAGGCGACCAGCGCGCTGAAGCGCTCCTCCAGCGCCACCGCTGCCGCATCGCGAGACTCCAGGGCCGCGGCCTCCGCCGGCATCGCACTCCTCTTGCGTTCCAACCCTTTGGACCCCCGACCAGGGGGTTTGGGTTACCGGATCGCGCGAGTCAACCTGTGTGGCGAGCCCGCTAGACTGGGGCGCCGTGCCGAGCCCGAAGCCGTCGCACTGTGTGGCTGTGGTCGGCGGTGCCGTCGCCGGCGCCGAAACCGCGGGGCTGCTCGCGGCGCGCGGCGTCGAAGTGGTGGTGTTCGAGCAGAACGCCCGCCCCTACGGGAAGATCGAGGACGGCCTCCCGCGCTGGCACGTAGCGCTGCGCAAGAAGGAGTACGAGGCGATCGGGCGCAACCTGGCGCGGCCCGGGGTCCACTACGTCCCTCTCACCGCCGTCGGCGTGGACGTCGGCCTGCGCGATCTCGTCGACGGGTGGGGCTTCACCGGCGTGGTGCTCGCCAACGGCGCCTGGCGCGACCGCCCACTCCCCGTCGAGGGCGCGGACGCGTACCTGGACAAGGGGCTCGTCTACCAGAACCCCTTCATCATCTGGTACAACCACGCCAACGAGAAGGCGTACGGCGGCCCGCGTTTCGAGCCGATGGACGGCGTGCTGGTCGTGGGCGGCGGGCTGGCGTCGATCGACGTGGTCAAGGTGCTCATGCTCGAGACCACGCGCGCGGCGCTGCGCGAGCGCGGCATCGAGTGCGAGATGGTGGAGCTCGAGGTCAAGGGCATCCCCAAGATCCTGGCGCGCCACGGCCTGAGCTTCGAAGAGCTGGGACTCGAGGGCTGCACGCTCTACTACCGCCGGCGCACCGAGGACATGCCGCTGATGGAGATGCCCGACGGCGCCAGCCCGGAGCGGCAGAAGAAGGTGCGGGTCGCGCGGGAGCGCATGCTGGCCAAGGCGATGGACAAGTACCGCTTCCGCTTCGAGCCGCTCTGCATGCCCGAGGGCCTGCTGGTCGAGCAGGGCCGCCTGGCGGGTCTGCGCTTCCGCCGCACGCGCATGGAGGGCGGTCGCCCGGTGCCCACCGACGAGACCTTCGAGCGGCGCGGCCCCTACGTGATCAGCTCGATCGGCAGCATCCCGCTTGTGATCGAGGGCGTCGCGATGAAGGGCGAGCTCTTCGCCTTCAGCGACTGGGAGCTGGGCCGCCTGGACGGGTATCCGACGCTCTTCTCCGTGGGCAACGTGGTGACCGGCAAGGGCAACATCGTGGTCTCGCGCAAGCACGCGCGGTCGGTGACCGAGGCCATGCTCGAGGCCTTCCTCGGCCTGGACGAGGACGGACACGCCGGAGAGGAGGGACTGGCCGAGGCGGCGCGCGCGGGCGCGCGCGCGGCGGCGGAGGCGATCGCCGCCGAGATCAGCCCGCAGCCGCCCATCGACGCGCAGACGCTCGAGGCGATCCGCGCCCGGGTGAGGGAACGCCAGCGGGCCGTGGGCTACGGCGGCGACTACGCCGGCTGGATCGAGCGCGTCACCCCTTCCGACCTGGAGTAGGCGAGCTCAGTCGTCGAGGAAGCCCTTCAGCATCCGGCTGCGGCTCGGGTGTCGCAGCTTGCGCAGGGCCTTCGCTTCGATCTGGCGGATCCGCTCGCGGGTGACGTCGAAGTCCTGACCCACCTCCTCCAGGGTGTGGTTGGCCTTCGCGCCGATACCGAAGCGCATCTTCAGCACCTGCTCCTCGCGCGGCGCGAGCGTCGCGAGCACCCGACGCGTGTTCTCGGCCAGGTTGGTGCCGAGAATCACTTCCTGGGGGTTCAGGGCCATCTTGTCCTCGATGAAGTCACCCAGGTGGCTGTCCTCTTCCTCCCCCACCGGGGACTCGAGGCTGATCGGCTCCCTGGCGATCTTGAGCACCATGCGCACCTTTTCGATCGGGAGCTCCATCTGCTCGCTCAGCTCCTCGGGGTGTGGCTCGCGGCCCAGCTTCTGGACCAGGAAGCGCTGGGCCCGGACCAGCTTGTTGATGGTCTCGATCATGTGCACGGGGATGCGAATGGTGCGCGCCTGGTCCGCGATGGCGCGCGTGATGGCCTGACGGATCCACCAGGTGGCGTAGGTGGAGAACTTGTACCCGCGCTGGTACTCGAACTTGTCGACGGCCTTCATCAGGCCGATGTTGCCCTCCTGGATCAGGTCGAGGAACTGAAGTCCGCGGTTCATGTACTTCTTGGCGATCGAGACCACCAGGCGCAGGTTCGCCTCGACCAGCTCGCTCTTGGCGCGGCGGGTGCGGTGGCTGGCGGCAGCGAGACGGTCCAGGGAAGCGCGGATCTCGTCGCGTCCCATCTTGGCGTCCGCTTCGAGCTTGAGCAGCGACTTCTCGATGGCCGCGACGGCCTCGCGGGCCTCGCCGATCCGGGCCGGGTCGCCGCCGAGCCGGGTCAGGGCCTCCTTGGCCCGCTTGCTGCGGCGCGTCGAGAGCAGCGCGGCCTGCTCGAACTTCGCGGGCGGCAACCCGAACGGCGCGGTGATGCGGCGCGCCTCGGCCGCGAAGCGCCAGATCTCGGTGCCCAGCTCGCGCATGCGCTGGGTGATCTCGGCGATGCGGGCTCTGGAGAAGCGCGTCGCCCGCGACAGCTCGACGCACTCGCGGAACAAGCCGTCGACCTCGGTGCGCAAGCGGCTGCGCGCCTCCTCCCCGGTGCGGGTGTTGGCGATGGACGCGAGCTTCCTGGCGATCTCCGCATCGAGGCGCTTGATCCGAGCCACCTTCTGCAGGAGGTCCCGGCGCCGCTCCTCCGGGGACTGTTCGGCCTCCACGTCGTCGACCCCGTCGAGCACCCGCTTGGCCTCGACGCGGTTCTTCCGGAACTCGTCGGCGATGCGCAACACCTCGCGCAAGCCGAACGGCGTGCCGAGGACCGCCTGCTGCTGGTCGTGCTCGCCGGACTCGATGCGCTTGGCGATCTCGACCTCACCCTCGCGGGTCAAGAGTGAGACCTGGCCCATCTCGCGCAGGTAGACGCGAACGGGATCGTTGGTGGGCCCGTCGTCCTCGCCGGCCTCGGCCCGGGGCGCGCTCGGACGCCGACGCAGCGGCACCCGCGGCGCCGACTCGACCACCGGGATGCCGCGCTCCCCGAAGATCGCGCGAACCTCCTCGACGCGATCGGCGGCGAGGTCCTCGCAGCCGAGGGCGTCCTTCACGTCGTCGAGGGTGAGGTAGCCCTGGCGACGGCCCTGGGTGAGCAGCCTGCGCACGAGCGCGGGGCCGTCGGGCGCCGCCTGCCGGGTTCCGCCGTGGCCGTTCGAGCCGGGTTCGGCTCCGTTACCCGAGGAGCCGTTGCCCACCCCCACGTGGGGTGCGCCAAGTTCCTCTTGCGCGGCCGCGCCGCCGCCATTCGGCTCGGCTGCGCAGAGCTTCCTGCGCCTGGGCTGCCTGGAGCTGGACGAGTCCGGAGTCTGGGGTGCATGGGGGGCCATGGGGGGGGCTCCTTGTCTGCTCTCCGATTGCTGACCTACCGGGTCACGGTGGTGACCCCGCAGGGGGACGGTCGTTGAAATCCTCGGCGTCCAGGCGCCGGCGGTCCTTTTCGAGCAACAGCGAGGACGCGTCCGCCGCCGGGTCGCGCAGCTGCTGGGTGAGGGCGCGCTGGCTCTCGGTATCGCGACGCCTGCGAAGGCTGGCCAGCGTGTCGTCGACGGTGCGCTCGGCGTCGGCCCGCTCCAGCCGCACGTCCTCCGCGGCGAGCGCACGCAGCAGGCTGCGGCTCGGGTCCGCGAGGCGTTCGCACAGCGCGTCGACGTCGACGCGGCCCCCCTCGCCCGCCTCGATCAGCGCCGCGACCAGGTCGGCGATGGGCGAAGCGGGGGCCAGGGACGTGAACAGCTCGCGGCCGATACGACCGCCGAGCTCGGGATACTCGAGCAGGCAGCGGGCGAGCCACTCGAGCACGCGCTCGAGCCCGTCCCGGCGGCGCGGGACGCTGGCGATCGCCTGCCCCGGATCCTCGCCGCGCGCGCTGGCGCGGACGGCGGCTTCGACGTGGCGCGGCTCGGTGCCGACCGCGATGCCCACCTCGACGCACAGCTCCGCGCGCTCGACCGGAGAGGGAACCAGCCGCAGCAGGCCGGCCAGCGAGGCCACGGCGTCCGCCTTCTGCCAGGGAGTGCGGCAGCCGCGCGCCACGGCGCGGTGGATGATCAGGTCGAGCGCGGGCGGAGCCGCCTCGACCAACGCGCGCAGGGCATCTGCGCCCTGCGCGGCGAGGAAGGTGTCCGGGTCCTCGCCGGCTGGCAGCGCGGCAGCGCGTACGCGCAGACCCGTGGGTAACAGCAGCTCCATCGAGCGCTCGACCGCGCGCTGCCCGGCTTCGTCGCCGTCGAATAAGAGCACCACGTGCCGACCGCGGCGGCGAAGATTGCGCGCGTGCTCCGCCGTGAGCGCGGTGCCGCAAGTCGCCACCACCCCCTCGACGCCGGCGCGGTGCAGCGCGATCAGGTCGAAGTAGCCCTCGACGACGACCGCGCGGTCCAGGCGGCGGATGGCCTCGAGGGCGAGCGGAAAGCCGAAGAAGGCCTCGCGCTTGCGGAAGATCGGGCTCTCGGGCGTGTTCAGGTACTTGGGCTCCTGCTCGGATCCCAGCGCCCGGCCGCCGAAGCCGATCACCCGCCCCCGGACGTCGCGAATCGGAAAGACCACGCGACCGCGCAGTCGGTCGTAGTGTCCCCCGGTCTTGCGCGCGGCCAGCAATCCGGCGCGCTCACCGACCTCCGCCGGAATCCCCTGCTCGCGCAGGGCGTGTGCAACGAACTCCCAGCTGTCGGGCGCAAAGCCGATCTCGAAGCGCGCGATGGTCGCCGCGTCCAGGCCGCGCTCGGCCAGGTAGGCCGCCGCTGGGTTGCCCGGCGCGGCCAGCGCCGCCCGGTAGCGCGCCTGCGCCAGATCGTTCGCCTCGAACAGACGCTCGGACAGGCCCCGCTCGCCGCCCCGATTCTCCGGAATCTCGATGCCGCACTCCCGGGCCAGGGAACGGGCGGCCTCCGGGAAGGTCAGGTTCTCGGCCTTCATCAGGAACATGAAGGCGTTGCCGCCCTCGTGGCAGCCGAAGCAGTAGAAGCTCTGGCGGTCCGGATTGACGTTGAAGGAAGGCGTCTTCTCGTCGTGGAACGGGCACAAGCCCTTGTAGTTGCGTCCGGCCTTCCGCAAGCTGACCGTACGCCCGACGAGGTCGACGATGTCGACGCGGTCGCGGATCTGCTGGATGATCTCGTCGGCGATCCAGCCCAACCGGGAATGCCTCTCAGCTACCGCGCCATCCGCCTCAGCTTCTTCAGGGCGCGCTTGCGAGCCGCCGCCGCCTTCTTCTTCTTGCGGACGCTCGGCTTGTCATAGTATTCGCGACGCCTCAGCTCGGTCAGAATGCCCGCCTTCTCGCACTGCTTCTTGAAGCGCTTCATGGCCACTTCGAAGGGCTCGTTGTCCCTCACCTTGACGACGGGCAAGTGTCCTCTCCTGACGCGCGACGGCCGCCGGAAGGCGGCCGCTCAATTCGGTGTCTGTGGTTGGCTCGCTGCAGCCGGCGTCAGGAGCGGAAGCTCCCGGCACACCCACGCAGCAACAAAAAACGTCGAAAAACAGGCCACTTTTGAGCTTTTCCAGCGCGGCAGGCAATCTAGCGTACAGCTGACGGACCATCAAGCGACAGACGGCGGCCGCACTGAGATGCCCAGCTCCAGCAAGCGGCGCTTCACCTGCGCCACCGTGACCTCGCGGAAGTGGAAGATGGACGCGGCCAGAGCGGCCTGCGTGTGGCCTCCCTCCGGGCCGTCGTCGAGGGCACGCGCCAGGTCCTCTGCGCTCCCGCCTCCCCCCGAGGCGATCACGGGAACGCTGACGGCGTCCGTCACGGCGCGCAGCAGGGCGAGGTCGTAGCCGCTCTTCGTCCCGTCGCGGTCCATGCTCGTGAGCAGGATCTCGCCCGCGCCCGCCTCGGCCATGCGCGCCGCCCAGGCGACCGCGTCGATGCCGGTGGGCCGGCGCCCCCCGTGGGTGCAGACCTCCCAGCCCGCGCCGCCCTCGGCGCGCGCGCGCGCATCGATGGCGACCACCAGGTTGGCGCTGCCGATCTTGACGGCGGCTTCGCCCACCAGGTCGGGGTTCTCCACGGCCGCGGTCATGATCGAGACCTTGTCGGCCCCGGCGTTGAGCAGATCGCGCACGTCTTGCAGCGAGCGCACGCCCCCACCCACGGTCAGCGGCATGAACACCGTCTCCGCGGTGCGGGCCACGGCATCCAGCAGGATGTTGCGGCCCTCGTGGCTCGCCGTGATGTCGAGGAAGGTGATCTCGTCCGCCTCCTGGGCATCGTAGAGCTGCGCGACTTCGACCGGGTCGCCGGCGTCGACGTGGTCCACGTAGCGCACGCCCTTGACGACGCGTCCCTTGTCCACGTCCAGGCACGGGATGATGCGTTTCAGGAGCACGCGCCGAACCGGAGCGCGCGGCCGAGCTCGACGGCGCCGGTGTAGAGCGCGCGCCCGATGATGACTCCGGCGATCCCCCGCTCGGCGTAGGAGACCGCGCGCTGCACATCCGCCTCGTTGCCGATGCCACCGGAGGCGATCACGGGAATCTCGACGCGCTCGGCCAGCTCCGCCGTGGCCTCGAGGTTCGGCCCGCTCAGCATCCCGTCCCGCGCGATGTCCGTGTAGACGAGCGCAGCCACCCCGGCGTCCTCGAAGCGCCGCGCCACGTCCAGGGCGCTGGCCGTGCTCTCGTCCAGCCACCCCTCCACGGCGACGCGTCCGTCCCGGGCGTCGACACCCACCACGATGCGGCCGGCGAAGCGCCGCGCGCCTTCGCGCACCAGCTCCGGATCGCGCAGGGCCGCCGTGCCCAGCACGACCCGATCGACGCCCGTCTCGAGCGACGCCTCGATCGCCTCGACGCTGCGCAGACCCCCACCGAGCTGCACGGGCACGTCGCCCGCGCTCGCCACGATGCGGCGCACCGCTTCGGCGTTGCACGGCTGGCCCGCCTTGGCCCCGTCCAGGTCGACCACGTGGAGCCTGGGAATCGGGTGCCGCGCGAAACGCTCCGCCACCTGCGCGGGGTCGTCGTCGTAGACGGTGGCCCGGTCGTACTGCCCCTGGGAGAGACGCACGCAGCGGCCCCCGAGCAGGTCGATGGCGGGAATGATCTCAAACCGCACCGGAGCCACTCACTGGCACGTCCTGACCCAGGCGGCGTAGGCGTCGAGCAGCCGCTTGCCGGCGGCCTGACTCTTCTCCGGGTGGAACTGCACCGCGAACAGCCGATCGGTCGCGACCGCGGCCGCGAACTCGCCGCCGTAATCGGCCCGACCGGCGGCGACCTCGGGCTGGGCCGGCACGGCCCGGAAGGAGTGCACGAAGTAGTAGCAGTCCTCCGCGGGCATCCCCTTCAACATGGGGTGGCTGCCGCGGAACGCCACGCGGTTCCAGCCGATGTGCGGGACCCGCAGCAGACGCCCCTCGGCGTCGCAATCCGGGAAGCGTTCCACGCGACCGGCCAGCAGCCCGAGCCCGTCGGTCCGTCCGTGCTCGTCGCTCTCGTCGAACAGCACCTGCAGGCCGAGGCAGATCCCGAGGTAAGGGCGGCCCGCCTCGATCGAGTCGCGCAGCGCGCAGTCGAGCCCCGCGGCCGCCAGGCTGCCCACCGCGTCGGCGAACGCACCGACGCCCGGCAGCACCACGCCGTCGGCCCGCGCCAGCGCGGCCCGGTCGCTCGTCACCTCCGGTGCCAGACCGGAGCGAGCCAGCGCCTTGGCGACGCTGCGCAGGTTTCCGGCGCCGTAATCGACGACCGCGATCCGGGGGCTGGACGTCATCGCCTGGGTTCTACAGGGCGCCCTTGACCGTCGGCAAGCCCTTCACGCGGGGATCGCGCTCGACGGCGACTCGCAGGGCGCGCGCCGTCCCCTTGAAGACCGCCTCGACCACGTGGTGCGGGTTCTTCCCGTAGCGGAGCTCGACGTGCAGGTCGAGGCCGGCGTTCTGCGAGAACGCGTACAGGAAGTCCTCGGTGAGGGAGGCGTCGAAGCTGCCGATCCGGTCGTTGTCCAGCTCCACGCGGTAGACCAGGTACGGCCGATTCGAGATGTCCAGCGAGACCTCGACCTTCGCCTCCGCCATGGGCAGCAGCGCCGATCCGTAGCGCCGGATCCCCACCGGCGTGCCGAGCGCCTCGCGGACCGCCTGTCCCAGCGCGATGCCCACGTCTTCCACCGTGTGGTGGGTGTCGACGGAGAGATCGCCCTTGGCTGCCAGACGCAGGTCGAACAGACCGTGCCGCGCGAACGACTCCAGCATGTGGTCGAAGAAGGGAATCCCGGTGGAGACCTCGTAGTCCCCGGCGCCGTCCAGGTTGATCTCCAGGTTCACGTCGGTCTCGCGTGTCTTGCGCTCGACCGTCGCCACGCGTGCCGCCGGCGCGCTCATAGCTCGAACTCCGCCTCCTCCGTCTCCCGCGCGGCTTCGCGCTCGCGGCGCGCGCGCCGGATCTTCTGCAGGCGCAGATCCACCGAACGCGCGTGGCCGGTCAGCCCCTCGAGGTCCGCCAGGCGCATCACGTCCGACCCGAGCTCGCGGAGCTTGGGCGGCTCGAAGCGCACCACGCTCATGCGCTTGAGGAAGTCCTCGACTCCGAGCGGTGAGAAGAAGCGCGCCGTTCCCCCTGTCGGCAGCACGTGGTTCGGCCCGGCCAGGTAGTCGCCGACGGCGACCGGCGTGTAGTGGCCCAGGAACAGCGCGCCGGCGTTGGTCACCTGCTTGTCCACCGCACTGGGGTCGGCGACCGCCAGCATCAGGTGCTCGGGCGCGTAGCGGTTGGCCAGCTCGATGCACTCGGTCAGGCCGCGGCCCACCACGATCGCGCCGTTGCTGGCCAACGCCTTGCGCGCGATCTTCGCGCGCTTCAGCGTCTTGAGCTGCTTGGCGATCTGGTCCTGGACGCGCGAGACCAACCCCTTGGCCGAGGTGATCAGGACGGCGCAGGCCAGCTCGTCGTGCTCGGCCTGGGAGATCAGATCCGCAGCGATCCAGGCGGGCGTGGCGCTGCGGTCCGCCACGATCAGCACCTCGGTCGGACCGGCCTCGCTGTCGATCGCCACCTCGCCGAAGACCAGCCGCTTGGCGGCCGTCACGTAGACGTTGCCCGGCCCGACGATCTTGTCGACGCGGGGGACGCTCTCCGTGCCGTACGCGAGCGCGGCGATGGCGTGCGCTCCCCCCATCTTGAAGATGCGGTGGACACCGGACACCCGCGCGGCCATCAGCACCTCGGGTCGCACCGATCCGTCCGGCTGCGCCGGCGTGGCCATCACGATCTCCGGAACCTCGACCACGGAGGCCGGCGTGGCGTTCATGATCACGGTCGAGGGGTAAAAGGCCTTTCCGCCGGGCACGTAGATGCCGACCCGCTCCAGGGGCCGTACCCGCTGGCCCAGCGAGGCCCCGCCCTCCTCGCGCACCTCCCAGCTGGAGGGGATGCGCTTGCGGTGGAACTCGCGGATGCGCATGGCCGCCTTGCCGAGCGCGGCCCGGTCGGCGGGGTCGATGGTCTCAGCGGCCTCGTCCCACTCCTCCCGCGTCACTTCGAGCGCCTTGAACTTCGCGCGGTCGAACTTGCGGACGCAGGCCAGCAGCTCCTCGTCGCCGCCCTCGCGGACGCGCTCGACGATGCGTCGCACGGCCCTCTCCACGTCGGCCGCCTGGCCGTCGCGCCGGCGCTCGAGGCGCTTGAAGGCCACCTCGAAGCCCCGCTCGTCGCTGCGGAGGACGGGGAGGATTCCCTTGCCGGCGGAACGGCTCGCCACGTTCAACTCTCCCGGCGGATCGAGGCGCCCAGACTTCCCAGCTTCTGCTCGATTCGCTCGTAGCCGCGGTCGATGTGATAGACGCGATGGATCACCGTCTCGCCCTCCGCGGCCAGGGCGGCCACCACGAGCCCGGCCGAGGCGCGCAGGTCCGTGGCCATCACCGGCGCTCCCATCAGTCCGGGCACGCCGCGGACGTGGGCCGATCGGCCCGAGAGCGTGATGTCCGCGCCCAGGCGCTGGAGCTCGGGCACGTGCATGAAACGATTCTCGAAGACGCGCTCGGTCACCACACTCGAGCCCTCCGCCACGCTCAGCACGGCCATCAGCTGCGCCTGCATGTCGGTGGGAAAGCCCGGGAAGGGCGCCGTGATCGCGCTGATCCCGCGCAGCGGGGCGTCGATCCGCGCGCGCACGCTGGTGGCGTCCGTCTCGATCTCGGCGCCCGCCTCGCGCAGCTTGTCGAGGACCGACTCGAGCACCGCCGGATCCACGCCGGTGACGCGCACGTCGCCCCGGGTGACGAGGCCCGCGGTGAGCAACGTGCCCGCCTCGATGCGGTCGCCGGGCACTCTGTGGCGCGCGGCGCGCAGCGCCTTGACGCCGCGCACGACGATCCTGTCGCTGCCGGCGCCGCGCACGTCCGCACCCATGCGGTTGACGGCGTCCGCGAGGTCCACCACCTCGGGCTCGCGCGCCGCGTTCTCGAGCACCGTCTCGCCGTCGGCCAGTGTCGCGGCCATCAGCACGTTCTGCGTACCGTTCACGGTCGAGACGTCGAAGGCGATGTGCGCCCCGCGCAAGCCGCTGGTGGTCGCCTCCACGTAGCCGTGGTCGAGGCGGATCTTCGCGCCCAGGGCCTCCAGCCCCTTCAGGTGCTGGTCCACGGGCCGTACCCCGATCGCGCAGCCGCCGGGCTCCGACGCGCGCGCCACTCCGAAGCGCGCCAGCAGCGGGCCGAGCACCAGGAAGGAAGCGCGCATCTTGCGCACCAGGTCGTAGGGCGCCTCGGGGCGGTGCACCGCCGTCGTCTCGATGCGCACGCTGTGGGCGGCCTCGCCGTCCCACTCCGCGCGGGCGCCGAGCGCCCGCAGGATCTCGAGCATGGTGTCGACGTCGCGCAGCCGGGGGACGTTGACGAGCTGCGTCTCGCCGTCCGCCAGCAGGGACGCCGCCAGCAGGGCCAGCGTTGTGTTCTTGGAGCCGGAAGCAGCCACCTCACCTTCGAGGCGGGCCCCTCCCCGCACGACGATGCGATCCATCTACGCGCTCCCCCCCGCCTCGGAGGACCCCCGAGGACCGCGGGCCGCGACCACGCGGGGGCGGCGGGCGAGGTCGCGGTGCAGCGTCACGTCTAGCAGGCCTGCCGCGCGGCACCAGTCCGCCACCTGGCCGGCCTGGGCCGGGTCGGTCTCGAAGGCGGCGGCGGCCCCCGGGGCGAGGATGCCGCCCACGCCCCCGGCCAGGGCCCTCAGGACGTCCAGGCCGTCCGGGCCGGCGAAGAGCGCCTCGGGCGGCTCGTGGGCCAGCTCCGGCGGAAGGTGCTCTCGGGCCGTCTCCGCCACGTAGGGGGGGTTCGAGACCACCAGGTCGAAGCGCTCGCCGGCGACCGGCTCGAACAGGTCCCCGAGCCGGAAGCCCACGCGCGCTTCCAGCCCCAGGGCCTCGGCGTTGCTCCGCGCCAGCTCGAGGGCGGCGGGTGAGACGTCGGTCGCCGTGATCCGCGCACGCGGCCGCTCGCGGGCGATCGCCAGGGCGACGGCCCCCGAGCCGGTGCCCAGGTCCAGCACCCGGGCCTCCGCCTCGCGCTCCGGCAGCAGCCCGAGGGCCACCTCGACCAGCGTCTCGGTCTCGGGACGCGGGGCCAGAACGTCGCGCGACACGGCCAGCGGCAGGGACCAGAACTCCTTGCGCCCCACCAGCTGGGCGACCGGCACGCGCTCGTCCGCGCGGCGGCGCACCAGCTCGCGGAAGGCGGCGCGGTCCCGCTCGTCTACCGGCCGGTCGAACTCCACGTAGAGCCGCAGCCGGTCGCCGCCGAGCGCGTGCGCGAGCAGGCACTCCGCGTCCAGGCGCGGCCCTTCGATGCCGCGCGCCGCGAAGTGCCGCACGGTCCACTGCAGCAGCTCGAGCACCGTCCAGGTCCGCTTCGATCGCGCCCGCGCATCCGCCGCGCCGGCGGGATCGACGCCGCTGGCCCCGGGGTCGGCGGCCCTCACGCCGCGTCCCCCTCGGACTCGGCCCGCGCCGCCAGCCGGCTCTGGACCGCGTCGATCATCTCGTCCAGATCGCCTTCGACGATCGCCTCCAGGCGGTGGAGCGTCACCCCCGCGCGGTGATCGGTGACGCGCGATTGGGGGTAGTTGTACGTGCGGATCTTCTCGCTGCGCTCCCCCGTCCCGACCTGGGCGCGCCGGGCGCTGGCCCGCTCGTCGGCCAGCCGTTCCTGCTCACGCTCGAGCAGACGCGAGCGAAGGATCTTGAGCGCGCGGGCCTTGTTCTTGTGCTGTGACTTCTCGTCCTGGCACTGCACGACCAGCTGCGTCGGAAGATGCGTGATGCGCACCGCGGAGTCCGTCGTGTTCACGCTCTGGCCACCCGGTCCCGACGCGCGAAACACGTCGATGCGCAGGTCCTTCGGCTCGATCTCCACGTCGACCTCTTCCGCCTCGGGCAGCACGGCCACGGTGACCGTGGAGGTGTGGATCCGCCCCTGGGACTCGGTGGTGGGCACGCGCTGGACCCGGTGCACGCCGCGCTCGTACTTGAGGCGGCTGTAGACGCGTTCGCCGCCGATGCTGGCGATCGCCTCCTTGAGCCCGCCCGCGCCGGTCTCGGACAGGCTGAGCGCCTCCAGCTTCCAGCCGCGCCGCTCGGCGTAGCGCGAGTACATGCGGAACAGCTCGCCGGCGAACAGCGCTGCCTCCTCGCCCCCCGTGCCGGCACGGATCTCGAGGATCACGTTCTTCTCGTCGTTCGGGTCCCGCGGCGCGAGCAGGGCGCGAATCTCGCCCTCCAGGGCCTCCCGCTCCCCGTCCAGCCGCTCGAGCTCCGAGCGGGCCAGCTCCTGAACCTCCGCGTCGGCATCGGAGAGCATGCTGCGGGCCTCGTCGATCGCCGCCAGCGAGCGCCGGTAGCGTTCGGCCGCGTCCACTGCCGGCCGCAAGGCTGCCAGCTCCTTGCCCAGGCGCGCGTACTCCCCCGGCGATCCCGCCACCTGGGGATCCGCCAGGCGCGCCTCGAAGCCGCGCGCGCGCTCTTCGAGAGCCGCAAGTCTATCGAGCAGGTCCGACATCCGACGCCCAGACCGCGCATCGCGCGCGCCGCGCTCCATGGCCCGCATCTCCGCGCAGGGGACGCCGAGCGCGCGCCGCAGTGACGGTAGCACCGCGTTCGACGCGGCCGGGCTGGGAGGGCTCGCGATCGGCTCCGCGTCGCCGCTCTGGCCCCGCCCGAGCGGGGGCGGGAAACGTCAGGAGTTCATCGACTCGAGGAAGTCGTCGTTGGTATCGGTCGCCTTGACCTTCTCGAGCAGGAACTCCATCGAATCGACCGGGTTCAGCGGCGACAGCACCTTCCGCAGGATGTACATGCGGCTGAGCGTGGTCTCCGGAAGCAACAGCTCCTCGCGACGCGTGGACGAGCGGTTGATGTCCATGGCCGGGTAGGTGCGGCGGTCCGCCAGCTTGCGATCCAGCACGATCTCGCTGTTGCCCGTGCCCTTGAACTCCTCGAAGATCACCTCGTCCATCCGCGACCCGGTGTCGATCAGCGCCGTGCCGATGATGGTGAGGCTTCCGCCTTCCTCAACGTTGCGCGCCGCGCCGAAGAAGCGCTTCGGCTTGTGCAGGGCGTTGGAATCGACGCCGCCCGACAGGATCTTGCCCGAGTGCGGGACCACGGTGTTGTGGGCTCGCGCCAGCCGCGTGATCGAGTCGAGCAGGATCACCACGTCGCGGCGGTGCTCCACCAGGCGTCTCGCCTTCTCGATCACCATGTCGGCGACCTGGACGTGGCGCGTGGCCGGCTCGTCGAAGGTCGACGAGATCACCTCGGCCTTCACGGTCCGCTGCATGTCGGTGACCTCCTCGGGCCGCTCGTCGATCAGCAGCACGATCAGGAAGGCCTCCGGATGGTTCTCCGCGATCGCGTTGGCGATGTCCTTGAGGATCATCGTCTTGCCCGCCTTGGGCGGCGACGTGATCAGGGCGCGCTGGCCCTTCCCGATCGGCGCGATCAGGTCGATGATCCGGGTGGTGAGACCGCCCGACTTCGCCTCCAGGTTGAACTTCTCCTCCGGATAGAGCGGCGTGAGGTTGTCGAAGAGGATCTTGTGCCGCGCCGCCTCGGGAGACTCGAGGTTGATCGAGTCGACCTTGAGCAGGGCGAAGTAGCGCTCGCCCTCCTTGGGCGGGCGGATCTGCCCCAGGACAGTGTCGCCGGTGCGCAGGGCGAAGCGCCGGATCTGGGACGGCGAGACGTAGATGTCGTCCGGCCCGGCCAGGTAGTTCTGGTCCGGGGCGCGCAAGAAACCGAAACCGTCCGGCAGGGTCTCGAGCACGCCCTCGGCGTAGATCTTGCCCCGCTTCTCGGTCTGCGCATTCAGGATCTCGAAGATCAGGTCCTGCTTGCGCAGGCCCGCGGCGTTCTCGACGCTGAGCGACTCGGCGAAGGTCGTCAGCTCCTCCATCGACTGCAGCTTCAGCTCCTTGACGTGGATCCGCTCGGCGTTGGGATCGTCGTCGACCAGCTCTTCTTCGTACGGATCGTCTTCCGGGAACCCTTGCATCCGATTCCGCCGGGGATCGTGGGCACCGTTGCCCCCGCCGCGGGAACGCCGGCCGCGGCCGCGGCGGGATCGTCCATGGGGGGAGGTCGGCTCACCTGTTCGTTGACTGCTCACGAGTCCTCTCTTGCGTGGGTAGGTAGGTTGATTGCGGGCGTGGGATCCAGGGGTGTCAGTGTTGCGGCACCGCGGGTGCTTGACCGATCGTGCCGCGTACCACGCGGGGTTCGCTGGGCACCTGGGGCCCGGCCATCGCTGCCGGGCCTCGGTCCTCCGGATGGAGTGTGAAGGGGTCGGGTCTAGCCTCTCGTTCGGTTGGTCAGGCCCAAAAGTTGACCGAAAACGGGTTGACCCCACACCGCGGCAGGAACCCGTTCCTGCGGGGACCCACCTTCAATTGGCTGGAAAGGAACGGCCAGTGGGAAGCTTTCAGATCTACTCGCGATTCCCCAGCAAGGCCAAAACTCGCTCGAAGGCTAAGACGCACCTCGCGTGGTGTCAACCCTCCCGCGATCGAGCGGCGATGAAGTGGACCAGACGTCCCGCGCGAGGCCCATCGCGCCGGTAGGAATGAAAGCGCTCGCGATCGCAGCGGGTGCACGCGTCCGGGAGCGCGCCGACCGCGCTCGCCGCGAGGCCCGCCGTGACGAGGGCGAGCCGCACCAGAGCGCCGAGATCCAGCAGAGCGTGTCCGGCGCGCGCGGGGCGCAGCGCACCTTCGAGATCGCGTGCGAAACGCGGACTCAGCGCGTCGAGCACCGGATCGTCGACCTCGTAGCAACACGGCCCGATGTGGGGACCGATGGCGGCCACCAGCTCGGGCTCGTCGAGCGCGGCGCCGCGCAGCGCATCCACTCCGGCGGCCACGACTCCGCGCGCGAGCCCGCGCCAGCCGGCGTGGATCGCCGCCACGGCCGAGCCCCGGGAGCTCGCCAGCAGGATCGGCACGCAGTCGGCGGTCAGAATGCCCACTGGGACACCCGCGGCCGCGCAGACCACTGCGTCGGCGGCGGGGGGCTCCGGCCCGCCGCATTGGTCGGCGTCCACCACGCCGGCGCCGTGCACCTGCCTCGGCCGTCGGATGCCGGGCGGGGCCGCGCTGCCGCGCAGGCCGAAGCCGTGCGCGACCCGACGGCCCGTCAGCAGCGGGTGCGCGAGGGGCGCCGGGCTCACCCGGAGCTCGACTCCCGCCGCTCCAGCGCAGCCAGCAGCTCCCGCAGATCCTCCGGCAGCGGGGCCTCGTGGCGCACGCGCAGGCCCGTGCGCGGGTGGGTGAAGCCGAGCACGGCCGCGTGCAGTGCGGGGCGCGCGGGCGCCTGCGGCCCCTTGCCCCGGACTCCGCTCGCCTGGCTTGCGGAAGCCCCCCTCCGCTCGGCTTCGCCTCGCTGCGCGCCCTTCGGGCTTGCCGCTGAACTCCGCTCGGCTTCGCCTCGCTGCGCGCCCTTCGGGCTTGCCGGCTCACTGGGCGGCGCCCTGCCGGGCCGGCCGTAGACGGGGTCGCCCACGATCGGCAGGCCGGCTGCGGCGAGGTGCACGCGGATCTGGTGCGTGCGCCCCGTGCCGGGGCGAACTTCCAGCCACGAGCGCTGGCTGGCCGGGAAGCGCCGCAGCACGCGCCACTCCGTGCGGGCTTCGCGGCCCCCGCTGGCGCGCACAGACATGCGCTTGCGGTCGCGGGGATGGCGCCCGATCGGGCGCTCGCTGCGACCGGCGTCCGCGCTGGGCAGACCGTGCACCAGCGCGAGGTAGACGCGCTCGACCTCGTGGTCGCGGAACTGCTCCGCGAGTCGGTGATGCGCCGCGTCGTGCTTGGCCACCACCAGCGCGCCGGAGGTCCCGCGGTCGAGCCGGTGGACGATGCCCGGGCGCAGCACACCGCCCACCGCGGCGAGCCGGCCGCAGTGGTGGAGCAGTGCGTGGACGAGCGTCCCGCTGGCGTGACCGGGTGCGGGGTGCACCACCATGCCCGCCGGCTTGTCCACCACGATCACGTCGTCGTCCTCGTGGAGCACGGAAAGGGGAATCGGCTCCGGGGTGAGCGGCGGCGGCAGGGGCTCCGGCGGCGTCGCCTCGAGCGAGTCTCCCACCCGCACGCGCTGGCTGGGGCGACAGGCCTCCCCGTTCAGGCGCACCAGGCCGGCGTCGATCCAGCGGCGGGCCTGGGAGCGCGAGATGCCGGTGACGGCGGCCAGGACCAGATCGAGCCGTTGCCCGCCTTCCGCTTCGCCGACGACGAGGCGGGTCACCCGAGCGAGTCGTAGAGCGAAGCGCCCCCGTCACCCCCCAACGCACACTCGTAGCGCCTCATGTACGCACTCGCGGCGCGCCCGGAATCGAGCCCCAGGCACGACGCGTAGGCGGCGACGAAGCCGCGCACGTAGACGCGCGCCGGCAGATCGGCGAACCGCTCCTCCTCCAGGCAGCGCAGGAAGGTCGAGCTGATCTTGGTCTTGTCGGCGACCTCCTCGAGGTCGAGACCGCGGCGCAGCCGCGCGCGCCGCAAGCGGGACCCGTCGAAGTCGCCGCCTTCCTCTTCGAGTCCCTCGAGCGGGTCGCGCGGTCGC
Source organism: Myxococcota bacterium (assembly GCA_036482635.1). Lineage (GTDB taxonomy): Bacteria > Myxococcota_A > UBA9160 > UBA9160 > SMWR01 > JAZFWH01. The sequence continues at coordinate 17,397 of JAZFWH010000281.1, forward strand.
TCGCGCTCCGCGCTGGCTGCAAGGGGTACGGGCGCGGCGCGCGGCGCGTCCGGGCCGGCCAGCGAGACGTCGTACGCGCGGCGCGCCTCGCCGTTGGAGAGCACTCGATAGGCGGCCTCCACGCGCTCCAGGATCGCCACGGCGTCGCCCTCGGCGAACACCGAGTAGCCGGCCAGCGAGTCGTTGCCGTAGGTCATCCGGGCCATCCGGTAGGCGCGCTCGATCTGGTCGCCGTTCGCGTCCCGAGAGACCTCGAGGACCTCGTAGTAGCTCTGCACGGGAAGCGGCTTCAATGGCCCTTCTCCAGGCGGTCGCTCTCCACGGACGGTTGCGGCGCCGCCAGCTTGGCCGCGATCCGCGCGATGTAGACCGCGGCGTCGGACCGAGGTTGCTGCTCCACCACCGGCGAGCGGGCGCGCACCGAGCGGCGCACTGCATCGTCGTGGTTGACGTAGCCCAGGTACTCGGAGTCGATCCCGAAGTACTTGCGGCAGATGCTCTGCACCGAGAAGCCGAGGCGGATGTCGTCCGCCGTCCGCGCATCGTTGATGACGATGCGCGGACGGAAGGCGCGCACCGTCTCCACGAAGCGCGCCCCCTCTTTCGCGTCGCTGGCGCGGATCTCGCGCAGCAGGTCCAGCGGCGTGCGAATGCCGAGCTCGTTGCGCTGGTCCATGGCCAGCGTCACCAGCCTGCGCACCTCGTGGGACACCATGGCCAGGCGCAGCCGGCGGTAGAAGGCGGCCCGCACGAAGGCGTAGGCGTTCTCGACCGACGTGGGCTCCGGCGCGATCACCACCAGCCCGCCCTCGCCGATCATGAAGTAGTCCATCACCGCCGGGGATGTGCCCGCTCCCAGATCGACGAGGACGAAGTCGGTGGGGAGCTCGCGCAGCGCGCGCAGCAGGCGCAGGCGCCGCGAGTGGCCCGGCTGCGGGGTCGCCAGGTTGCCGTGGGTGGCGGCGATCAGCTGCACGCGGGGAATCGGCGTGTCGAGGACCAGCTTGCGCAGGTCGTCTTCGCGCTGGGCGACGAAGTCCGCCAGGCTGCAGCGCGGCTTCGCCACCCCGAGACAGGTGTGGAGGTTGGCCCCCTCCAGGTCGCCGTCGACGGCGACGACGCGGTAGCCCTCGCGGGCCAGCGCCGCCGCCAGGTTGGCCACCAGGAAGGTCTTGCCGACGCCCCCCTTGCCACCACCCACGGGAATCATGCGAACGCCGCTGAGCGGCCGGCCTCGCACCGAGGGGCGGCGGGCACCGGAGGTCATCAGCAGGCCGAGGCCGGAGCCCAGCGACGCACCGCTGGAGCCCTCGCCCTGCTGGGCGGCTATCCGGCTAGGCCCATGCTCCGCCGACCCCCGTCGACGATGGTCAAGAAGGGTCTCCACTCCTCGTAGCGCACGCTCGATGCGATCACGTTCAAGAGCGGCGTCCAACGAGGACGTGCCGGCCGGCGCTGCAGAAGCAGCCGCGCTTGCTCCGGGGTGCGACCCCCTTTGCGTCGGTTGCACTCGACGCAACTGCACACCACATTTTCCCACGTGGTCTTCCCGCCCAGCGAGCGGGGAATCACGTGGTCCAGGTTGAGTTGTGATCGGTGGGGGGTGGCGCCGCAATACTGACAGGTAAACCGGTCTCGTGCAAACACGTTGACCCGGCTGTAGCGTACGTGGCGGCGTGGGATGCGATCGAAGACCAGCAGCACGATCACCCGGGGCAGCCGGATCGCTCCACTCGGCGTCCCGACGGCCTCGGCCGCCCCGCGCGCCCTCACCCGCCGCCAGCCGTCGAAGTCGAAGGTCCGGTACTCCGCGTTCACGACCAGCGCCGACCCCTGGTAGACCAGCGAGAAGGCTCGCCGCGCCGTGGTCACGTGGACTGGCAGGTACGAGCGGTTCAAGACGAGGACGTTCGAGCTCAACATCACGCGATCTTCGGCATCTCGCTCATTTTTGGGCGCTAATTCTACGAAAACGCCCCTCAGCGTTCAAACGCGGTCTTCCCTACGGGGGCGAGCGCGTACCCGCCGGGCGCCCGAGTGCCTCGGCCAGGGCCATTTCGACGGCGACCTCGTCCCCGTCGAGCAGCGTGCGCACGTCGAGCACCACCCGGTCGTCGCGGATGCGCGCCAGCACGGGGACCGACGCGTGGCGCAGGCGCGAGACCAGGCGCTCGGCGCCGCCGCCGGCGTCGAGGACCACCACCCAGCTGTCGAGCTCGAAGCCGGGCAGCGAGCCGCCCCCGACCGCGGTGCGATCGGGGGCCAGCGACACGTCGACGTCCGCGCCCGCCAGCTTGGCGAGGCGTTCGACCAGGCCGCGGGCCCGCACTTCCAGCTGCGCGGGCTGCGCCAGCAGCTGGCGCAGGACCGGGATCTCGCGTTCGGCGCGGCCGTCGAGGTAGGCCTCCAGCGTCCAGTCCAGCGCGGCGAGGGTCAGCTTGTCGAGGCGCAGCGCCCGCGCCAGCGGGTTGCGGCGCATCGCGTCGACGCGGCGGGCCGTCCCGAGCGCGATTCCGGCCTGCGGCCCGCCCAGCAGCTTGTCGCCCGAGAAGCAGACGACGTCGGCGCCCTGGCGCAGCCGGGCGCGGGCGTCCACGTCGGGCGGAAAGCCGCGCTGCGACAGGTCCACGAATGTCGCGCTGCCGAGATCCTCCACCACGGGCAACCCGCGCCGCTGGCCGATCTCGGCCAGCTCGGCCAGCGACACCTCGGAAACGAAGCCCCGCACCTCGAAGTTGCTGCGGTGCACCTTGAGCAGGAGCGCGGTGCGCTCGCCGATGGCGCGCTCGTAGTCCTCGGGGTGGGTGCGGTTGGTGGTGCCGACCTCGACCAGGCGCACGCCCGCGCGCGCCACGATGTCGGGCACCCGAAAGGAGCCCCCGATCTCGACGAGCTCCCCGCGCGACACGACGACCTCGCGGCCGCGGGCCAGCGTGTCCAGCGCGAGCAGCACGGCGCCGGCGTTGTTGTTCACCGGGTGGGCCGCCTCGGCGCCGCTCAGCAGCACGAGCTTCTCCGCCACGGCCGCCGCGCGGTCTCCCCGGCGGCCGGTCGCCAGGTCCAGCTCCAGGTCGCCGTAGCCGGCCGCCGCGGCGGCGGCCGCGGCGGCGCCGGGCGCCAGCGGGGCGCGCCCCAGGTTCGTGTGCAGCACCACCCCGGTCGCGTTCACCACGCGGCGGGGGTGGGGGGCGCACAGGCTCGCGCCGCGCTCGGCGGCGCGGCGCAGCAGCTCGGTCTCCGCGCCCGGTGCCCCCGTGGGATCATCCGCGGCCAGCCGCTCTCGCTCTCCGGCCAGGACCTCCCGCACGGCGCGGGTAGCGGCCCAGACGGGGAGCTCCGGGTGCGTCCGCGAGAGCTGCCGGATCAGCCGATCCGCAGCCGGAAGGCCCCTCCTGGGGTCGGTCTTGACCGTGCGCTTTCGATCCATGATCCTGTGTCTCAGGTTTGTCGTGCGGTCTGATCGGCGGTCCGCCCTCGTGGGGAGTAAAGACCCAATGCGAGGCGGGTCCGGAGCCGACGCGAGCCGGACGGGCGGCGGGGTGCTGCGCGGGGCTCCAGAGTCGGATCAACGGCCGCACAGTAGATTGGCTTCCTGTGCGAGTCAACGTTTTTCATAGTGTTTTCGGGACATTAGCGAGTGGTCCCGTCGGGTCGGAGGCCCTGAGAGCGGCTCCAGACCCCCGCTAGCCCCGCCACGCCGGCGCGTTCCCAGGCGCGCGGGCGTTTTCACTCTGACTGACTCCCGATGCGGCTCGCCAACGCCGGAGGGCACCGGTGCGGACGGCATCCCCACAGGGGATCCCAACGCCGGGCCGAACGTGCTCGCCCCGCGCCCGCGCGGGGCGGCCCGACCCGAACACCGCCCCCCGCGGCATCGGAAAGGACCCATGCAGAACGAGATCCTGATCAACGCCGGAGACGGCGAGACGAGGGTCGCGATTCTCGAGCGAGGCACCTTCGTCGAGCTCCACATCGAACGCGACCGCGATCGCAGCGTCGCGGGCATGGTCGTGCTGGGGCGGGTCAGCCGGGTGCTGCCGGGCATGCAAGCCGCCTTCGTCGACATCGGCCTGGAGAAGGCGGCCTTCCTCTACGTCGGCGACTACCTGGAAGAGACGTACATGGACGTCGACCTCGACGAGGAGGACCCGCCGCGGGGGCGACGCCCGCGAGGCCGCAACGGCAACGGGCGCCAGATGCCAAAGATCGAGTCCGTCCTGCGCGAGGGGCAGGAGATCGTGGTGCAGGTGGCGAAGGAGCCGATCGGGACCAAGGGCGCGCGAATCACCTCCCACGTCTCGATCGCCGGCCGCCATCTGGTGCTCACGCCGTGGGCCCAGCGCGTGGGCGTGTCCCGGCGCATCGAGTCCGATCGGGAGCGGCGCAGGCTGCGCGAGATCGTCTCGCGCATCCGCCCCGCCGACCTGGGCTTCATCATCCGCACGGCGGGCGACGCCGCGCGCGAAACCGATCTCGAGGCCGACGTGAAGTACCTCACCTCGGTCTGGGACGAGATCCAGCTGAAGAAGGAGGAGGCGACCGCTCCCTCCGAGTTGTACACCGAGCTCTCCCTGCCGCTGCGCGCGATCCGCGACTTCTCCAACACGCAGACCAAGCGGATCCTGGTGGACGACGAGCAGGTCCACGAAGAAATGAAGCAGTTCATCTCCCGCTTCGTCGCCGAGCCGAAGCCGCGCCTCGAGCGCTATCGGGACAGCGTGCCGATCTTCGACAGCTGCGGAATCGAGTCGTGCATCGACGACAACGTGGGCAAGAAGGTCTGGCTCAAGTCGGGCGGCTATCTGATCTTCGACCAGAGCGAGGCGCTCACCGCCATCGACGTCAACACCGGCCGCTACGTCGGCAAGCGCGACCTCGAGGAGACCGTCCTGAAGACGAACCTCGAGGCCGTGAAGGAGATCGTGTACCAGCTGCGCTTCCGCAACATCGGCGGCCTGATCATCATGGACCTGATCGACATGGAGAGCGCCGAGAACCGCGAGAAGGTCTATCGCGCGCTCCAGGAAGCGCTGCGCCAGGACAAGGCCAAGACGAACATCCTCAAGATCTCCGAGCTGGGCCTGGTGGAGATGACGCGCAAGCGCACGCGCGAGAGCCTGGTGCGCCAGCTGTGCGAGCCGTGCCCCCACTGCGAGGGGCGCGGCTACGTGCTCTCCACCGAGAGCGTCGCCTTCAAGCTGCTGCGCGAGATCCGCAATGACCTGCCGCGCTTCTGCGGCCGGCGCATCGCCGTCGCGGTGAATCCCCGGGTGGCCGAGGTGCTGCTCGGACCGGCCCGCAAGGCCCACGCCGCGCTGGCGCAGGACCTGGGATGCGAGATCGAGATCCGCGCGCGGCCGGGCCTGCACCAGGAGCAGTTCGAGGTGACGGCCCTCGACGAGGGGCCGCCGGTGGAGATCCCGCTGACCTGGCTCGGCGAGCGGCGGGCCCCGCCCCAGGCGGAGCCCGCCCTGGCGGCGGACGAGAAGAAGCCCGAGGAGTCCGCCGACGAGCTGGGCGCGGACGCGCCGACCGGGCCACAGGTGGGAGCGGAGGCCTCCCCGGGGTCCTCTCCCGACCCGGAACCGAGCGAGCCGTGGACGGCCGCTCCCGCGCCGGACCCGGTTGACGCGGGGGCGCAAAACCGGATACTGCGGCGATCCGGCGAGCCGGAGGAGCGCTGATGTACGCGGTGGTCCGCACGGGCGGAAAGCAGGTGCGCGTCGAGGCGGGCCGGGCCTTCCGCTTCGAGAAGCTCGAAGGCGCCGTGGGCGACCGGGTCGAGCTGAACGAGGTGTTGCTGCTCGGTGGCGAAGGCGCCGCGCGGGTGGGCACGCCCCTGCTCGACGGAGTGAAGGTCGTGGGCACGATCACGGCGCAGGGCCGCGCGCGCAAGATCACGGTCTTCAAGATGAAGCGCCGCAAGGGCTATCGACGCAAGAGCGGGCATCGCCAGTTCTACACCGAGGTCCGCGTGGACGGGATCGAGGCCTGAGCCATGGCACACAAGAAGGGGCAGGGGAGCTCGCGAAACGGCCGCGACAGCCGGGGGCAGCGCCGGGGCGTCAAGGTCTTCGGCGGGCAGAGCGTGTCGGCCGGCTCGATCCTCGTCCGCCAGCTCGGCACGCGGATCCACCCGGGGCGCAACGTGGGCCTGGGTCGGGATTTCACGCTCTTCGCACTGTGCGACGGCGTCGTGAATTACGGTCGAACGCGCGGGCGCGTCGTCGCGCGGGTCGAACCACAGGCCTGACTCCCCGCTTCGGGCGGATGCCGGCGCGGACGCGGTCCGCGTCCGAGCCGCCCTTCCCCGCGCGCACCGGTCGCCGCCGGAGCCGCGAACCGTCTGCGCCTCCATGAAGTCCAACGAAGCGTTCATCGACGAGGCGACCCTTTCCGTATTCGCCGGAGACGGAGGCGACGGCTGCGCGAGCATGCGCCGCGAGAAGTTCGTGCCGCGGGGCGGACCGGACGGAGGCGACGGCGGCCGGGGCGGCGACGTCAGCGTCGTGGCGGACCGCAATCTGGCGACGCTGTCCGACCAGCGCATGCGTCACGAACAGCGGGCCGAGTCCGGCGCCGCCGGCTCGGGACGCAAGCGCACGGGGCGGAACGGCCGCTCGCTGGAGATCCGCGTGCCCGTGGGCACGCTCGTGTACGACCTGGCCGACGGCGCCGACGCCCCCCCCCTGGCCGACCTGGCCGCCCCACAGGACCGCGTCCTGGCGGCGCGGGGCGGACGCGGCGGCCGGGGCAACGCGCGCTTCGTGCACGCGACCCGCCAGGCGCCGGACTTCGCCGAACGGGGGCAGCCCGGACAGATCCGGCGGCTGCGCCTCTCCCTGAAGCTGCTGGCCGACGCGGGTCTGGTGGGCTTCCCGAACGCGGGCAAGTCGACGCTGCTGCGGCGCCTCTCCGCAGCGCGGCCGCGGGTGGCGGAGTACGCCTTCACGACGCTCACGCCGTCACTGGGCGTGGCGGAGCTCGACGAGCGGCGCTTCGTGGTCGCCGACGTTCCCGGGCTGATCCAGGGGGCCAGCAGCGGGGCCGGGCTCGGCGATCGGTTCCTGCGCCACATCGAGCGCACGCGGGTGCTCGTACACCTGATCGACGTCGGCAGCGCGTCTCCCGAGCCCGGCGAGCTGGTGGCGAGGTACGAGGCGATCCGCCGCGAGCTCGGCGCGTACCAGCCCGCGCTGCTGCAGCGCGCGGAGATCGCGGTGCTGAACAAGATCGACCTGGTGGCGGAACGGGAACGCCTGGACCCCGTCGAGCAGGCGCTGCGCGCGGTCGGCTGCCAGGTCCTGCGCGTCTCGGGCGCTACCGGCGAAGGCGTGCCCGCGCTACTGCGCGCGTTGGTGCACGCCCTCGACGCCAGCGACGAGAGAGAGCGCGCTACGGGAGACGCGACGTGAGTCGAAAGCGCGAAGCGCGCGACCGGGTGAAGCGGGCCCGCCGCGTCGTGGTCAAGGTCGGCAGCAGCGTGCTGACCGAAGACGGCACGCTGCGCCAGCGGGCGTTCTCCGGGATCGCGCGCCAGGTCACCGCGCTCAACGAAGCCGGCCGCGACGTGGTCCTGGTCTCGTCGGGGGCCATCGCGGTCGGGGCGCGCAGGCTGGGCTGGGACCACCCGGGCCGGTCGATCCCCGAGAAACAGGCGGCGGCGGCCGTGGGGCAGATCGGTCTGATCGAGCTCTACCAGCGGCGCTTCACGCGCTTGAAGCGCCAAGTGGCCCAGGTGCTGGTCACCCGCGCGGGACTCGAACAGCGGGAGCGCTTTCTCAACGCTCGCCACACGCTGCTGATGCTGCTGCGGCTGGGGGTCGTCCCCATCGTGAACGAGAACGACACGGTGTCGACCGAAGAGATCCGCTTCGGAGACAACGACAACCTGTCGGCGACGGTGGTGAACCTGGTGGCGGCCGATCTCCTGGTGATCCTCAGCGACGTGGATGGGCTGCACGTCTCGCCCCCGGTCCCGGGCGAGCCGACTCCGCCGCTGTTCGACGTGGTCGAGGCGATCACGCCGGAAGTGAAGCGCGCCGCGCGCGGCTCGACCACCGCCTTCGGGCGCGGGGGCATGACCACCAAGCTCGAGGCGGCTCGGGCGGCCGCGCGCTGCGGCGCCTCCACCGTCCTGTGCAACGGCCGGTCCCGCGACGCGCTGGTCGAGGTCGCAGCCGGAGCGTCCGTGGGTACGCTCTTCGTCGCCGGCGACCGGCTCGCCAGCCGCAAGCACTGGCTGGCCTTCACCACCCGCACCCGCGGCGAGATCGTCGTCGACGAGGGCGCCGCGCGCGCGCTGGTCGAGCGGGGCAAGAGTCTGCTGCCGGCGGGCATCAGCGAGGTGCGCGGCAGCTTCGGCATCGGCGACCCGGTGGCCTGCGTGGACGAGCGGGGCCGCGAGCTGACGCGCGGGCTGGTCGCCTACTCGGCCGACGCGATCCGGGCGATCGCGCGGCTTCCCACGCGCAAGATCGCCCAGGTGCTAGGATATTCGAACGGCGACGAGGTGATTCACCGAGACGACATGGTGTTGCTCTCGGACGCCGGGGACGCCCTCCCGGGCGAAACGCGATGAAGCTCGACCGCCTCATCCACGACCTCGCGCTTCGGGCGCGCGCCGCTGCCGAGCTCGCGGGCGAGCTCTCCACGCGCGACAAGAACGCCTGGCTGCTGCGCTGCGCGGAGCGGCTGGAGGCGGCGCGCTCGAGCATCCGCGAGGCCAACGCCGTCGACCTGCGCGAGGCGGAGGCGAAGGGCGTCGCGGCCCCACTGGTGAGACGCCTGGAGCTCTCGGACTCCAAGTGGAGCGACATGATCGCCGGGTTGCGCGACGTGGCGGCCCTGCCGGATCCCGTCGGGCGCGTCGAGCGCATGGAGGTCCGCCCCAACGGCCTGCGCGTGGGCCGCATGCGGATCCCGCTCGGGGTGATCGGAATCATCTACGAGTCGCGCCCCAACGTCACGGTGGACGCCGCCGCGCTGTGCGTCAAGGCGGGCAACGCCGTAATCCTGAGGGGAGGCTCCGAGGCCCTGCACTCGAATCTCGCCCTCGCCGACGAGCTGCGCGCCGCGGCGCGCGAGACGCACGTCCCGGAGGACGCCGTCTGCATCGTGCCGCTGACCGATCGCTCGGCGATCGACCACCTGCTGCGCGAAGACCAGTGCGTGGACCTGATCATCCCGCGCGGGGGGCCGGCGCTGATCCGCAAGGTCACGGAGGACTCCCTCATTCCCGTGATCAAGCACGACCAGGGCATCTGCCACGCCTTCATCGACGCCGACGCGGACCCCGAGATGGCCGAGCGCATCGTCATCGACTCGAAGATCCGGCAGATGGCGGTGTGCAACGGCGTCGAGACCCTGCTCGTGCACCGCGATGCGGCGAAGACCGTCATGCCGCGCGTGCTCAAGGCCCTGCACGAGGAGGGCGTGGAGCTGCGCGGCGATGCGCAGACCTGCGAGCTCTTCGGCGACGCGCAGCCCGCCGTTGAAGCCGACTGGAGCGAGGAGTACCTGGCCCCGATCCTGGCGGTGCGCGTGGTCGAGGACCTCGACGCGGCGATCGACCACATCCGTCGCTACGGGTCGAACCTCACCGAGATCATCGTGACCCGGGACTACCGAAGCGCCCAGGAGTTCCTGCGCCGGGTGAACTCCTCGACGGTGGGCGTCAACTGCTCCACCGCCTTCGCCGACGGCTACCGCCTCGGGCTCGGCGCCGAGATCGGAATCTCCACCTCGAAGCTGCACGCCTTCGGTCCGATGGGCCTCGAGGAGCTCACCACGCGGAAGTTCGTGCTCTACGGCGACGGCCAGCTGCGCGAATGACCGAGCGCCCCAGGGTCGGGATCCTCGGCGGGACCTTCAATCCCATCCACATAGGCCACCTGCACGGCGCGGAGGAGACACGCGAGGCCCTCGGGCTCGAGCGCGTGATCTTCGTGCCCTGCGCGCAGCCGCCCCACAAGCGAGCCACGCGGAGCGACCCGATCGCGCCCGCTGCCGAGCGGCTGGCCTGGGTCCGCGCCGCCACCCGCGACAACCCGTGCTTCGAGGTCGATGCCCTGGAGATCGAGCGCGGGGGCGCCTCGTACTCCGTCGAGACCCTGCGCGCGATCGGCGCGCGGATCGGGCCGGAGCGGCCGGTCTTCGTGCTGGGCCAGGACGCATTTCGCGAGATGGGCTCCTGGCGGGAGCCCGAAGCGCTGTTCGCACTGGCCCACTTCGCCGTGATCACGCGGCCGCCGCTCGACAAGGGCTCCCTCGCGGAGTGGCTGCCTGAGGCGGTGCGCAACGACGTGGAGCTGGCACCGGACGGTCTCTCGGGGCTCCACCGGCCGGCGGGGACCTGGCTGCGGATCCTGGAGATCCGCGCCCTCGACGTGTCGGCCTCCGACATCCGGGCTCGACTGCGCGGGGGCCGCTCGGTGCGGTACCTGGTTCCGGAGGTGATCCGCGAGGCCCTGGTGGAGAGCGGCGTCTACGGCGGGAGCCGAGTGGAGCGGAAAGCGCGCGGATGAGCGGCCTGGATCGGCTGTCGAAGGCCTCGGTCGTCGCCGAAGCGGCCCTGGATCGAAAGGCCGAGGACCTGGTCGCGCTCGACGTGCGCGAGGTCGTGTCCTTCGCCGACACCTTCGTCCTCGCCACCGGCACCTCGGACCGCCACGCCCGCGCCATCGCCGACTCCGTCGAGGCCGCCGTCACGGCTCGCGGAGAGGCGCTGCTGGGCGTAGAGGGTTACGAAGAAGGCCGCTGGGTGCTGATCGATCTCGGCGACGTGATCGTGCACATCTTCCAGCGAGAGGTGAGGGAGAAGTACGACCTCGAGCGGCTGTGGAGCGACGCGCCGGTCCTGGAGCTCGAGGACCGCGCCGCGCGGACGGTGGGTTGATGAGCGGACCGGTCGTACTCGTCATACTCGACGGCTTCGGGATCGGCGACGGCGGCGCCGCCGACGCCACGGCCGTGGCGCACACGCCCTTCTTCGAGCGCGCGCGGCGCAGCTATCCCACCGCGCGCATCGAGACCTCGGGAGAGTCGGTCGGACTGCCGCCCGGCCAGATGGGCAACTCCGAGGTGGGGCACATGACGATCGGCGCCGGGCGCATCGTCGAGCAGGACATGACCCGCATCGGCAAGGCCATCGAGCAGGGCGAGCTCGAGCGGAACGCCGCCGTGGAGCAGGCGCTGGCCGCGCTGGAACGCAGCGGAGGCACGCTGCACCTGATCGGCCTGGTCTCCGACGGCGGCGTCCACAGCCACATCGAACACCTGAAGGCGCTGCTCGCCCACTGCGGCCGCCGCGGGGTGCGCCCCGCCGTGCACGTCTTCCTCGACGGGCGCGACACACCGCCGCGCTCGGGCCTGGGTTACCTGCGAGAGCTACTGCCCCACGTGGAGCGCGTCGGCGGCCACGTGGCCACCGTGATGGGACGCTACTACGCGATGGATCGCGATCGGCGCTGGGAGCGCATCTCGGCCGCCTATCACGCGATGGTGTGTCGAGAGGGAATCCCCGCCACCGACGCGCTCTCCGCCGTGGAGCAGGCCTACGCGCGCGACGAAAGCGACGAGTTCGTGAAGCCCTGCGTGATCGAGGGCGGGGCGCCGATGGCCGACGGCGATGCCGTCATCTTCTTCAACTTCCGCGCGGACCGGGCGCGGCAGATCACGGCCGCGCTCAGCGACGCCAAGCCGGAGCTCTTCCGGGGCGAGCTCGAGCGCAAGCGGGTCCTGAAGCCGGCGGTCTTCGTCTGCCTCACCGAGTACGACGCGGACTACGACCTGCCCGTCGCCTTTGTCTCCGAGGCGCCGACGCACATCCTGGGAGAGGTGCTGGCCAGCGCCGGGCTCTCACAGCTGCGCATCGCCGAGACCGAGAAGTACGCCCACGTGACCTTCTTCTTCAACAACGGGCTGGAAGAACCCTTCCCGGGCGAGGACCGGGTGCTGATCCCGTCGCCGCGCGAGATCCCGACCTACGACCACAAGCCGGAGATGAGTGCGCCCGAGGTGACCGAACAGCTGCTCCGCCGCCTGGCCCAGGAGGAGTACGCCTTCGTCCTGCTGAACTTCGCGAACTGCGACATGCTGGGGCACACCGGGATCCTGGATGCCGCCGTGAAGGCGGTGGAGACCGTCGACCGCTGCGTCGAGCGTGTCGCCGACGCGGTATTGCAGCGCGGCGGCCGCGCGCTGATCACCGCGGACCACGGAAACTGCGAGATGATGGTGGACCCGCGAACCGGACAGGTGCACACGGCCCACACCACGAATCCGGTGCCCCTGCTCTGGATCGTCCAGAACCCGGAGGGCCGGCGGCTGCGCGACGGCGGCCTCGCCGACCTCGCCCCCACGGTGCTCGACCTGCTCGGTCTGCCCGCGCCGCCGGAGATGACCGGCCGCTCGCTGATCCGTACCCCCGACCGGAGCTAGTCCGCTGAAACTCCGCTCCGCTCGGCTGCGCGGCGCACTGCGCGGCCTGCTCGACCTCGCGGCGCCGCCGTGCTGCGCGGCCTGCGCGGGCGCGCTGGACGCTGGCGCCGCCCTGTGCCGGGCCTGCAACGCGGCGCTGCCCCACATCTCGCTCTCGCGTTGCGCGCTGTGCCAGCAGGCCCGGGGCTCCGAGCCCGGCGGTCGCTGCGCGGCGTGCGAGCGGGCGCCGTCGCCGCTGGAGGCTTGCGTCGCGGCCGTGGCCTTCCGCGGCGAACTGGTGCGCTGGATGCACCGCTTCAAGTACCCGAGCCCAGGCCTGGCGGGGCTCGACCCGGCGCCCCTCGCCGTGGTGCGAGCGTGCATCCGGGAGGCCGGCGCCCGGGCCCCCGGACCGCGTCCCCAGCTGGTGGTCCCGGTTCCCCTCCACCCTCGTCGTCTGCGGACCCGGGGCTTCAACCCCGCCGGGCTGCTGGCCCGCGAGCTCTCCCGACGGCTGGCCGTGCCCTGGGACGCGGTGGCCCTGCGCCGCATGCGCGACACCCCCAGCCAGACGGGGCTCGAGCGGAGTGCGCGGCGGCGCAACGGGCGCGGCGCCTTTCGCGCGCAGCCCGGGCTGCGCGCCCCGGCGCGCGTCTGGCTGGTGGACGACGTGGTCACCACCGGAAGCACGCTGAGCGAAGCGGCGCGCGCGCTGCGCCGAGCCGGTGCGCGCCAGGTGATCGCCGTCTGTGCCGCACGAACTCTCAGCGAGTGAACGACACCGGCAAACCCGAGGCGGGGGCCGCCCGCCTCCTGTGCCCGTCAGGAGCGGGGCTTCGCCCGCCCCCCCTTCGACACGGTTTCGGCGATCACCTGGCGCAGCCGCTCGGGATCGACGGGCTTCTTGAAGACCACCCCCTCCAGCCCCTCGGCCCGGCTGCGCTGGATGATGTGGTCCTTGTCGTAGTGGAAGGCCGTCATCATCAGCACGGGCAGCTGGGGGTGGCGCTCGCGCAGCGCGTGGTGGAGCTCGTAGCCATCCATGTTCGGCATCACCACATCGCTCAGGACCAGGTCGAACTCCGTCGCGTCCACCCGCCGCAGCGCCTCCAGCCCGTCGCAGGCCGCCTCCACGCTGCAGCCCTGGGCTTCGAGGATCTCCTCGAGGGTGCGGCAGATGCCCAGGTCGTCGTCGACGACCAGGATCCTCAGCCCGGCCAGGCGGGCATCGCGCGGTCCCGCAGGCGGACGATGGCGTCGCAGGTCGATCATCTTGGTCGGCCCTACGTACTCGACAGTCTGGTACTGCTCGCTCTCCACCATCTCGCTCAGCCGCGCCAGGATGTCCGAGATGCGTGCAATCTCGCGGCGCGTGGCGTGCAGCCGTTCCGACTCGACGGACGTGTCGCGGTCGCCCGCCAGGCGATCGATCTCTCCCTCCAGCAGCTCCACCTGGTTGAGGATCACCCCGAGCGGGGTGTTGATCTCGTGGGAGAGACCGACCACCACCTCTCCCAGGGTCGCCAGCTGGTCCTTGCGCAAGATCTCGCGCAGGTCCTTGGCGAAGCCGATGGTTCCGTCCTCTTCGCTGTTCTCGTCGTAGCTGAGGGTGCCGGAGATGGCGACCGGGATGCGCTCACCGGCCTTGGACAGGAAGGTGGTCTGGAACGTCTCGACGATGCCCGCGCCGCCGTGGCCTGGATCTCGCATCGCGGCCATGACCCGTTTGGCCTCCGCCAGATCGGGGTAGAGCTGCGCGGCGTACTTGCCGAGGATCTCGTCCTGCGTGTAGCCGAGGCTGCGCTTGGCACCGTCGTTGTAATAGACCACCTCACCCTTGCGGTTGGTGGCGACGACGATGTCGGTGGACCGGGCGATCAGCCCCTCGAGCCGCTCCTTGGAGAGCGCCATGCCACGCCAGCCTAGATCCCCGCTTGACGGCCAGCAAGCCCGCGCGGGGATCCTGTTCGCTGCTCTACGCGATTCCCCGCTCGCCGAGCCAACGCTCGGCGTCGATGGCGGCCATCGAACCGGTGCCGGCCGCCGTGATCGCCTGCCGGTAGCTGGGATCCATGACGTCGCCCGCGGCGAACACGCCCTCCACCGAGGTGCGCGTGGTTCCCGGCTCCGTCTTCACGTAGCCCACCGGGTCGAGCTCGACCTGCCCGCGCACCAGCAGTGTGTTCGGCTGGTGGCCGATCGCGACGAAGAGCGCCTCGACGGGAAGCTCGCGCACTTCGTCGCTCAGCAGGTCGCGGACGCGCACGCCCGTCACGAACTGGTCGCCGAGCACCTCCTCGACCGCCGAGTTCCAGACGAACTCGATCTTCTCGTTCGCCCGCGCCCGCTCCTGCATGATCCGCGAGGCGCGCAGCCGATCGCGGCGATGGATGACCGAGACCCGGGTGGCGAAACGCGTCAGGAAGAGCGCCTCCTCCATGGCGGTGTCGCCGCCGCCCACCACCGCCATGGCCTTGCCGCGGAAGAGGGCTCCGTCGCAGGTGGCGCAGGCGGAGACGCCGTTGTTCTGCAAGCGCGTCTCGGACTCCAGCCCGAGCCACTTGGCGGACGCCCCCATCGCCAGGACCAGCGCGTCGGCGCTGAAGGAACGCTCGGCCGTCCTCACCCGGAAGGGGCGCTGTGTCAGGTCGAGCTCGGTGGCGTCCTCCGCGTGCACGTCCGCTCCGAAGCGTTCGGCCTGCTTCTGGAACATCTCCATCATCGCCGGGCCCGTCACACCGTCGGGGAATCCCGGATAGTTCTCGACGTCGGTCGTCAGCATCAGCTGGCCGCCGAACTGCAGGCCCGCCAGCACCACCGGCTTGAGCTCTGCGCGGGCGGCGTAGATCGCGGCCGTGTAGCCCGCCGGCCCGCTTCCCACGATCACGACCCGGCGGTGCTCCTCCTCCACGGGGGAGTGGCTGCGCAGCTCCAGCAGGGGGTCGAGCTCGCCGGCGTCTTCCAGGGCCGCCAGCTCATCGAACCCCCCCACGTGGCGCTCGCCGATGAAGATCTGCGGCACAGTCCGGCGCCCGCTCCGCTCGATCATCTCCTGGCGGCGGGCGGGGTCGGCCTCGACGTCGATCTCCGTCCACTCCTGGCCCTTCGAGGCGAGCAGCCGCTTCGCCATCGAGCAATACGGACAGCTCTCCTTCGAGTACATCACGATCGAGACCACGAGACCTCCTGTTTCGGGTCGACTGTACCGGTTGGATGCCCGGGCGACCAAGAGGATACGCCCGCGCCCACGGGGTCAGAGCGGCTCGGTGATCGGGATCTCCTCCCAGAGCAGCTGCAGGAAGGTGCCGATGAAGAACGAAAGGAAGGTCATCACGAAGATCGCCGCCGGGAACGTGTACAGGGGCTCCACCCCCAGCACCTTCGGCAGCTCCCCGATGAACGGCGGCAGGGTCCCCTTGAGCGACTCGATCGAGGCGGTCGGATCGTTTCCCCAGTTGCGGGCGGCCATGAAGCGGCCCACCAGACCGGTGATCACCAGGCCGATCCCGAAGGACTGGAGGACGCCCAGCAGGAAGATCTGACGCGCCCGGCCGAAGGACTCCGTGGGGTCGCCGAGGCGGCGCTGGACCTCCACGTAGAGATAGAGGAGCGTGGTGAATCCGATCAGCAGCACCACGCTGCCCAGGGCGGCCCAGGAGCGTTCCGCCAGGTACCAGACCTCGTCGATGAAGAAGATCGGCAGGTAGCCCACGATGATGCCCGCGGCGATGCGCGGAACCGAGGCGCGGAAGAACGTCAGGTCTCGCTTCCAGCAGAAGCGATACAGCATGAACCACGCGACGGCCGCGTAGGCCAGCGTGAGCTCGAGTGCACACAGCGCGTCGAACAGCAGCGGTGCCCGCTCGTAGAACAGCGCAGCGCCCGCGAACGGCGCCGCCAGGCCCGCCAGGGCCAGCAGGTAGTTCCGGGACGCGTGGCGGGTGAGCACCCGGTCCGCGTCGATCACCCCGCGCGCCACGTTGTCCTCGTGGTGGATCATCGCCGCGGCGTGGTAGACGTCGTACTGGCGCAGGAACCAGGCCTCGAGCTTCTTGAGCACCCGCAGGCAGTCGCGATTGCGGAGCCGGCACAAGAAGGGAGTCAGATCCCGGCCCCGGCGGATGTGGAGGCCGGCGTCGGCGCTGACCGCGCGCCGCACCTCGGTCTCTCGGCCCTCGAAGGGGGAGTCCTCGTTCTCGAAGGCGCGATTGTCCTCGTCGAGGCAGACGTCTTCGAGCCAGCGGTAGAAGGCCCGCTCGGCCAGGCGCACCAGCGAGCGGTTCACCGCGTCGGGCTGGCCGCTCGCCATGGTGTAGAAGAATCCGGCCTCCGACAGGTCGTCGGCCGCGTCGACCGGATCCACCGTCCCGCGCACGTACGCGGCCAGGTAGTCGGGCGCGACGCGTCGCTCCATCAGGGCGAGCAGGGAGCGAAACGTCAGCTTCCGGAAATGGAAGGTCGCCATCTGGATCCCGGAACTCACCTCGCCGGCCCTGCCCGACACGAAGCGGAGCAGGATCTGGGACAGCAGCGCTACGTCCTCGTACACCCGGGTGAGCGCGCCCTCCGCGAGCCGCCCCTCGCCCTCCAGGCGCTCGAGAAGCGCCTCCAGGTAGCGGGGAATCGCCAGCACCAGCCGGGTGGTGAGCAGCTCCGCGTCGCGCCGGTTCGCGCGAGCCGAAAGCAGCCGGGGCTTGCGCGACAGATCGTCGAGCTGAAGGTAGATCTCGGCCGGGTCGTGGCGCTCGGCGTGAAACGAGAAGGTCTCGGGAAAGACGCGCACGAAGCCGTTTCCGTCGTCGCGCTCGAAGCGGACTTCCCGCGCGTGAAAAGCGTACGTGAAGCGGAACCTGAGTTGCAGCCGCTCGATGCGCAGCTCGAGGCGATCCAGCGCCGAAGCGGCGCGCTGCGGAAGCTCAGAGGACTCGTTGCTTTGGGTTTTCGCCGGACTCGTAGTACTCCTCCACGCGGCGGGCCAGCTCGCGAACGCGCTGCGGCACCTCTTCGGGAAGCGGCCAACGCGTCAGGGCGACACGCATGCGATCCTGGAGGAGCTGCGCGTCCGGGAACTCCTCGCGCGCGAGGGCATCGTCGACGTCGAGCCAGTTCTCGACTGCGGTGAGGGTGCGCGTCAAACGCTCCGCCAGCTCGACCATGCCGGGCGAGTGGATCCGGGAGCTGCGCACCTTCTCGGCCAGACCCGGCAGCTGGTCGCGCGCCTCCTCCAGCTTCGCGCGCACTCCCTCTGCGTCCTGGGCCAGGTTCGTCACCAGCTCGTGGAAGCGGCGCTGGATCGGCTCGTGGGAGATCTCCCGCAGCAGGATCACCCGTCCCAGGCTCGCATTCGATTCGTCCCTCAGGTCGTGGCTGGTGACGCGCAGGCGCCGGCGCTGCTCTCCCATCTGCACATCCACGTCGTCGTAGCTGACGGCGTCGTCTCCCGCGACCTGATAGGCGGCTGCACCGACCCCTTCGAGGCCGTGGTGCTCGATCACCTCCTGAAGGGGGCGCCCGCGCAGGTCGCCCTGCAGGGCCAGGTAGTCGCGGGCGGGGCGATTGACCGCCTGGATGACGCCGGCTCCGTCCACGGCCAGAGCGCCGGTGTCGAGCTGGTCCATCACCGCTTCGAGAAAGACGTTCGCGTGGCGCAGTTCCGTCAGCAGGCGGTCGTTCTCGACGCTCAGGTGGTAGTGCTCGACCGCCTGCTTCATCAGCTGCTTGAGCTGCTCGGGTTCCCAGGGCTTCGTGACGTAGGCGTAGACGTGCCCGTCGTTGATCGCCTGGATGATCGCCTCCATGTCCGAAAAGCCGGTGAGGATCATGCGCACCGTGGCCGGGTGTCGCTTGCACACCTCCGTGACGAACTCGACTCCGCTCATCTCGGGCATGCGCTGATCGGTGAGAACGGCGGCGATCGGAGCCTTTTCGTCCAGGATCTCGAGGCCGCGGCGCGCATCGCGCGAGGTGTAGACCTCGTAGCTGTCCTGGAACGTGAAGGTCATCGTCTCGAGGATCGCCTCCTCGTCGTCGACGACCAGGATGCGGGCGGGAGAGGGGTTCGCCATTCACCAACCGAGGTAGCCGCGAAATCTCTTCTTCTCTTGGTCGGCTGCCAGACGCCTGGAGATCTCGGCACGCATCTGCTTGCGGTAGTCACGAAGCCGCTTCGGCAGGCGCTCGCGAGACACACGGGTCCACGGCCGCTGCTCGGCGCCGTCGCGGAAGCGACAGAACTTGCGGTAGCCAGCCAGCTCGTGCTTGAATTCGTCTTCCACGAACTTCACCATGATCGCGTCGTCCAGGAAGCCGAGGCCCGGTATGTTGTCCGGAATCAGGTCCTCGGGGTTCGAAAAGTAGGCGAGCGCCGCGAGCACCTGATTCACCACGTTCTTGGGCGCGTCGTAGCTCTGGTCCTCGATCAACCGGGTCAGGTCCTCCAGCACCGCGATGGCCTCGGTGACGAAGCGAGGCGTCTTCTTGGACGCGCGCACGCGTTCGACCAGCGCCATCGCTTCCTTCACGATGCGCTGCGGATCCTGCCCGGCGGCGTTCTTCTTCGCCTTCCGATAGAGATTGCGGAAGTAGCGCGCGTCCTCTTCATCGAGCGTAAACGAAACCTTGAACTTCGAAGACATCCGCCAGGCCTCCCAGCCGTCGCGGTCGGCTCCGGACGGCGCGCGCAGCCCCGCCGGGCCTTCCCCGGACGGGCGACTGTATCAATACCGCGCGTATTCAATCAAGCGGTCGACCGCACCCGCCCACTCGCCTTCCCAGCGCTCCAGGACGACCTGGCCGGGGCTCCTGCCCAGCTCGAGCTGCTCGAAGACGGGATCCAGATACGCGGTCTCGTCCGGATCGGAGCGCCCGCCGTGCCGGATGCGGCGCAGGCCGTCGCGGCTGATCGCCGCCAGCTCCCGCGCCAACTCGAGCACGGGACGATCGCCGAACCGCGCCGCGAGGCCCCGCACGGCGACGTCGGAGCGGGCCGCCTCCCGCTCCTCCTGCCTGCTGAAGGCGACCAGCTCCCAGGCGGCCGCGCGGGCCTGGGTGTCGTAGAGCACCCCCTTCCAGAGCGCCGGCAGGGAGCAGGTGAGTCCCGGAGGCACGGCGTCGGCCCCGCGCACCTCGATGATGTGCTTGAGGCGTACGTCCGGGAAGAGGGTGGTCAGGTGCCGGTCGAAGTCGCCCACCGTGGCCCGCAGCTCGGCGTGGCCGACCCGCAGGAACTCGCGGAACGTCTTCCCGTCCGCGGGATGGTGCCGACCTCCCCGCAGGATGAAGAACATGGGCACGTCGAGCGCCCACTCGATGTAGCGGCGGTAGCCGAAGTCCGGCTCGAACACGCTGGACAGCACGCCGGTGCGGTCCGGATCCGTGTGCTCCCAGGTGTGCAGCCTGCGCGAGATGAAGCCGTTGGGCTTGCGCTCGGAGAGGCTCGAGTTGGCGAAGATCGCCGAGACGACGGGCGACACACCCATCGCGACGCGCATCTTGGTCACCATGTCGGCCTCGTCCGCGTAGTCGAAGTTCGCCTGGACCGTCGCCGTCGCGTACATCATCTCGAGCGCCAGCTGCCCGCGCGCCGGGAGGATCCGCCGCATGATGTCGTAGCGCTGCTTGGGCATGCGCGGAATCTCGTCGACGCTGTGGATGGGGTTGCGGCCGAGACCGAGCCAGACGATCCCCAGGGGCTCCGAGACGCGCTTCATCAGCGCCAGATGTCCGTGGAACTCGTCGCAGGTCTCGTGGATGGTGCGCAGCGGCGCGCCCGAGAGCTCCAGCTGGCCGCCGGGCTCGAGGGTGATGCTCGCCCCGTCCTTTTCCAGGGCGATGACGTGGTCCCCCTCCCGGACCGGGGTCCAGTCGTCGGCCTCGGCGACCCGCCCCAGCAGGGCGCCGATGCCGCGCTCCCCCTCGAAGGGGACCTGGCCCCAACCGTCGGCGTAGATTCCGATCTTCTCGTGTTCGGTCCCGACGCGCCAACGCTCCGGCGGCTTCTCCCAGCGGCGCAGGAAGTCGACCAGCTCGTCGATCGACTCGATCGGCTCGTCCTCGCCCGTCGCGGAGCGCCGGTCCAGACTCACCGCTCATCGACTCCGGAGCGCGGATCGGCGGCGCCGTTCACGGCGTGGCCGCCTCCTCGAGGAACCGTTCGAGGAAGTCGCCGAGCGCGCTCTCGAGCTCCGCCTCGGCGTCGAAGGGAAAGCTCAGACAGGGACCCTCCGGCTTGCCGCTGCGGAAGGGCCCCACCAGCGTGACCTCGCCGCGGCTCTTGGCCGTCACGATCGCCTTGTGACCCCCGCGAATCAGGTCAAACTCGACGGCCCGCAGGTGCTTGTCGTCGGTGCGCAGCTCGCTGAGCTCGACGCACAGGTGGGGCGCGCCGGCCTCGGCGGCCCCGCGGTGGAACCGGGTCAGTGCCTGCTGGATGCGCTCGCGCAGGGACTCGGCGCAGGCGCGGGCCTCGTCCAGGCCCGCGC
Source organism: Myxococcota bacterium (assembly GCA_036482635.1). Taxonomy (GTDB): domain Bacteria; phylum Myxococcota_A; class UBA9160; order UBA9160; family SMWR01; genus JAZFWH01. The sequence continues at coordinate 38,297 of JAZFWH010000281.1, forward strand.
GGTGGGGCGCTTCGCGGGCGCCCAGGCTGCGGCCGAGCTCTTCGAGCCGCGCGCCCAGGCCGGCGTCGCGTCCGGCACGGGGGGATGCGGACATCCCGGGAATGCTCGCACATTCGGGGGGCACCTGCTCCGCGCCGCCGAGCTCCTGCGGGCTAGAGCGCCCCGTCGGTGGCCGCCAGCAGGCCGGAGAGTTCGGCCAGCAGCAGGTCTCGGCGGGCCACGAAGACGTGCTGCACGTCGAGCGGCACGGGCTCGCCGACCCGGCTGGGGCGCAACCGAGCGGGATCGAGGTAGCGGCCGTCCTGCGCGATGCGGAAGCAGACGTGGGGTCCGGTGGCCAGGCCGCTCGAGCCCACGTAACCGATCACCTGCTTCTGCTGGACCTGCTGGCCCACGCGCAGGCCCTTCGAGAAGCGGGAGAGATGCGCGTAGTAGGTGACGTAGCCGTCCTCGTGTCGGATCTTCACGAGATTTCCGAAACCGCCGGCCCAGCCGCGGTAGACCAGCTCGCCGTCGCCGACCGCCCAGACGGAGGTGCCGACGGGGGCCGCGTAGTCGATGCCGTGGTGGGGCCGCGTGATCTTGAGGATGGGATGCCGGCGGGCGGCGCTGTAGCGCGAGCTGATGCGCGCGAAGGGCAGCGGAGCGCGCAGGTACGAGCCCTCCACGGAGCTCCCGTCGGGTCGGTAGTAGGCGCCGCGCCCGACTTCGGGCTCGAAGTAGAGCGCCTTGAACGACCCCGCCTGCCCGTCGAACTGCGCGGCCAGGATGCGGCCCGGGCGCACGTACACGTCCTCCCCGTCCTCGTGGGTCCGGTAGAGCCGCTCGTACAGGATGCGGAACTCGTCGTTCGGCTGGACCGCTCGGGAGAAGTCCACGTCCCAGGCAAAGATCTCGCCGAAATCGCTGGCGAGCTGCGGATCCTCGCCCAGCTCCACGACCGCCTCGTGCAGGCTCGTGGAGACCACCCCGGCGATCCTCGCCGTGCGGGTGGCGAGCTCCGACTGCTCGCGGCGGGAGACGTAGTCCTCTCCTTCGAGGGAGAGATGGTAGTTCTGGACCTGCGAGGTCCAGTAGCGGAAGTCGACGACGCGGCCGTCGTCCGCCTGGACCAGCCAGTAGCTGTGACCGGGCTGCGCGCGGCGGAAGTCGAAGAGCGGTGCGAGCTCACTGGCGATCAGGACGGCCGCCTCGGGCGAGACCTGCTGGCGTCGCAGGCTGCTCGCGAGCGTCTCGCCCGGCTCGATCACGCCCTCGGTGACGCGCAGCACTTCCTCTGGCTTCGGCGCGCTGAACGGGTCGCTGCCCGCGGCGACGTCCGGAAGTGCGGGTGTCGTCTCGAGCGCCGCCGCGGTGAAGGACTCTTGCGCGGTGTCTCCACCCACGACCGTCGAGAAGGCGACCACGCAGCCCACGGCCGCGAACAACGCCAGCCCGGAGAGCAGGAAGAAATGCTGGAGAAAGGCCAGCGAGTGCGAGGCAGAGGGGCGTGTGCGGGGCGCGCGCTCGTCCATCAATGCTCCTTCACGGCATCGGTGGGGGCCCCGCCGTCAGACCGCGTATAGGTAGCCGTCAAACTATCCCTCCGCACGGTAGGCGCTTCCGGACCACCGGAAAGTGAGTGCCATCACAGCCAGTTTGGTTATGTCCCCGGGGGGATGAAGTGCGCGTGCGGGCGAGCCCGGCAGGCCCACCCTATCGGGCGCCTACTGGAGCTCCTGAATCGCCTTGTGGAGGGCCTCGAACAGAGGCTCGACCTGCTCGACCTCGAGGCAGGAAAACGCGATGCGCAGATCCGTGGGCGCCGTGGCGATCAGGCCGATGCCGTACTCGGCGAGCAGGTGGGTGCGGACGGCCTCCGCCTCCACACCCTTCACCCGCAGGCACATGAAGTAGCCGCTGTTGAAGGGGTAGGGCTCCCAGCTCTCCCGGAAACGCGGGGCGCGCACCACCTCGTGGAGCTTCGCGACCCGCGCCCGCAGGGCCTCGCGCTTCTGCTTGCGCTCCTCGGGCAGCGAAGAGGACGCGAGCGCCATCTCCACCAGCGACTGCGAGAGGTGCGAGCTGTTGGAGATGCCGCTGCGAATGGCTCCGCGCAGCTTGGCTTCGAGGACCGCCAGCACCTCTTCCGCCGTGTCGGGCCGCCCCGGCGCGAAGGTCACGAAGCCGCAGCGCAACCCCCAGGCGAACAGCTCCTTGGTCGCACCGTCCAGCTTCACCGCCAGCAGGTTCGGCTGGCGATTGGCCAGCGCGCCGAACAGCGACTCGGTCATCGAGCGCTGCTCCAGGTGATAGAACAGGCCGAAGTAGGCGTCGTCCAGCACCGCCACGATGCGGGTGCCCCGCTCGGCCTGGCCCGCCAGTGAAGTGACGATGGCCTCGCCCTCGGCCGGCGTGGGCATGTAGCCGGTGGGGTTGTTGGGAAAATTGAGCAGCACGACGAGCTTCTCGCGGCCCGCCGCGTTCTCCTCCAGCGCCCTGGCGAACCCCTCGCAGTTGAAGCCGTCTCCGGCGTAGAAGGGGAACGTCGCGAGCTCGGCTCCCAGGCGCAGCTCGTAGAGCAGCCGGTAGTTCCCCCAGAACTGGTCGGGCAGAAGCAGGCGATCACCGGGCTCGACGAACAGGTCTCCGACCAGCGCGAGGCCGTGGGTGATGGCGCTCGTCACGGCGGGCAGCCCGAACTGCTTGCCGCGCAGCGACGGGTTCTCCTCCAGCTGCTTGTCCCGCCAGCGCTCGCGCAGCTCCACGCGGCCGGCCGGCGGCGCGTAGGAGAAGGCGTCGGCGGGATCGACGCCCTTCAGGTGGCGGGCGATGGAGGGCAGGGTCATCGGCCTGCCGCCCTCGGTGGCGATCCCGATGGTCGCGTCGAAGCGGTGCGCCCGCTCGGCCGCCTCGGCGGTCTGGGAGAGGATGCCCCGCGGAAAGTAGAGCCGCCGGCCCAGCGACGAGAGCATCGCCAGCACCTCGGGCGCCGCGCTCTCGAGCCTCTGGTTGAGCGCCTGCGCGAGGGGCTGGAGCTCCTGCTCGGCGAGCCGATCGGATCGCTTGGAAGCCATGGGCCTCGGGCCCCTGTGTCGGGGGGGCGAACGCGGAAGCTACAGCCGGCGGTGCAGGACGTCCATCAGGTCGTCGAACCCGAGTGCGCGCCAGAATCCCTGACCCTCCGGGTTGCGCGAGGCCACGCGCACCTCCACGCGCCGCACACCCCGGGAGGCAGCCCAGTCGAGGGCCGCCTGCACCAGGGCGCGCCCGACCCCGCGGCGGCGATCGCCCTCGCGAACTCCGAGGTCGGTGATCTCGGCGCGCTCCGTCTCTTCGAGGATGGGCGGGGCGCGGTCGATGCGCGCCGCGCAGAAGCCGGCCAGATCGCCCGCGCGCTCCCACACGAAGACCGCCCCGTCCGGCTCGCGAAGCTGCGCGGCCAGCAGCCGGCGGATCCGGTGTTCCGAGTCGACCCGCGGGGTGAAGAGGGGATCGAACGAGGTGTGATGCAGGGCCACGGCGGTCCAGAGCGCCGCCAGCCGGTCCAGGTCGCGCGGCAGCGCCGCGCGCACGGACCCGTCGGGGCCGCGGGTCACGGCCCGAGACTGCCGTCTCTGAGCATCTGGCCGATCTCCTCGAAGGAGCGGCCCTCTTCGAGGATCTGCTGCTCGATCGCGCGCGTCAGGCGATCCACCTCTTGCGCGTGCTCGCGCGGATCGACCCGCTGCTCGCGCATGTGGCTCTCGATCGCCGCGCGGATCTCGCGGCGCAGCTCTTCGCGCACCTCCTCGGGCACGTCCTCGCCGGCTTGGATCCTGCGCGCCACCTCCTCTTGCAGCCCCGTCTCGCCGCGCAGCATGGCCTTTCCGAAGTCGCCGAACCACATCTCGAACAGGCGCTCCGACTGGGTCTTGCCGCTGCCCTTGACGTTCTCGACCGGGCCGGCGCGCAGCAGGCGGAAGGTCCCGTGGCGCGTGCTGTCGCGCTCGAAGCTCCCGCGCAGCACGCCGTCGGCCTCGATCTGCGCGGTCGCGTACTGCGTGACGCCTTCCAGCGACTCGCTGAGCGCGGAGCCCAGAATGTCCTCCCGCCTGAACACGGGCAGCGCGGACAGGCCCTCGATGCTCCAGTTCTCGACGTAGGTGATCACCGAGGCCGAGGCGGCCGCAGGTCGCGACGCCGAGCTCCAGCCGTCCCCGGACTTGCGCAGGGTCTTCGACTTGCTGCCGCGGGGGTTCACCTCGAGCCCCTGCTGGATCTGCGCGAGCTGGCGCCCGTTGGGCTCCCAGGAGTGGGGGACGCGGCTGGCGGCGCTGGTGCCCAGGCGCTCGAAGCGGCCCGAGGAATCCCCGAACACCACGATCGGGTACTCCGTCCAGCGCAGTCGGCTCCCCTTGCGCTCGAAGACCCAGACCTTGTCGTCCCAGCGCTCCTGCTGCGGGTCGTGGGCGTTGTCGTCGCGGTAGTGGACCAGGACGTGCCAGGTGCCGACCAGGTCCGTCGCCGAAGCCGTCGCCGCGGACGACGCGAGCGCCAGCCAGGCCAGCCAGGCACCGAGCCGAAGCGCCCTCAGATCGAGCGCGCGGTGGCGGGAAAGTCTCGCCATACGGGAATTCCGCAGAAGTGGGACCCCTCGGTGCAGCGGGGTCGGGCCAGGCCGGTCCTCACGAAGCACGGCGGGCCCACGTGGCGCACGAGCTGGGGATGGACGGCCCGCACCTGCTCGAGCTCGTCCATGGACGCCTGCCAGATCTCGCGCTGGGCGTTCAGGCAGGTTCGCATGACCCACTTGTGGTGCAGGTCGAGGAGCGTGCCCGACTCCTCGAAGCGCACGGCCAGGGCGTTCGGCAGCACGTAGAGCGCCAGCTCCGGCTCGACACCGCTCTGGAGCAGGCGGGCGCGCGCATCCCAGGCCGCCTCGACCGCCTCCGTGAACAGCGCGTGACACTCCGGGTCCTCCCGGATCAACTCGGGCTCCACGACGTCGACGTAGGCCGGCGTCGTGCGGGTGAGCAGTGGCCGCGAGCCCGGCACCGTGCGGTGGCGCTGGTCCTGCGAATCCGCGGTGTGCGAGAGCTTCTTGCGGAAGGTGTAGTGCGCGTGGGCGAGCGCGCGCATCAGCGGCGCGTGTGCCGAAACGTTGAGGGCGCCCAGCAGATAGCGGTTCTTGGCCGGGTCGAGGGCCAGTTCGAGCGCCGCCTCTCCGTCCAGGTCCGGCCGGCCCAGCACGTGCCGGATCGCGTCGGCGACCACCTCCGGGGCGCGCGCGCCGTAGTCCACCAGCCGGGAGCTGCGTCCCCCGAGCGATTTGTCGAAGGCCTCGGCGGCCTCCCCGTCGCCCACGCCCGGCGCCGCCAGCTCGCGCTCGACGACTTCGTCCGCCTCGAGCGGCGCCTCTCCCACCTCGCGGAAGAAGGCCGGATCCACCCGCTCGACGGCCGCCAGCATGCGGCCCACGACGTCCACGGCTTCGCTCGCCGCGTCGCTGGCTCGCGCCATGCGGCGCAGCCGGTGCAGCACGATTCCGGAGATCGTGTAGACCATGGCGGTGTGGCAGGCGATCGGGATCACGTAGCGAGCCGTCTCGATCGCCTTCTTCTCCGCTTCGCGCGCCACGTTCTTGCCGAAGGCGGTCGACTTCCTGTCCGGGAGCCGCCACAGCTCGGAGAGAATCCCCAGGGTCAGCGGCGTGAGGCGCGCCGTCAGCTCCCGGTACGCGCGCCAGGCGCCCTCGACGGCCGACTCGTAGACCTGGCGGTCCCGGCCCTGCAGCGCCGGGGGCACGTGGGCCGCGACCCGGTCGAGGCGCACGTAGCGCTGGCTCTGCTGCTCGGTGTTGTAGTAGGGGAACGCGTGCAGGAACGACCACACGAGCTGGCGCGAGATTCCGGAAAGCGCGAACTCGAAGGTGGCGTGCTGGTAGACCGTGTGGTGCCCGGCCTCGAACGTCAGGGGTCCGATGCGCCGGCGCTGGCCCTCGGTGACTTCGTCGGGCGCGATCACGCGGGGCGAGTAGCAGGTGCGCGCCGCCGAGATGGCGCCGTCGTAAGGGCGGTCGAACCAATTGCGCAGGCGGACGTCGGGTCCGCCGTCGATCACGGCCACGTGGGCTCCCCGAGGAACGTCTGGCGAGGACGCCGGCCCCCCCGTCCCCGAGCTCCAGCTCCGAGGAGCTTAGATGATCGATTCCCCCACCGCCGAAGCGACCGCGGCGGGCCGGCGTGTGAAAACATTTTCCCATTATGAGCGAAGTGCTGGGACGCGTCGCCCCTCTCCACCCGCCGGGCCAGCCGCCCTGGGGCGGCGGATCCCGCCGAATTCCCGCAGCTTGCCGCCGATGCTGCGGACCGGTTTCCGGGCCCACGCGTTTGGCACACGGTTTGCCGCAGGCACTGAGTGGGTCCGTCTAGGCGAGCGCCGGCGGGCCGAACGAACCCTATGCCCATACTCTGGATCGTACATCGCGACCCGCGCCGCCGCGCCGCCATCGCGCGCCTGGCGGCAGCTCCCGAGGACACGGTTCTCGGCGCTCCCGGCGATCCGCTCTTCGACGCGGCGCCCACGCCCGAGGTCGTCCTGCTCGGACCCGCGGGCGACTTCGAGGCGGAGCTCCAGTTCGCCCATCGCGCCGCGCCGCGCGCGGGCCGCGCTGCCTGGATCCTGCTGCCCGAGCGCGGGCACCTCGAGGAGGTCGCGCGCCTGTTCGACACGCTCGACGCCGACGTCCTGGCCTTCCCCCCGGACCCGGACGTGCTGCGCTCGCGCATTCTCGCCGCGCCGGAGCGCGCGCACCCGCTGCCGCTCTCCCAACGCCCCGCCCGAGAGGCGCTCAGCGGCCGCTTCGGGCGCTGGTTCGCCGACCTCGAGCTTCCCCAGCTGATGCGCGCGCTCGACCCCGGCCTCGCGGACGTCCCCGTGCTGATCCGCGGCGAGCGGGGCACGGGCCGCGGGTTGCTGGCCCACTACCTCCACGCCTTCGGCGGCACCTCGGACGGCGTCCTGATCCATGTCGCCTGCACGCCCCGCGCCTCGGCCGAGGAGATCCGCGAGGCGCTGCGCGCCGGCGCGCGAACGGAGCGGGCGCACAGCGCCTGCGCAGTCTGGCTCGAGGATGCGGACAGCCTGGCGGCGCCGGTCCAGCGCCAGCTGCTGCGCTGGATCGAGTTGGCGGCGCCGGAGGGCGCTCTGCCCAGCTATCGCGTGCGCTGGATCGCCACGGCGGCGGACGAGCCGGGCGGGCCGCTCGACCCGGACCTGCAGCAGGCGCTCTCGGGCATCGCGATCCGCATCCCCCCGCTGCGCGACAGGACGCCGCTGGTCGCGACGTTCGCCAACGAGACGACGCGAGCCTGGTGCGCAGCCCGAGGGGAGCGGCCGCGTCGCTTCGGCGAGGACGCGATCGCGGTGCTCGAGGAGTATCCGTGGCCCGGCAACCTGCGCGAGTTCGAGGCCGTGGTGGTCCAGACGCTCCGCGCGGGTTCGGCAGACCCGGTGCGCGCCGCAGACCTCGAGTACGACGGCCGGGCCTTCGCGCCCCTGAACGCGCTCGAAGTGGGCGCGCTGATCGCCGAGGCGGAGGAAGGCGGCGCGCCGGCCGCCGGCCACCCGCCCCCCGCACCCCCGCTGTTGGACGCCGAGGCGATGGCCGCCGAGCTCGCTCCCGAGCTGCTGGACCCGGAGGCGATGGAGGCCGCGCTGCTGGAGGAGCCGCCGGGCGCCGAGCGGTTCGAGCCGACGCCCGCCGCGGAGCCGAGCGTCGGCGACGCCGCGCTGAAGCGCCTGCTGGCCGCGATCGATCACGAGCTGCGCAACCCGCTCTCGACGATCCGCACCTTCGCCGAGCTGCTACCCGAGCGCTACCAGGACGCCGAGTTCCGCGGGCGCTTCTCCGAGCTCGTGCTCCAGGCGGTGCAGCGCATCACGGGTGTGGTGGAGCGGCTCTCGCAGCTCGCCTCCCTGAGCGAGCCCTCGCGCGAAGCGGTCGACGTGGCGGGCCTGCTCGAGCAGCTCCTCGACGAGCGGCGCGAGCTCATCCACCGCCGGCGCCTGCTGGTCCTCAAAGAGCTCGACGCGAGCCAGCCCTACGCGCGCGGCGACGCCGAGCAGCTGCGGCTGGCCTTCGAGGCGCTGCTGCACAAGTGCCTGGACCTGGTGCCCGAGCGCGGCGACGTCTACCTCGCCTCGAAGCACCACCCCAGCGGGCTGCGCGGCGAGCCCTCCGTCCGGGTCCTGGTGCGCTTCCACGGACCCGCGGCCGAGGGCGCCGGCCCGCGCGTGCCCGGCCTGTCCCCCGCCGATCACGCCGTCGAGTTCGCCGTGGCCGAGACGATCGTGCGCAGCCAGGGCGGCGTATTCGCCATCGATGCCAGCGAGGGCAACGAGACCGTGATCGTCCTCGACCTCCCCGCCCCCGGCTGATCGCCGCTCCATCCAGAGCACGAGCGCCGCGGTCGAAGCGCGCGGTTTGGTAAGTTTCCCGTGGGATGATGGCTCGCGTGCTGGTGGTCGACGACGAGCCCGGGGTGAGGGAATCCCTCCGGATGCTCCTCAAGGGCGACTGCCAGGTCGTCACGGCGGAGAACGTGGAGCAGGCGCGGGCCGCCATCGCCGAGACCCCGCCCGACCTGGTGCTGCTGGACATGGTCATGCCCGGCGGCAGCGGCCTCGACCTGCTCGCCGAGCTGTCGGAATGCCCCGATCCCCCGCCCGTGGTGGTGCTCACTGCGACCCGCACGGTCTCGTCGGCGGTCGAGGCCATGAAGCGCGGCGCCGCCGACTACGTGACCAAGCCCTTCGAAGTCGACGCGCTGCGCATCAAGGTCCGCCAGCTCCTGGAGCGGCGCGAGCTCGAGCGCGAAGTGGAGCGACTGCGTGCGAAGGTGGAGGAGCGGGATTGCCTGTGCGGCCTGGTGGGGCGAAGCGAACGCATGCAGGAGATTTTCCGAACCATCCGCAGGGTCGCGCAATCCCGGGCGACCGTGCTGGTGCTCGGTGAGAGCGGGACGGGCAAGGAGCTGGTCGCCCGGGCCATCCACGACCTCGGGCCGCGCTGCGAGGGACCGTTTGTCGCCGTCAACTGCGCCGCGATTCCGGACAGCCTGATCGAGAGCGAGCTGTTCGGCCACGAACGAGGAGCGTTCACCGACGCGGTGGAGCGCCGCATCGGCAAGTTCGAAACGGCTTCGGGCGGTACGCTCTTCCTCGACGAGATCGGTGACCTGGGCGGGAACGTCCAGGCGAAGTTCCTGCGCGCGCTCCAGGAGCGCTGCATCGAACGGCTGGGCGGCTCGGGTCCCATCGACGTCGACGTGCGGGTGGTTGCGGCAACCCACCGCGACCTCGAGAGGGAGGTCGCCGCCGGTCGCTTCCGCTCGGACCTGTACTACCGCATCCACGTCGTGCCCCTGGTGCTCCCACCGCTGTGCGAGCGGCGGGACGACATCCGCCCCCTGGCGCAGGTGTTCCTGGAGCGGATGCGCGCCGAGGCCGGCCGCGGTCCGAAGCGCATCGCGCGCGACGCGCTGGCGGCTCTGGAGCGCTACCCCTGGCCCGGAAACGTCCGCGAGCTCGAGAACGCCATCGAGCATGCGGTCGCACTCTCCGAGCGGGAGGTGTTGGAGGTGGCCGACCTGCCCCCGGCCGTGGTGCGCTCCACACGCACGGAGGCGCTGCGCGACGGCGTGCGGGCGGGGCGCCTGGGCCTCGAGCAGGCCGTGGCGGACTTCGCCCAGGAGATCCTGCTGGAAACCCTCGAACAGCTGGGTTGGAACCAGACGCGCGCCGCCGAGCAGCTCGGCATCACGCGGCGCTCCCTCAAGCTCATGCTGGACCGCTACGGACTGAAGCCCCCCGAGCGAGGCTGACCCGGGCGGGTGTTCCATCCGGAACACTCTCGAGTTCCACTTCGATTCCAAGGCGTTGCGTTCACGGAGCGGACC
>JAZFWH010000282.1:0-3183 GCA_036482635.1 Myxococcota bacterium
TCCGCCCGCCAGCTCGTCGGCGCGCTCGTAGGCCTCGATCGCGTCCCGGTAGGCGTCGTCGCCGAGCTCGAGCTGCTTGCGCTCGCGCTTCTTGATGCGGCCCTTGTAGACCCGGCCGAGCTGGGCCCAGTTCTGCACCCCGTTCGGCTCGAGCTCGATGGCCTTTCGAGCCGCCTCCAGGGCCTCGGGGATGTTGCCGCGAACCAGGGCGAACTCTGCGCGCGTGCGCTGGACGACGGGCGCGTCGGGAGCCCGCTCCAGCGCATCGGCCAGGAGCTCACCGGCTCGCTCCTTGTCGCTGAACCGGATCAGGTCCGCTTCGGCCATCGCCGCGTCGAGGCGCTGCGGGTCGAGGCGGTGGGCCGAGCGGTAGAAGAGGGCTGCCTCCACGAGAGATCCCCCTCGGCGCAGGAGATCCCCCACCCGCTGGTTGATCTCCGCATCGTCGGGCTGGATCTTGAGGGCGCTGCTGTACTCGAGCAGCGCCTCGTCGCGCTGCCCGGCCTGCGCGAATTCCTCGCCGCGCGTCACGTGGCGGGCGAAGCGCTCGTCCGGCGAGGCACAGCCCGCCAGCAGGAGGACGGCCAGGGCGAGCAGGCGACGCCGGGGGGAGCGGGGCATCGGCCGAGGCTAGGGTTGACGCAGCTGCGCGAGCTCGCGCCGAGCGGCCTCGGCCTCCGGGAACGAGCCCCCTTCGAGTGCGTTCTCCAGCACCTCGCGGGCGCGCTCCTGCTCGCCGGCCTGGCTCAGGGCGAGACCCAGGCGGTAGCGCAGGGACGGCGATTCGGGCAGCGCCTCGACGGCTTGCTCGAGGGCGACCACTGCGGCCGCCGCGTCGCCCCGCTGCAGCTGGACCCACCCCAGCGTGTCCAGCACGTCGCCCGAGGGATCGAGGCGTCGCGCCTCCAGGGCGAGCTCGAGAGCGGTGTCGAGGTCCCGGTTCTCTTCCGCGAGCAGCCAGGCCAGGTCGTTGCGCGAGGCCGCGTGCCCCGGAGCGCGGCGGATCACCTCGCGCAGGCGGGTTTCCGCGCCCTCGCGGTCCCCGGCGAGCTGGGAGAGCTGCGAGGCGGAGTAGAGGTAGCTCGGCTTGCTCGGGTCGAGTTCGGCGGCGCGGTCGAACAACTCGATCGCCGCGGCCCGGTCGCCCTCGTTGGCGGCCAGCGTCGCCAGGCTCGCCAGCGCCGGCGCGTACTCGGGGTCGAGCTGAGCGGCCTTGGCAAAGGCCGCGCGGGCCTCCTCGGTCCGCCCGGACCGGCCCAGCGCGAAGCCGCGGACGTGCTGGAGGGGGGCCCGCTCGGGATCGCGCGCCAGGGCGGCGTCCACGCGCCGCAGGGCTTCGTCGGCCCGTCCCAGGTCGACGAGGTATTCGGCCAGGGCGCGCAGGGGCTGTTCGTTCTCGGGCTTCCCGAGATCCAGACCGCTGCTTTCGATGACCGCCACGGCCGCGGGCGTGCCCGATGCCGCGCGCTCGAGCGCCGCCTCCTCGAACACCGCGGTCGCCTGCTGGCCGGGGATGGCGCTCAGGGTCTTCAGCGCCTTGCGGGCGTTGTCGTAGTCCGCGAGGGCGACGTAGCAGCGCGCCCCGAGGACCAGGTCCTCGGGCTTCGGGGAGCCTCGCGACCGCCCGATCGACGAGCGGATGAAACCGACCGCCTGGCGATACTCGCCGCGATCGTAGTAGAGGCGGGCGAGCAGGTGGGCGGCGTCGGTGGCGGCGCTGTCGGCGCGCACGGCCTCGCGCAGCTCGGAGGCCGCGCGGTCGAAATCGCCCAGCTCGAGTGCCGCGCGGCCCGCCAGGTAGCGAGCGCCCGGGTTGTTCGGCCAGTTCCGCACGCCCTTCTCGAAGGCTTCGAGTGCGCCTGCCGCGTCGCCGCGCTCGAGCAGGATCCTCCCGCGGATCAGCGTGGCGTAGGTGGGTTGCTTCAGCTCGCGCGCCTCTCGTTCCGCCTCGTCGAGTTTGCCGACGTCCACGAGCAGATCGGCGCGGGTGAAGCGGAGCTGGTCGCTCGTCCCCGGGCTGAGCTCGACCACCCGGTCGATCGCTTCGAGTGCCTTGTCCGCCCGGTTCTGCCGGCGGTAGAAGGTCGCCAGTGCGTTCCAGGCGGCCGCCGTGCCGAACGTGTCCACCGCTTCGAGCAGCACCGCTTCGGCTTCGTCGGCCTGACCCCGGAAGCGCAGGCGGTTCGCCAGGCTGGAGCGCAACCCGAGATTCTCCGGCGCCTGCTCCACGGCAGAGCGCAGCAGATCGGTGGCGCGCTCCGGCTTGCCGGCGTCGTCGAAAAACTGCACCGCCGAGCGCAACACCACGGTCTCCGTGGGGTAGTCCCGCGCGCACTCCGCGAAGAGCTTCTCGGCCCTGTCGTTGTCCTTGAGGTCGTCCTTGGCGAAGACGGCCGGCGCGAGGCAGGAGCGGCCCATGATCGCCGGATCTCCGCTCGACGCGCCCATCTCTTTGAGCAGGTCGTGGGCCTCCTCGGCCGCTTCGAGATTGCCGGTTTCGGCGAGCACGGTCGCGTAGAGGACGCGCACCGTGTAGTCGTCCGGGTAGAGCTCGACCAGCCGTTCGCAGTCCTTCAACGCGTCCTCCACCCGCCTGGCCCCGATGTTGGCCCGGGCTCGCATCTGGAGGGCGACCTGGCGCTCCGGGTCGATCTCCAGCACGCGATCGGCTGCGCGAACCGCCTCCTCGAAGTTCTCGGTGGTCAGATGGGCCGACCCGAGCACCAGTCCGGCGGGGATTGCGTACTCCGGCGACTGGCTCGCTTCCTGGAGCACCCAGATCGCTCGACTCGGCTCGCCGGTTTGCACCAGCGCGACGCCGAGTCGGTAGAGCGCCTCGGGGAACGCGGGTTGAACGGCCAGGATCTCGCGGAGCTCGTCGATCGATTCGGTAAACTGGCCCACGTCCTGCAGCGCGCGGACCTCCGCCATGCGCGCTTCGATGTCTCCGCGGCAAGCGAGGGCGAACAGCGCGAGCGCGAACAGCCCGGCGCGGGCGAGCGAGCGGCCGGGCCGTGCCCGGCGAGTGGACCGAGGGCGCTCCGCGGCGGGTTGGAAGCTGCTGGGGGGCGGATTCGTGAATCCGGGCATCGGTTTGGCCGACCTCCGAAACGCAGTCGAAGCGGCGAGTATACGCGGCGTTGCGGAGGCGTCTACGACCCGAACGACGTTTGCATCGGGCCC
>JAZFWH010000283.1:0-30799 GCA_036482635.1 Myxococcota bacterium
GAGGTCCTGAAACGACCCGTGCGGGGCTGGATGGCGGAAGCGCGAGAGCTGAGCGCGATCGAGTTCCCCGAGGAGTACCTCAGCGAGCGCGAGCTGGCGGTGGCGGTCGGAGTCTCTTACCGAAAGGTCCCGGACGAGCCGTGGGGGCGCTTCATCGTGATGATCGTGAGCGCGGCGCCACCCCAGCGAGGGGCTTGAGCGCGCGGGCCGTCCCCCAGGGGCACCGCTCCCACTCCGGCTTTTTCAAGGTTCTTCGGCGGCAGCTGACACCGGCAGCTCTCTCTCTAACTAGATTTTATAAAAGAGCTAAGTAGCCAACCCCTCGAAGCCGATACTCATACCGGACCGGTATGGTCCTGTATTTACAGGACCAATCCAGTCCGATATTCTCTTGCAGGCTCCGGAACTGACCACCGGAGCCCGCGGAGACCCAGGATGGTTCGACTCAGCCGACTCACCGACTACGGGATCGTGCTCATGGCGCACCTCGCCGAACGCGAGCGGCGCTCGGACTCGAGCTCTCCCCACAACGCCCGAGAGGTGGCCGAGGAGACCTCGCTGCCCCTGCCGGTCGTCAGCAAGATCCTGAAGTCCCTGGCGCGCCAGGGGCTGCTGGTTTCCCAGCGCGGCGCGAAGGGAGGCTACACGCTCGCGCGTATCCCGGAGCAGATCAGCGTCGCCGAGATGATCCACGCGCTCGAGGGCCCGATCGGGCTGACCGAGTGCACGGTGCATCCCGGCCAGTGCGTGCAGGAGGAGAACTGCCACGTGCGCGAGCCGTGGCAGGTGATCAACTACGCGGTGCGCCAGACGCTCGGCAGGATCAAGCTGGCGGATCTCGCGGGTCCGGCGGCGCCGGGCTCGACCGTTCCGCTCAGCAGCCTCGGTGTCGACATCACCGACGTCGTCGAGAGCTAGGGAGCAACTCATGGCGGAATCGAACGACGCGACCCTCGAGAGCCTGACCCAGCAGGAATACAAGTACGGCTTCGTCACCGACATCGCGGAGGACCGCATCCCGCCGGGCCTGAACGAAGGGGTCGTCCGGCTGATCTCGGGCAAGAAGGGCGAGCCGGAGTGGCTGCTCGAGTGGCGCCTCAAGGCGCTGCGGCGCTTCCTGGAGCTGCTGGAAGAGCAGGCGGCGCCGACCTGGGCGATGGTCCGCTACCCGCAGATCGACTACCAGAGCATCGTCTACTACGCGGCCCCCGTACAAAAGCAGCAGCTGGAAAACCTCGACGAGGTCGACCCCGAGCTGCTTCGCACCTACGAGAAGCTCGGCATCTCGCTCGCGGAGCAGAAGCGGCTGTCGGGTGTGGCCGTCGACGCCGTCTTCGACAGCGTCTCCGTCGCCACGACCTTCAAGGCCGAGCTCGAGAAGGAGGGCATCATCTTCTGCTCGTTCTCCGAGGCCGTGCAGAAGCACCCCGAGCTGGTGCGCAAGTACCTGGGGAGTGTGGTCCCGTACTCCGACAACTTCTTCGCCACACTCAACTCGGCGGTCTTCTCCGACGGCTCCTTCGCCTACATCCCGAAGGGCGTGCGCTGTCCCATGGAGCTCTCCACGTACTTCCGCATCAACGCGGCCGGCACGGGGCAGTTCGAGCGCACGCTGATCATCGCGGACAAGGGCTCGTACGTCAGCTACCTGGAGGGCTGCACGGCGCCCATGCGCGACGAGAACCAGCTCCACGCCGCGGTCGTGGAGCTCGTCGCCCTCGAAGACGCCGAGATCAAGTACTCCACGATCCAGAACTGGTACCCGGGCAACAAGGACGGTGTGGGCGGGATCTACAACTTCGTCACCAAGCGGGGCGCCTGCCGGGGCGCACGCTCCAAGATCTCCTGGACGCAGGTGGAGACCGGCTCGGCGATCACCTGGAAGTACCCGAGCTGCATCCTCCAGGGCGACGACTCGGTGGGCGAGTTCTACTCGGTGGCGGTGACCAACAACTACCAGCAGGCGGACACCGGCACCAAGATGATCCACATCGGCAAGAACACCAAGAGCACGATCATCTCCAAGGCCATCTCGGCGGGTCACGGCCAGAACAGCTACCGGGGCCTGGTGCGGATCCAGGCCGGGGCGAAGGGGGCGCGAAACTACTCCCAGTGCGACTCGCTGCTGATGGGGAACCGCTGCGGGGCCCACACGTTCCCGTACCTCGAGGTCAAGAACGCGACAGCCACCGTGGAGCACGAGGCGACCACCTCGAAGATCGGAGAAGACCAGCTGTTCTACTGCCGCCAGCGGGGACTCTCCGAGGAGGACGCCATCTCGATGATCGTCAACGGCTTCTGCAAGCAGGTGCTGCGGGAGCTTCCCATGGAGTTCGCCGTCGAAGCGCAGAACCTGCTGGGCTTGAGCCTGGAAGGAAGCGTAGGTTGACGGCGCCGGCCGCGGCCCGGCGCCGCGGCCCTCCTCTCGGAAGGGGCGAGAAGGGGTGAAAATGCTCGAGATCGCGAACCTGCACGCCCGAGCGGGCGACGCCGACATCCTCAAGGGCATCGACCTCAGCGTCCGCGCGGGCGAGGTGCACGCCATCATGGGTCCCAACGGATCCGGCAAGAGCACGCTGGCGAACGTGCTGGCCGGGCGCCCCTCGGTGGAGATCACGCGTGGACAGGTGCTCTTCGAGGGCGCGGACCTCACCGCCTTCTCGCCCGAGGAGCGGGCCCGCCGCGGCATCTTCCTGGCCTTCCAGTATCCGGTGGAGATCCCCGGAGTCTCCAACATGTACTTCATCAAGGCAGCCGTGAACGCCGTGCGCAAGCACCGCGGAGAGGAAGAGCTCGACGCCATCGACTTCCTCGCCCTCGCGCGCGAGAAGCTCGAGCTGGTCGAGATGGACGAAAAGCTGATGAACCGCGCGGTGAACGAGGGCTTCTCGGGCGGAGAGAAGAAGCGCAACGAGATCTTCCAGATGGCGCTGCTCGAGCCGCGGCTCGCGATCCTCGACGAGACGGACTCGGGCCTCGACATCGACGCGCTGCGCACGGTGGCCGACGGCATCAACGCGCTGCGCGGGCCGGACCGGGCCATGATCGTGATCACCCACTACCAGCGCCTGCTCGAGCACATCGTCCCGGACTACGTGCACGTGCTGTCGGATGGGCGGATCGCGACCTCCGGCGGGAAGGAGCTCGCGCTCGAGCTCGAGCGCAAGGGCTACGGTTGGCTCGAGGTGGCCCCCGCCGCGGACGGCGGGGCGACGGGATGAACGCGCTCGACGCCGCTCGCGAGCACTACCTGTCGCGCTTCGAGGCCTTCGAGCGGGGGATCGGAAGCGCCGGGCCGGCGTGGCTGCGGGCGCTGCGCCGGCAGGCTCTGGAGCACTTCGCCGAGCTCGGTCTGCCCAGCACGCGGCGCGAGGAGTGGCGCTACACGAACCTGACACCGCTCGCGAAGATCCCCTTCGAGCTCCCCTCCGGCAGCCCGGAGTCGGTCTCGCGCGACGCCGTCGAGGCCAGCTCGATCCCGGTTCTCGCGTGCAGCAGCTTCGTGTTCGTGGACGGCCGCTACTCGGCCGAGCTGTCCGTGCCGCGGGTGCTGTCCGGCTCGGTGCGCGTCGAGAGTCTCGCGAGGGTGAGCGCCGAGGCGCCGGACGCGATCGAGCCCCACCTGGGCCGCTACGCGAATTGCAAGGAGCACCCCTTCGCCGCGCTGAACACCGCCTTCCTGGACGACGGCGCGGCGCTGCTGATTCCGCCGGGCACGCGCGTCGAGAATCCCCTGCACGTGGTCTTCCTCTCCACCGACGGCGGCGGCACCAGCGTCCGCCATCCGCGCGTCCTGATCGTGGCGGGCGCCGGCAGTCGGGTGGTCGTGATCCAGGACCACGTCTCGCTGGGCGAGGCCCCGGGCTTCACCAACGTCGTGACCGAGGTCCACGCGGGGCGCGACGCCGAGGTGGACCTCTCCATCGTGCAGCGCGAGAACGCGAGCACGTTCCACGTGTCGGGTCTCCACCTGAGGCAGGAGCGCGACAGCCGCTTCGCCGCGCACACCATCACGCTCGGCGGGAGCCTGGTGCGCAACGACGTCGTGGCCCTGCTGGGCGACGAGGGCGCGAGCTGCCAGCTCGACGGGCTCTTCGTCGGAGGCCGCAGCCAGGTCCTGGACAGCCACACCCTGATCGACCACGCCATGCCCCACGGCACGAGCCGGGAGCTCTACAAGGGCATCCTCGGCGGGCGGGCGAAGGGCGTGTTCCGCGGCCGCGTGATCGTGCGACCCGACGCCCAGGGCACGAACGCGTACCAGTCGAACCCGAACCTCCTGCTCAACGACGGAGCGGAAATCGATACCAAGCCCCAGCTCGAGATCCACGCCGACGACGTGAAGTGCAGCCACGGCTCGAGCATCGGCCAGCTGGACCAGGAGGCGCTCTTCTACCTGCGCACGCGGGGGCTCGCGGAAGCGGCGGCGCGCGATCTGCTCACCCGCGGCTTCGCGTCGGAGATCCTCGCGCGGCTGCCGGTCGCGGCCCTCGGCGAGGGCCTCGCAGAGCTGCTCGACGCGCGCCTGGACGACGCCCGGCGGCCGGAGACCGCGCCGTGAGGGCGGCTCGCGACAGGGCGCTGCCGCCCCGCTTCGACCCGGAGCGGGTGCGCATGGACTTCCCCATCCTGCAGCAGAAGGTCCACGGCAAGCCGCTCGTCTTCCTCGACAGCGCGGCCAGCGCGCAGAAGCCCCAGGCCGTCCTCGACGCCATGTCGCACTTCTACGCGTCGGACTACGCGAACATCCACCGCGGCGTCTACGAGCTCTCGCTGCGGGCGACCCAGGCCTTCGAGGGCGCGCGGGAGAAGGTGCGCGACTTCCTGAACGCCGCCGAGGCCCGCGAGATCGTGTTCGTGCGCGGGACGACCGAGGCGATCAACCTGGTGGCCCAGTCCTTCGGGAGAGAGCACGTCGGCCCCGGTGACGAGGTCCTCATCACCGCCATGGAGCACCACTCCAACATCGTCCCCTGGCAGACGCTCTGCCAGGAGAAGCGGGCGCTGCTGCGGGTGGCGCCCATCGACGACCGCGGCCAGCTGATCCTGGACGAGTTCGAGAAGCTGCTCTCGCCGCGCACCCGCATCGCCGCGCTGACCCACGTCTCGAACGCCCTGGGCAGCGTGAACCCGGTGGGCGAGATGGTGCGAATGGCGCACGCGCGGGGCATCCCCGTGCTGGTCGACGGCGCCCAGGCCGTTCCCCACCGGCACGTCGACGTCCGCTCGCTCGACTGCGACTTCTACGCGTTCTCCGGCCACAAGCTCTTCGGACCGACCGGGATCGGCTGCCTGTACGGCAAGGCAGCGCTGCTGGAGGCCATGGCGCCCTGGCAGGGCGGGGGCGAGATGATCCTCTCGGTCAGCTTCGAGAAGACCGTGTTCAAGGAGATCCCGCACAAGTTCGAGGCCGGCACGCCCGACATCACCGGCGCCATCGGCCTCAGCGCCGCGATCGACTACCTGACGGCCCTGGACCTCGACGCCGCCGGCGCCTGCGAAGCCGAGCTGCTCGCCTACGGAGCGGACGAGCTGGCCGCGATCCCGGGCCTGCGCCTGATCGGCACTGCCGAGGACAAGGCCTCGGTGCTGTCCTTCGTGCTCGAGGGCATCCATCCCCACGACGTGGGGACGATCCTCGACCAGGAGGGCATCGCGGTGCGCACCGGCCATCACTGCGCGCAGCCCGTGATGGCGCACTTCGGGGTCCCGGCCACGGTGCGCGCGTCGCTGGCGGTCTACAACACCCGGGGCGATCTCGACGCGCTGGTTCGAGGCCTGCGGCGCGTGCGCGAGGTATTCGACTGATGTCGGACCTGCGCGAGCTCTACCAGTCGGTGATCCTCGACCACAATCGCACGCCGCGGAACTTCGGCGAGCTCGAAGGCGCGAACCGCTCCGCCCAGGGCTACAACCCGCTCTGCGGTGATCAGGTCACGGTCTACCTGGCCGTCGAGGACGGCCTGGTGAAGGGCGTCAGCTTCAGCGGTTCGGGCTGCGCCATCTCGACGGCGGCCGCGTCGCTGATGACCCAGAGCATCAAGGGCAAGCCCGAGGACGAGGTGCAGCGCATCTTCGAGGGCTTCCGCCGGCTCGTCACCGCCAACCCCCGGCACGAGGTCGATGCGGAGGGGCTGGGGAAGCTTGCCGTCTTCAGCGGGGTGCGCGAGTTTCCCATGCGGGTCAAATGCGCCACGCTGGTGTGGCACACCATGCGCGCGGCGCTCGAACGGGCCGGCGAGCCCGTGACGACGGAGTAGCACCCAGCCACTCGGGGGAACGAGCATGGACGAGAGTGCACGCGAGGCGGAAACGAGCGCCGACGCCGCCGGTCCGTCTACGATCCGCGAACAGGTGATCGAGAGGCTGCGCAGCGTCTACGACCCGGAGATCCCCGTCAACATCTACGAGCTGGGCCTGATCTACGAGGTCACGGTGGACGAAGGCGGGGGCACCCACGTTCGCATGACCCTGACCTCGCCGGCCTGCCCGGCGGCGGAGATGCTGCCGGCGGAGGTGGAGTCCAAGGCGCGTGAAGTCCCCGGCGTCACCGCCGTTCAGCTCGATCTCGTCTGGGATCCCCCGTGGAATCCCGAGATGATGTCGGAGGCCGCGAAACTCGAGCTCGGCATGGGCTGAAGTGCGGGGCGTCGTCGCCTCGGCCCTGCTGGCGGCAATGCTCGCCGCTCCCATGTGGAACTGGCTCGTCGACTACTTCATCTTCCAACCGTCCCCGGGCATCGACCTGCGGCCCGAAGAGCTCGGGATCGAGGCCGAGCAGACCTTTCTGCGCACCGACGACGGCGTGCGCATCCACTCCTTCTTCCTACCGGCGCCGGGCGCTTCGCGCGCGCTGCTCTTCCTGCACGGAAACGCGGGCAACGCGTCGCACCGGCTGCCCAACGCGGCGGAACTCGCGCGTCTCGGCTGCCACGTGCTCCTGCTCGACTACCGGGGCTACGGGCTCAGCGAGGGAACGGTGAGCGAGGCCGGCGTCTACGCCGATGCACGCGCCGGCCTGAGCTATCTGGTGGAGACGCGGGGGATCCCCGAGCGGCGCGTCGTGGTGTTCGGGCGCTCGCTCGGGGCCGCCGTCGCCGTGGATCTCGCCGCGGACCGCCAGCTGGCGGGCGTCATCCTGGAGAGCGCGTTCCCGTCCGCCGAGGCCGTGGCCCGCGCCCACTTCGGCCCGCTGGCGCCGCTGGCCCGCGGGCGCTTCGCCTCGGACCAGAAGATCGGACGCGTGCGCGCGCCCCTGCTCTTCTTCCACGGCGACCGCGACCAGATCGTGGCCATAGCGTTGGGCCGGCGCCTCTACCAGCTGGCGCCGGAACCGAAGTACTTCGAGCCGATCCCGGGCGCCGGCCACAACGACACGACGCGGGTCGGCGGGAGGCCGTACTTCGAGCGCATCCGCCGCTTCCTGGACGAGGTCACCCCGTAGGCTTCGGCTTCAGATCCGGATCGGCATGATGGCGGCGACGATCAGCGCCACCCACCCGGCGTCGATCAGGCTGATCGCCGCCAGGTTGCGCGACTGCGCGTAGATCGAGGCGGCGACCACCTCGAGCAGCACGAAGATCAGCGCGAACGCCGGAAGCATCAGCAGTACCACGCCGCCGAGCAAGCCCACCTTCACGGCCAGCAGCAGCGTGCCCAGCACCGCCACCCGGCCCGCCACGCAGTAGAGCGTCGCGACGCGAGGCCGACCACGGCGCAGCAGCAGCTGGAAGGCCGCCGAGAAGGGCAGGATGCCGAGTGCGGCGAGGGCGAACACCAGCGTGCGCTCCGGCGTGAGCGTGATGCGGTGCAGGACCGAGCCGACCGGGTGCATCAGCAGGTAGATGGCGATCACGCCCAGCGAGGCGCCGAGCAGCGTGGGAACCGGGTCCCGGAACAGCGAGAGCAGCTCCGCGCGTCGCTTCCGGGCGAGCACCACCAGCAGAGCGACTCCGCACAGCGCGAAGTGCGTCACCACCACGTCGCCCACCTCGACCGAGAGGATCGGCCCCGGCGTCCCGGTGGCCAGCAGCGGCGTGGTGAGGACCAGCGCCACCACCAGGCCGAGCAGTCCCGTCGCGGCGCCGGCGGCGGGCCGCTCGTCCCGGGCGGGCGCGATGCGCCCGACCAGCTGGCCGAGTCCCAGCAGCAAGAAGGGCAGCGCGATCCCCGCCAGCAGCAGCGGGCGCCAACGCGGATCGGACGGCGGGGCGCCGTCCGCGCGCTCGACGCCGAAGATGGCGTCGAGCCAAGCCACGATCTCGCGCACCGTCGCGTCGGACCAGGCGATGGTGGCGTGGTCGAGGCCGGGCAGCTCCACCACGCGCACGGCCGTTCCGTTGGCGAGCTCGCCGTAGGTCTGCGAGAGCTCCAGCCGGGGCACCCCGGCGATGCGCGCCGCCAGCTCGTTCGAGCGGCTGCGGATGCGCTCGGGGTCCCCGCTCGCGTAGATGAAGAGCGCGTTGGGCGGCCGGTAGGGACCGTGCAGCGTCCAGCCCCCCGAGATCAGCACCACGCCGTCGATGCCGGAGTCGCGCGTGGCGTAGTCGAGGCTGGCGCCGGCGCCCATCGAGTGGCCCATCACCACCAGGCGCGAGCCGTCGACGTGGGGGGAGGCGCGCAGGAAGTCGACGGCCGCCGCCAGTTCCGGGAAGAAGGCGTCGCCGCGTGCCCAGCTGCGGGCGAAGGGAGTTCGGTTCTGCCCGTGGCCGCGCACGTCGATGGCCAGCACCGCGTAGCCCGATCCGGCGAGGCCCCGCGCCAGCGTGCTCATCTGGTTGCGCTCGGAGGCGAAGCCGTGCATCAGCACGATGGCGGCCGGTCTCTCGCCCAGGGGCGGGGTGTCGAGGAAGGCCGTTCGTTCCGTCCCCTCCTCGGGCAGGTAGAGGGTCGCGGGAATGCCACCCTCGAGCTGCACGTCGGCGTGCGCCGGCCCCCCCTTTTCCAGGCGCCCCAGCCAGGCGATCGACACGAGGTAGAGCCCGAGCGCTGCGACGGAGGCGATGCGGAGGACGCGTTTCACGAGGCCTGTCATGGAACCCGCCCGCCACCGCGAAGTCAATGCGCGCGAGCTATGCTGGCGGCCGCTCGCAGCAGGTTCGGGCGCTGCGCTCGCCTGCCTCGGCCCCTGTGTCGGCCCCTGCGAGATGGACACCTCCAGCGAGGAGCAGCGAGGCCTTGGCGGACGAGCTGGGTCGCGTCCTGGTCACGGGCGCCAACGGAAACCTGGGCCGCCGTCTGCTTCGGCGGCTGGCCGGCGAGCCCGGCGCGTCTGCGCGCGCCGCCGTCCGCTCCGAGCGGGCCGCCGCGCTGCTGCGCGGACTGCCCGAGGACGTGCGACCCGAGATCGAGATCCTCGACTACGGCGACGCCGAGCAGCTCACCCGCGCCGCGCGGGGCTGCCGCAGCGCGGTGCACCTGGTGGGCATCGTCCGCGAGACGGCGGCGAACCGCTACGTCGCCGCCCACGAGGGAACCAGCCGGGCCCTGGCGCGCGCCGCCGCCGACAGCGGTCTGCGACGCATCGTCTACCTGAGCATCCTGGGCGCCGCTGCGGCCTCGCCCAACCCCTGCCTGGCCTCGAAGGGTCGCGCCGAGCGCATCCTGCTCGAGGCCGTGACCCCCACCCTGATCCTGCGCCTGCCCATGGTGCTGGGCCCCGAAGACGTGGCGTCGCGCGCGCTGCGCGCGCAGGCCCGCGCCCGCGTCCTGCCCCTGGTGCGCGGAGGCGCGACGCGCGAGCAGCCCATCGACAGCGACGATGTGGTGGAAGCCATCGTGCGCGGCCTGGCCCGCGCCGACCTGGACGACGTGGCCCTCGAGCTCGCCGGCCCCGAGTCTCTGAGTCACCGCGAGCTGGTCGAGCGCGCCGCGCGGCTGCTGGGGCGCACGCCTTTCGTGCTGCCCGTCCCGCTGGCACTGGTCCGAGCCACCGCCAGCGTCGCGGAGCGGCTGTTTGCCAATCCCCCTCTCAGCCGCGCCCTGCTCGGGGTACTGGAGCACGACGACGCCATCGACGTCGCACCGGCGTGCCGGCGACTCGGGCTCGAGCTCACCCCACTCGAGCAGACGCTGCGCCGCTGTGTCGCCGGGGAGGCAGCGCCGTGACGGAGGCGCCGTCGGCAGCCGCGGCCCGCGGGACGACCCCGCTCTGGCAGCGCGCACTCCCGTGGTTCATCACCGTCCTGTGTTTCTCGTACCTCTACGAGCGGATCGATGCCCAGGCGTCGTCACAGGGCCAGAGCGCACTCGACTTTCTCGGGGCGGTCTTCCGGGACGTGAACTGGGGCGTGTGGCTGGCCCTGATGATCCCGTACTCCGCGTTTTTCTTCCTGATCGACTCGCTCGTCGTGTGGCGGGTGATCAATTGGTTCAACACCCGCGTCAGCTACGGCGACATCCTTCCGATCCGGGCCAGCACCTACATCATCTCGATCATCAACGAACAGATCGGGAAGGGCGCCATGGCCGTCTACCTGAACCGGCGCGACGCAGTGCCCGGCTGGCAGGTGGGCTCCAGCATGCTCTTCATCATGTTCTGCGAGTTCTTCTACCTGCTCGGGTGGGCGACGCTGGGCGTCGCCCTGCGCTGGCGGCACCTGCCGGACGTCTTCCATCAGATCCCGTGGCTGGCCGTCGGCGCCGCGATCTTCTTCTGGATCTTCGTGCTCTACTTCCGGGGCCGCGTCGCGCCGGGCATCGCACTGCGCGACCGGGAGATCCTGCACGCCTTCCGATCGGCGCGGGTCTGGCAGTACGGCACGATCATCCTGTTGCGCTCGCCGGCGCTGCTGGCGGCGGTGGTCGTCTACACGTTTGCGCTGCGCCTGTTCGGGATCCAGGCGGAGTTCCTCGACATGCTGGGCTACCTGCCGGTGATCTTCTTCGGTGCGGCGGTGCCGGGACCCTTCCGCGCGGTGGCAATCACCATGTGGGCGGAGCTCTTCCCGGAGAACCCCGCCCAGATGGCGGCCTTCGGCCTCGTCCAGCACAACTTCTTCATCTTCTTCAACGCCGCCATCGGCCTGCTCTTCCTGCGCCGGGCGAATCGGGAGGTCTTCGGAGCGCGCGCCACGAAATGAGCAGCCGGTCGGCGATCGAAGCCGCCGTCGTGGCGACCAGCAGCCAGCCCAGCACCGACACGAACTCCGCACCCGGCCAGGCCAGGCCCAGCCCGTCGCGCACGACGGGCACGCCGAGCGCCACGTAGTAACCGATTCCGTTCCAGCGACCGAGGGAGCTCGGCCGCAGTCCGCGAACCGTCGTGAGCCTCGAGTCGAGTGCGTACTGCGCGAAGGCCACGGCGATCAGCGGGGGCAGGGCGACGGGCAGCTGGCCCGCGTACGCCAGGGCACCGCTGCCGACCGAAACGAAGATGGCGTCGACGGCGTGATCGGCGAACGCTCCGCGCGCGGACGCGTTCTCGAGGCGTCGCGCCGCGTACCCGTCGGCGAAGTCCGTGGCCACGGCCAGGGCGAACAGCGCCGCGGCCAGCTCGCTGGCGCCCGTCAGCACGGCCAGCGCCAACGGCAGCGCCGCGAGCAGCCTGAGCAGGGTGAGGCCGTTCGCGAAGGTGAGCCAGCGGCCGGGGCGCGGCATGCCCGGCGACTGTACCGGCGCGCGGCCGGGTGTCTACCAGGACGGGCAGTGGGCCGGCTACGCTGGGCGCCCATGCGGAAGCGCGGGCGGGGGACGTGGATCCAGCTGGCGGCGGTCGCCGCGACGGCGGCCTGCAGCGACGAGCCGGCGCAGCAGACCACTGCGGCGGAGCGCGGGCGGCACGTCTACCAGAACGTGTGCATCGCCTGCCACAGCGCCGACCCGTCGCGAGAGGGCTCGCTCGGACCGCCCGTGGCGGGCGCGACGCGCGAGCTGCTGGAAGCCAAGCTGCTGCGCGGAGCATACCCGCCGGGCTACACGCCCCGGCGTGAGGGCGGCGCCATGCCGAAGTTCAAGTACCTCGCCGACTCGATCGACGATCTGGCCGCGTACCTGGCCCAGCCCGGCGGCTGACCCGGGCACCCCGCCCCGCTCAGAGCAGGAACGCCCCGAGCAGATAGAGCACGACGGTGAGGCCGAAGCCCGCGTGGAGGGTGCCCTTGACCGTCGCGAGCGGCTTCTGCGTGGGCAGCCCGGGGCCCACCAGGGAGTTCGCCTCCACCAGCCCGATTGCGACCAGAGCGATCAGCCAATAGGCGGTCAGGTTGCCGCCGCCCATGGTGTTCAGCCCCGAGGTGAGCGACGGGAAGTGGGTCGCCGCCGCCATGAAGAAGAGCATCGGGATCGAGAACAGGGTGTTGGTCCGGGAGGAGAGACCGGCGCGCGCGGCGCGCGCGGCGGCGCTGGGATCGGCCGCGCCGCCCCCGGCGACCTTCTCGGCGTTGGCGATCACCACCTTTTGCGCCGGCCAGATGATGAACCACACATTGGCCCACATGAGCGTGCCCATCAGAGCGCCGGTCAGGATAAGCGTCATGTAGCCGCTCGACAGCAGCACCCGGTCGTGACCGAGCTTGGTGAGCAGGATCAGCACGCCCGTAATGAACGTGATCATCGCGCCCCAGCGGAACCACCACAGCGCGCTGGGGACCAGGCCGCGCGTCATCGGAGCTCGCGCCTTGCCGCCCAGGTCGGTGCCGAAGAACGGGGTCTGAAT
Source organism: Myxococcota bacterium (assembly GCA_036482635.1). Classification (GTDB taxonomy): domain Bacteria; phylum Myxococcota_A; class UBA9160; order UBA9160; family SMWR01; genus JAZFWH01. The sequence continues at coordinate 12,656 of JAZFWH010000283.1, forward strand.
GAAATTGAAGTAGTAGAGGATCCCGATCCAGGTGATCCCGGCCAGGAAGTGAAACCAGCGGAGCAGGAAGTACCACCCTTCCATGCTGAAGATTTCCATTGCGGTCCTCCTTCGATCGAGATCGGTGCCGCGCCCATCTTACCCGCAAACCGGCGGCACGCCCGACCGAGCCACGAATCGCGCGAAGCCGAGTCCGTGGGGTTGCAGCCACGACCTGGGCCGACGTCGCGGGAATCACTTCTCCTGCCAGCGGGGTATTCGCGTGGCGATCCGACCCCACCCGAGATCCTCGCACAGGGCGGCGACTCGCCGCCTGTCGGCGCCCCGGTACGCGAGTCGCCGCAGATCGGCGGCGACCCCCGGCGCGTCGCGGCGCAGCTCCGCGAGTGAGCGGGTGCGCAGCGCCCGCTCGCGGTGCGCGTGTATGCGCTCGCCGAGGCGCACGGCGCCGCGCACGCCGGTCGCGCGCCACGCGGCGGCGTCCGCCGGCATCGCCTCGATGCGGCCGAAGGCACGCAGCGCCGCGGCCGCGCCCACCGGCCCCACGCCGGGCACGCCCGGCAGGTTGTCGACCGCGTCGCCCACCAGCCCCAGGTAGTCGGGAATCTGCGCCGGGTCGACGCCGAACTTCGCGCGCACCCCGTCGGCGTCCAGGGTCGCGTCGCGCGCCAGGTCGTGGCACACGACGCGACCGTCCTCGCGTACGAGCTGGGCCAGGTCTTTGTCGACACTGACGACCGAGACGCGCGCCCCCTTCTTCACCAGCCTGGTGGCGAGGGTGGCGATCAGGTCGTCCGCCTCGAAGTCCTCCACCTCGAAGGTGGGGATCCCGAGCGCCTCGGCGACCCGGGTGCAGAGCTCGAACTGCGGCTCGAGGTCCTCGGGCGGGTCGCCGCGCTGGGCCTTGTAGTCGGGTTCGAGCTGGTTGCGAAAGCTCTCCGTCGAGTAGTCGAAGGCCACCGCCAGGTGCGTGGGGCGCCGCTCCGTCAGGTACTTGATCAACGTGTTGGCGAATCCGTAGGCGGCGTGGGTGGGCGTCCCGTCGGGCGCGCTCATCGAGGGCAACGAATAGTAGGCGCGAAAGATGTAGACCGACCCGTCGATCAGGTGGACGAGCGGTCCCTGGGACGCGCGCGCCGGGGTCACACGCGGTGCGCAGCGTTGCGCTCTTCGAGAACCGCCTCGGTCACGACGGAGGCCGCCTTGTGCAGGTCCACGCTGCGCGATTCGCGACCGCGCCGCCGGGTGATCTCGATCTTCCCGTCCTTGAGTCCCTTCGGCCCCACGGTGACGCGATACGGAATCCCGATCAGGTCCGCGTCGTTGAACTTGACGCCCGGGCGCTCGTCCCGGTCGTCGATCAGGACTTCGATCCCCTCCTGGATCAGGGCGTCGTACAAGGCGTTGCCGGCGTCGCTCGGCCCGGCGTCCTTCGGATTCAGCACGGTCACGACCACTTCGAAGGGAGCCACCGACATCGGCCAGACCATGCCGGCCTCGTCGTGACAGCGCTCCACCACCGCGGCCATGGCGCGCTCGATGCCGATGCCGTAGGAGCCCATCACGATCGGTCGCGAGGCGCCCGATTCGTCCAGCACCGCCGCACCGAGGGCCTCGGAGAAGCGCGTTCCCAGCTTGAAGATGTGCCCCACCTCGATCGCCTTGCCCACGGCGAGGACCGCGTCGCACATCGGGCAGGCCTCGCCGGCGCACACCTCGCGCAGGTCGACCCACTCGCTGACCCGGATGTCGCGCTCGACCTCCACGCCGCGCAGGTGGAACTCGTCCGCGTTGGCGCCGGTCACCATGTCGCGGCGACCGCGCAGGGCCGGGTCCGCCAGAACGCGCCGCCCCGCGACGCCGACGGCGCCCAGGCTGCCCGCCGACGCGCCCAGCGCCGCACGGATCTCTCCTTCGTTTGCGGGGCGCAACGCCGTGCAGCCCGTGGCGTCCTGCAGCTTCTGCTCGACGAGGGCGTGGTCTCCGCGCAGCAGCACCAACGCCGTCTCGCCGTCCAGGACGTAGACCAGCGTCTTTACCTGGCGCTCCGCCGGCGCCCCGCCTGCGAAGCGGGCCAGGTCTTCGATGCTGCGCACGCCCGGCGTCGCGAACTTCTCGGGGGTCGCGGGGCCGGGTGCGTCCTCCGCCGCGGGTAGCGTGGACGTCGCCTTCTCGACGTTCGCGGCGTAGCCGCAGGCGGCGCAGGAGACGATCAGGTCCTCGCCGGCCTCGCTCGGCACCATGAACTCGATGGACTCGCCCCCGCCCATGATTCCGGAGGACGCCTCCACGGCGAGCGTCTCGACGCCGCAGCGCGAGAAGATTCGCCGGTACGCTTCGAAGTGGCGCTGGAAGGCGCGGTCGAGGCTCTCGGAATCCAGGCCCAGGGAGTAGGAGTCCTTCATGATGAATTCGCGTACGCGCAGCAGGCCGGACTTGGGGCGCGGTTCGTCGCGGAACTTCGTCTGGATCTGGAACCAGATCTGGGGAAGCTGGCGGTAGCTGCGCAGCTCGGAGGCGATGGCCGCGAAGACCTCCTCGTGGGTCATGGCCAGCGCCAGGTCGGTCTGGCGCCGGTCCTGAAGGCGGAACATCTCCTCGCCGATCGACTGCCAGCGCCCGGTGCGCCGCCACAGCTCCCCGGGATGGAGGGTCGGGAGCTGGAACTCCTGGGCGCCGATGGCCTCCATCTCGGCGCGGGCGATGGCGGTGATCTTGCGACACACGCGAAAGCCCAGCGGGAGCAGCGAGTACACCCCCGACATGAGCTGCCGCACGAAGCCGCCGCGCACCAGCAGGCGGTGGCTCACCGCCTCGGCGTCGGCCGGATCGTCGCGCAGGGTCGGAATGAAGGCCTGGGACCAGCGCACGCTTCCTCTCGGCGGGGGGCCCGCGCGGACGACAGACTATAAGGGAGTCCCGAGCCGCACGGTGGCCTCGCCGAAGGCGGCCGCGATTTTCGCGTAGACGGGGCCCGGCACACCGCGGCCCAGGTCCCGGCCATCGAGCGAGCGGATCGGGACGATGCCCGCGCCGCTGCCGGTCAGGAAGGCCTCGTCCGCCGCGAAGAAATCGAAGCGGCCGAGCGTCTTCTCGCGGGCGGGAATCCCGAGCTCGTCCGCGAGCCGCAGCACCGCGTCGCGCGTGATCCCCTCGAGTGCCCCGTCGCTCGCCGGGGGCGTGAGCAGCGTTCCATCGCGGTGGACGAAGACGTTGGCGACGCTGGCCTCCGCGACCATGCCGGCACCGTTCAGCAGCAGCGCCTCGTCGGCTCCCCGCTGGCGCGCTTCGAGCTTGGCCAGGGCGCTGCCCAGGTAGTTCAAGCTCTTGACCCGCGGGTCGAGGGCGTCGGGGGGCGGGCGCCGGCCGCTCGCCGTGACGAGCGCGATGCCCCGCGCGATCGCTTCGGGGGGGTAGATCGACACGCGGTCCGCCAGGCAGATGACGCGGGGGCTGGGGCAGGTGGTGGGGTCGACACCGAGTCCGCCGTCGCCGCGGGTCGCGATCAGCCGCACGTAGGCGTCGTCGGCTGCGTAGGCGCGCGCGGTCTCGAGCACGATCTCCCGCATGCGCTCGGGGCCGCCGGGCAGCTCGAGACCCAGCGTCCGGGCGCCGGCCGCGAAGCGCGCCATGTGCGCCTCCAGGCGGAAGACACGGCCCCCGTACACGCGGATGCCCTCGAACAGGCCGTCGCCGTAGAGCAGTCCGTGGTCGGTGACGGGAACGCGGGCCTCGTCGCCGTCGACCACGCGCCCGTCGATCCAGACCTTCACGGGGCAGCGCCCTCGAGCCGGCTCGCGATGCGCCCGGCCGCGCCCTGTGCGCGCCGCGCCACGCGGATCGATCCGAGCGACTCCATGCGCGGCACCGACGCGGCGACCGCCACCGCGGCCAGGATCCGGCCGCGCACGAGCACCGGGGCCGCCACCACCCAGAGGCCGGGGATCCACTCCTCCCGGTTCTCGGCAAAGCCCCGCTCGCGCGCCAGCGCCACCTCGGCGGCGAGGCCCCGCGCGTCGGTCCGGGTGCGCTCGGTGAAGCGCCGCAGCGGCCCGGCGGGCGGTGCGATCTCGTCGCCGGCATGGGCGAGGAAGAGCTTGCCCACGGCGGTGGCATGCACGGGTACGCTCGAGCCCACCTGCGGCGCGGCGCGCAGGAAGCCCGTGCCCTCGACCTTGTCGAGCACCACCAGCCGGTCGCCGCGGGCCCCCACCAGGAACACGGTCTCGCCCAGGGCGTCCGCCTCGGCCGCCAGCACGGAGCGGGCCGCAACCACCGCGGGCTCTCGCTGGAGCGCCCCCAGGCCCAGCGCCACCAGGCCGATCCCCGGCGCGTAACGACCGCGGGGATCGCGCTCGACCAGACCTCGCCGCCCGAGCGCGGTGAGCAGGCGATGGGCGCTCGATTTCGGCAGGCCCAGGGCGCGCCCGATGCGGGTCACGCCCTGGGCGTCGGGAGCGCGGTGGAGGTGGAAGAGCAGCTCGACGGCCTTGTCGACGGCACTCATATGTTCCATATGGCGGAATCTAGTTCCGTTATACGGAACATTCAATGTCCGAGGTGACCCGCCGGCGCGGGCGGGTCGCCCCGAAGGCTACTCGTCGATCAGGGCCAGAACGCCGGTATAGGTGAGGAGCTCGGTCGAGTCTCCGATCGGGCCGATCTCGCAGGAGCCGAACATGCCGGCGATCGGCGCCTGGCCGAAGGCGCGCTCGATGTAGGCCGCCTCGAGGCCGCCGACCCCGAAAAACGACGAGCCGCGGGCGCAGCAGTTGAAGTAGAGCCCCAGGATGGGGCGATGACCCCCCAGCTGAGAGAGCATTGCCTTGATGTCCTCGCGGGCCGCGTCGGGATCGCGCTGGACCAGCGCGATCCGCTGGCCGCGCCTGACCGCCTCGGGCAGCGCGAACGCGCGCTGCTCCGGGGCGAAGCCCACCACGTGGCGCACCAGGTAGCCGCCGGGTCGCAGCGGCGATTCGCAGTCGCGGGGCAAGGCCACCAGCAGGAAGGCGGCGGCGCGCTGCAGATCGTCCGCCAGGGGCGCGCGTGCGACCTCGCAGTAGACGTCCAGCGCCGGGCGGCCATCGAGCTCGAGGATCCAGTGGCCCTCGGAGCGGGTCACCGTGAGCAGCTCGGTCGCCGGCCGGCAGGCCTGGGTCACGCCGATGCGCGGCGGCCGGCCCCCGCGCAGCGCGATGCCCGCCAGCGCCCCGCTCTCGATGCGCCGGCCCAACCACTGGAGCGGCGGGCCCGAAATCGGATCGCCGGCGCCCGCGCCCACCAGCCGGGCCGGTCCCAGGGCCTTCTGCAGGCCCTGGAGCAGGGGCTCGGCGCGCAGGCCGCGCGGGTCGGGCAGCACGACCACCAGGTCTTCGGGCCGCGGGGGCCCGCCCAGGCGCGCGGCGATCTCCTCCCCCGCCTCGGCCTCCTCCCCCCGCAGATCGGGGAGCAGGAAGGGCTGCGCCTCCAGTCCGGACTGGGCCAGCACCGCCACGCAGGCCCCGCCCTCGTGCTCCGCGCCGCTGCCCACCACGCCGTGGCCCGAGGCGCCCACCACCGCCTCGGTGCCCAGGGTTTCCACCGCGGCGTCGAGCAGTTCGGGCATGGTCGCCGCGTAGGCGGGTGTGGCGAACAGCAGCGCCGCGTCCGCACGGCCGCCCGCTCCGGCCAGGGCCGCGCCGGCGGCCTGCTCGGCCGCCGAGCGCGCGTCCAGGCCGCTCGATATCCCGACTCCCGCGCTGGGCATGGCGCGAGTATAGGAGCGCGCAACCCCGCAGAGTCCGCTTTCCAGCACCGCGGCGCTTGGCTAGGATGGCGCTGGCGCCGCTTTGGGCCCTCCACGGCGTCAGGCCGCAGCCTTTTCAGACGATCTCCCTCTGCTCGCGTTCCCCCAGGCCGCCTGGGGGAAGGCCATCGAGGATTTGAGGCCGCGATTGGCGGACTACGAAGTCATCGCAAGCCGAGCGGACCTGGACGCGCTCGCCCAGGACCTGCTCGCCGAGAAGGTGCTCGCCTTCGACACGGAGGCGGACAGCTTCTACCACTACTTCGACAAAACATGCCTCGTGCAGGTGGCGACGCGCCGACACATCTACCTGATCGACCCCCTCGCGTTCGGCGGACCCGGTGAGCTCTCGCCGCTCGGTCCGGTCTTCGCCTCGCCGGACATCCGCAAGATCTTCCACGCGGCGGAGTACGACTTGTTCGTGCTCAAGCGCGATTGCTCCTTCGACTTCGACAACCTGTTCGACACCATGATCAGTGCGCAGCTGCTCGGCTACGGCTCGGTCGGCCTGGCGGGTCTCACCGAGCGACACTTTGGTGTGACTCTCCCGAAGGACGAGCAGCGCTCGGACTGGTCTCGCCGCCCGCTACGACCGAGCCAACTCAGCTACGCGGCGGCCGACGTGCTCTACCTGATCTCGCTGGCCGAGACGCTGCACCGCGAGCTGCGCAGCGCCAAGCGACTGCAATGGGCGCAGGAAGAGTTCGAGGGCCTGGCGCGCCGCAAGTGGCCCAATCGCGAGTTCGACGCGCTCGGCTACCTGCGCGTGAAGGGCGCGCGGCGCCTGGATTCCAAGGGCCTGGCCGTGCTTCGCGAGCTCTACCTGATGCGCGACGCCCGGGCCCGCGAGATGGACCGGCCGCCCTTCAAGGTGCTGGGCAACCGGACGCTGCTGGAGATCGCCCAGCGGAAGCCGCGCAAGCTCGCCGAGCTGGGCGAGATCAAGGGGATCACCGACCTGCTCCTGCGCCGCCTGGGCCGCGACGTCATGGCCGCCGTGCGCACTGGGAGGAAGACGGACCACGGCCCGATTCCCAAGCTTCCCGCGAGCTCGCCGTCGGGCGGGCGGCGGCGCATCGACCGCCGCGCCGAGCACCGGCTCGCATCGCTGAAGCGATGGCGCACGGAACGGGCCGCGCAGCTCGAGATGGACCCGGGCGTGCTGTGCCCGAACGCGGTGCTGGAGGTGATCGCCTGGCGCGCTCCCGGCAAGCCCGAGGACCTCGAGGAGCTACCCGAGCTGAAGCGATGGTTCCTGCGGGAGTTCGGCGCCGAGGTGACCGCTGCCAGCCAGGCCGCGGACGAGGCGAAGGCGTAAAAGAGATCCCCCCGGCGCGATACCTGCCTGCCGGGGGGATCTGGCCGATCTGGCCCCCGAACACCCTGAGAAGGCGGGGTGCCGTTTCAGGGAATGCGCCTGCTTTCGACGCTCAGGGAGCAAGGGGCGGGGCCCGCCGGTTGTGCGCGCCCAGTGACAGCCGGCGAGCCCTTTCCCAGATCGTCCGTTCCACCTTGCGTAGCAGGATGCGTGCCAATTGCCGGTCGCAGCCGTCGCCCCGTAAGTCCTTGATATGCTGAGCAAACGGCCGGGCACGCGCCGTGCGGGGGGCGCATCCTCGGGCGGCACCGAACGGCGATTTCACGGGTTCCTACGCACCTTGAACGAATTTCTGATTTGTATCTGTATGGTTAGGAGGGGTGCCAACAGAATTTGCAGGGCAGCTTGGGTTGGCAGGTCCACCGCCATCGCGGCTGGGGCCCTGGTCGGCGTCCCGATCGCCTGCGTCCCACTCTTCCCCGGCGAGCTGGCCTCCGTCCACACCGCGCCGGCCCCCAGCGCGACCGAGCGCTACTGCGCCTGGTTCGGCACCCGGCGCGGCGACATCCTGTTTTTCGGCCAGTCCGCCTTCTGGTCGGCCTTCGAAGCGGCCGGCCGGGAGCCGCGGGCGGACTTGGAGCAGCCCGGCCCCACGCTGATCGGCCGCTTCGACCTGCGGCGGGAGCAGCTCCTTCAGCCCATCGTGGTGGGCCGTCCCGGCGACCGCTCCGGCGTCTGGGACGTGCTCGTCCATCCGGAGGGGCGGCTCTGGTTCACCACCTACTTCGAGCCGGCGGGCGTGGTGGATCTGTCGACCGGGGGGGTGCGGCGCCTCGGGGCGCTGGGCACGGGGCTCAATGAGCTGGCGCCCGGGCCGGACGGCAGCGTCCTCGCCACGCGGTACACCTCGGGCCCCGGGCAGCCCGGCGCGGTGGTCGTGATCGACCCGGACGGGCGGCGCGCGGCCGAGCTGCCGCTGAGGTCCCCGGCGGGGTTCACGGTGGCTCCGAAGAGCGTCGCCTACGACCCGCTGCGCGGCGAGATCTGGGTCACGACCGACCTCCTGCCCGAGGAGCCCGGCGGCACCATCCGCCACGACACCTACGTACTCGACTTGAAGGGCAACGAGAAGCGCCGCATCGCGCACCCCGAGATCCAGTTCGTGGCGTTCGGCGACGACGGCACCGGCTACATGGCCGAGGTCGAGGCGGGCCAGCTCTTCCTGCGCGTGGTGCCGGCGCCCGGAGAGCACGAGCTGCGCCTGCTGCTCGACGACGCCTTCGTCAGCGGGGCCGACTTCGCCCAGGACATCCAGCTGGCCAACGGCAGCGCTGTGGTGTCGCGCTGGAGCGGCTGGGTCCACGTCGCCGAGCGCTCCGGGGCGGTGCGCTCGCTGCGCCTGCCCTCCCTCGAGGGGGGGGGCCTGTACTACACGGCTGTGCTGGTGGGCGAGCGATTGTGCGCGACGCACTGCGGCGGCGTGACCGTGGTGTGCAGCGACCTGCCGTGAGTGCGCGGCTGAGCCCGCCCTCCGCCTGCTAAGATCGCGCCGTGTTTGCGGAACGCCGCCAACGGGTCCGGAAGGCCATGGGGCCGGATGCCGTCGCGATCTTTCTCGGCGCCGGCCTCGTCACCCGCTCGCGCGACACCCACTACCCGTTCCGGCAGGACAGCGATTTCTGGTACCTGACCGGCTTCGACCACCCCAACGCGATCGCCGTACTGCGCACCGACGGCGGGCCCGACTACAGCCTCTACGTGGAGCCCCGCGACCCGGACTCGGAGGTCTGGACTGGCTACCGCCCGGGGGTGGAGGGCGCGCTGCGCGACTACGCGGCCGACGAGGCGCAGCCCGCCCCCGACTTCCCGAAGCACCTTCCCGAGCTCGTCCGCAAGGTGAAGCGCATCTACCACGTCCTGGGCCGGTCGCCCGCCTTCGACGCCGTGATCGCCGAGACCCTGGAGGACGTTCGCCTGCGCTCGCGCCTGGGGGTCACGCCCGCCGAGGCCATCGTGGATCCGCGCTCGATCGTCCACGAGATGCGGCTCTTCAAGGAGCCCGCGGAGCTCGACATCATGCGGCGCGCGGCCGCGGTCACGCGCGAGGCGCACGCGGCGGCGGCGAAGCTCGCCCACACTGGGGTCCACGAGTACGAGCTCGAAGCGGTGATCGAATACACCTTCCGCCGCCGGGGGGCGTGCGGCTCGGCGTACACCACGATCGTGGGTGGGGGCTCCAACGCCACCGTGCTCCACTACATCGCCAACGACCAGAAGCTGCGCGACGGGGAGCTCGTCCTGATCGACGCGGGCGCCGAGCTCGAGGGCTACGCGTCGGACGTCACGCGCACCTACCCGGTCGGCGGCAGCTTCTCCGGACCGGGCCGCGCCCTGTACGAGCTGGTCGTCGAAGCTCAGCTCGCCGGCCTGGAACAGTGTATGCCCGGCAAGACGCTGGCGGACATCCACGACGCGGCGGTCCGACGCCTGGTAGAAGGCATGGTCGAGCTGAAGATCCTCTCGGGCGACGTCGATCAGCTCATCGAGAACGAGGCGCACCGACGCTACTACATGCACCACACGAGCCACTGGCTCGGCCTCGACGTGCACGACGCCGGCAGCTACCGGACCGACGGGGAACACCGGCCGCTCGAAGCCAACATGGCCTTGACCGTCGAGCCGGGGATCTACGTGGCGAAGGAAGACCAGGCGGCGGATCCGCGCTTCCGCGGCATCGGAGTCCGCATCGAGGACGACGTGGTGATCAACTCCGAGGGCTACGAAAACCTGACCGCAGCGATCCCCAAGGACCCGGACGAGGTCGAAGCGCTGGTCTCGGACGCCTGAGATGGCGGACATCGAATCCCTGCTCAAGGAAAAGCGAGTCTTCGCGCCATCAGCCGCCTTCGCGAAGCGCGCCAACTGGAGCAAACAGACCGTCGCCGAGTACCGCCGGCTCGGGGCCAAGCGGCCCGAACGCTTCTGGGCGCAGATGGCGCGCGAGTACGTCAGCTGGTTCTCGCCCTGGAAGAAGACGCTCGAGTGGAAGCCGCCCTTCGCCAAGTGGTTCGTCGGCGGCAAGCTGAACGTCTCCTACAACTGCCTCGACCGGCACCTGGAAGGCAAGAACGCCTGGCGCCGCAACAAGGCCGCCATCATCTGGGAGGGTGAACCCGGCGACTCGCGCGTGCTCACCTTCGGCGAGCTGCACCGCGAGGTCTGCAAGTTCGCCAACGTGCTGAAGGGTCTCGGCGTGAAGAAGGGCGACCGCGTCGCCGTGTACATGCCGATGATCCCCGAGCTTGCGATCGCGATCCTCGCCTGCACCCGCATCGGGGCGCCCCACTGCGTGGTGTTCGGCGGCTTCTCGGCCGAGTCCCTGCGCAACCGCATCAACGACGCGGGCGCGAAGCTGGTGGTCACGGCCGACGGCGGCTACCGGCGCGGCCAGCCCCACGCACTCAAGCCCGTGGTGGACGAAGCGCTACAGGGGACGCCGTGCGTCGAGAACGCCGTGGTGGTCAAGCGGACCGGCGAGCCCACGCCGATGGCCGCGGGCCGCGATCACTGGTGGCACGAGCTGATGGCCGATGCGTCCAGCAAGTGCCCCCCTGCCAAGCTCGACGCCGAGCACCCCCTGTTCATTCTCTACACGAGCGGCACCACGGGAATGCCCAAGGGCATCTTGCACACCACGGGCGGCTACCTGACCCACGTGACGGCGACCGCGCATGCGATCTTCGACCTGAAGGAGGACGACACCTACTGGTGTACTGCGGACATCGGCTGGGTCACCGGCCACTCCTACGTTGTCTACGGCATCCTCGCCAACGGCGTCACCACCGTGATGTACGAGGGCGTGCCCACCTACCCCGGGCCCGATCGCCTTTGGGCCATTGTCGAAAAGTATGGCGTCAGTGTCTTCTACACCGCGCCGACGGCGATCCGCACCTTCGTGCGGCTGGGCGACGAGCACCCCAAGAAGCACGACCTCTCGTCCCTGCGACTGCTGGGAACCGTCGGCGAGCCGATCAATCCCGAGGCCTGGATGTGGTACTACCGCGTGATCGGCGGCAAGCGCTGCCCGATCGTCGACACCTGGTGGCAGACGGAGACCGGCGGCATCCTGATCACGCCCCTGCCCTCCGCGGTTGTGACCAAACCCGGCTCTGCGACCCTCCCCTTTCCGGGCGTCGACGCCGAGGTCTACACCGAGAAGGGAAAGCCGGCGCGCCCTCCCGACGGCGGCTTCCTGGTGGTGCGGAAGCCCTGGCCGGGCATGCTGCGCGGCATCTGGGGCGACACCGCGCGCTTCCGGGAGCAGTACTGGAGCAAGTACCGAAACACCTACCTCACCGGCGACGGCGCCCACCGCGACAAGGACGGCTACTTCTGGATCATGGGGCGCATCGACGACGTGATGAACATCTCGGGGCACCGCATTGGGACGATGGAGGTGGAGAGCGCGCTGGTCTCCCACGCCGACGTGGCGGAGTCGGCGGTGGTGGGTCGGCCCGACGACATCACGGGCACGGCCATCGTGGCCTTCGTCACACCCAAGGGAACCGCTCGGGTCGACGGGGCGCTGAAAGACGAGCTGCGTAGGCACGTGAGCCGCCAGATCGGGGCCATCGCGAAGCCGGCGGACATCCGCTTCACCGACGCCCTGCCCAAGACGCGTTCGGGCAAGATCATGCGGCGGCTGCTGCGCGACATCGCCTCCGGCCGCGAGACGGTGGGCGACACCACGACCCTCGAGGACTACAGCGTGGTGGCCCGGCTGCGCGAGTCCGCGGAGGGCTAGTCCGCTTCGTCCAGACCCTGCGGGTCGCTCGAGCGCCGGCCCTGGAACCAGGGCCCATCGCCCGCCCGGGTGAGGGTCAGCAGGCCGCCGATCTCGGGCTGGCCGTCCTGCAGCGGCTTCTCCAGCAGCTGCTCGGCGATGGCGCGAATCACGCCCTTGTGGGCGACGACCAGTACGCCCGCGGCGGAGCCGGTCAGCAGCCGCTCGAGGCCGCGCTGCACGCGCTCGCGGAAGGCGTCGCGCCGCTCGCCTTCCGGGAACTCGAAGCCCGTCGCGCGGGCCTGCCAGTCCTGGTAGAGGACCGGGTCGGAGGCCTCGATCTCCTGGGCGGTCATGCCCTCCCAGCGCCCGAAGTCGATCTCGCGGAAGTCCGCCTCCAGGCGCACCCGCGCCCCTCCCGAGATGATGCGAGCGGCCTCCCAGGAGCGGCGCAGCGGACTCGCCACCACCAGGTCGACCACCTCCCCGAGCAGCTCACGCGACACCGCGCGCATCTGGACCCGCCCCGGGTCCGAGAGCGCCACGTCGCCGCTGCCGTGGAAGCGAACGCTCGAGTTGCCGACGGTTTCGCCGTGGCGAACCAGGACGATGCGGCGCAGCCTGGACATCCCGACTCCGTGCTGTGCGCGAGAGGGGCGGAGGATGGGCGAGCCCGGGCGCGACGTCAATCCGCTCGGTAGACTGCCGCTGCCGTCCCACCCGGGGCGGCCGGGGGGTTCGTGAGGGGCAACGCCGGTCGGAGCACGGCCTTCGTTCTCTTCCTGCTGCTGGCGGCGGGCGGCGGCGGCGCCGTGTGGCTCCGGGCGGAGGGGTCGGCACCCACGGTCGACGCCCCCGAATCCGTCGCCCTGGGCGCGGGCGGCCGCAGCGTGGAGCTCCAGGTCGCCGACCAGGGCTCCGGCCTGCGCCGCGTGCAGGTCGTGCTCGAGCACCCGCGCGGCGAGGTGCTGCTGCTCGACGAGCGCTATCCGGGCAACTGGCTGCTGGGCGGTCAGGGCAGCCCCGAGCCGCAGCCCGTCGAGGTGCGCATCGAGGCCGGGCCGCTCGACCTGGCCGAGGGCAGCGGCTTCCTGCGCGTGTCGGTGAGCGACTGGTCGTGGCGCGGCCTCGGTGGCAACGAGACGCGGGTCGACATCCCGGTGGTCGTCGATCTCGAGCCGCCGCGCATCGAAGTCGCCAGCGGACTCACCTACGTGACCCGCGGCGGATCCGGCGCCGTGGTCTACAGCGTCTCCGAGCCGGTCGCCCGGGATGGGGTCAGCGTCGGCGACACCTTCTACCGAGGCTTCCCGCTGCCCTCGGGCCCGCCCCAGAGCGGGGACCAGGCCGAGAGCGCCACCAGCGCCGAGGAGTGGCGCGCGCGCTTCGGCGAGGGCGAGCCGGCCCAGCCGGCCGCGGCGTCGCGCCAGTACCGCGTGGCGCTCTTCGCCGTCTCGACCGACGCGCCCGCCAAGCCCGTGATCCTCGTGGTCGCCGAGGACGCCGCCGGCAACGCCGCGACCGCCGGCTGGCCTGCGGTGGTGAAGGAGCGCTCCTTCCCGAGCGGCGACGTCAGGCTGCCGCCCAGCTTCCTCGACACCACCGTGCGCAGGCTGGCGGCGGCGGAGAAGATCGACGCCACCGATCCGGCCGAGGCGTTTCGCGAGATCAACACCCGGGTGCGCGACGCCAACGAGGCGCGCATCCGCGAGATCACCGCGGACTCGTCGCAGCAGCGGCTCTGGGACGGCGCCTTCGAACAGCTGCGCAACTCGAAGGTAACCAGCCGCTTCGCCGAGAAGCGCCGCTACCTGGTGAGCGGAGAAGCGATCTCCGAAGCGACCCACTACGGATTCGACCTGGCGTCCACGAAGGGGGCGACCGTGACGGCGGCCAACGCCGGCCGGGTGCTGTTCGCCGGAGAGCTCGGCATCTACGGGCGCTGCGTACTGGTCGACCACGGCCTCGGCCTGTCCTCGCTGTACGCCCACCTCTCGCAGATCGACGTGGCCGTGGGCGACGCGGTCGCCAAGGGCCAGCGCCTGGGCCGCTCCGGTGCGACGGGTCTCGCCGGCGGTGACCACCTTCACTTCGCGCTGCTGGTCGGCCAGACCTACGTCGACCCGCTCGAGTGGTGGGACCCGAAATGGGTGCGCTCGCACATCGACGACCGCCTGCACCCCTCGGGCGGGTAGGCATCGGGATCGACGCGCACCTGCGGGCGCGTCTGGTACGGCGCTACAAGCGCTTCCTCGCCGACGTCGAGACCGAGGACGGCCGCACCCTCACCGTGCACTGTCCCAACCCGGGCAGCATGCTCGGCCTGGACCGCCCCGGAGCGGCGGTGCGTTGCTCGGAGAGCGACGATCCGCACCGCAAGCTGCGCCACACCCTGGAGATGGTGCGCGTCGGGCGCACCTGGGTGGGTGTGCACACCGGCCGTGCGAACGCCGTGGCGGCTCGCGCCCTGAGCGCCCAGGTGCTTCCGGCGCTGGCGGGCTACGCCCGGCTGGAGCGCGAGGTGCGGGTGGGCGGCGGCTCGCGCCTCGACTTCCGGCTGTCGGGGCACGCGCGGGACCGGCGGGCCGCGTACGTGGAGGTGAAGAGCGTGACGCTGGCCGAGGGGAAGCTCGCGCTGTTCCCAGACAGCGTCACCGAGCGCGGGCGGCGCCACCTGGAAGCACTGATGCGCTTGCGACGCGGCGGGGACCGCGCCGTGCTCCTGTACCTGGTGCAGCGCGCCGACTGCGAGCGCGTGGCACCCGCCGAGCGCATCGATCCCGACTACGCCGCGACGCTGCGCGCGGCCGCGCGCCGCGGCGTCGAGATCCTCGCCTTCGGCGCGCGGGTGACCGCGCGCTCGATCACCGTCGAGCGCTCCCTTCCGGTCTCGCTGTGAAGGCCGTGCGCCGCGCTCTGCTCGCCTGGTATCGCGCCAACCGCCGCGAGCTGCCCTGGCGCGCCACCCGGGACCCCTATGCCATCTGGGTCTCCGAGGCGATGCTCCAGCAGACCCGGGTCGAGACCGCCATCCCGTACTACGAACGCTTCCTGGAGCGCTTCCCCGACGTCGCGGCGCTCGCCAGCGCCGACCTGGACGACGTGCTCGGCGCCTGGGCGGGGCTCGGTTACTACTCGCGCGCGCGCAACCTCCACGCCGCGGCCCGGCTGGTTGCGGAGCGGCACGGCGGAGAGGTTCCCGACAACGTCGAGCACCTGCGCGCGCTGCCCGGCGTCGGCCGCTACACCGCGGGCGCCATTGCGTCGATCGCCTTCGACCGCCCCGAGCCGGTCGTGGACGGCAACGCAGCCCGGGTGCTGACGCGCCTGCACGACATCCGCGAGGACGTGCGCAGCGCCCGGGTCGCCCGGCGGCTGTGGGAGGAGTCCGCCGCGCTGGCGCGCGGCCCCCAGCCGGGCCTGCTGAACCAGGCGCTGATGGAGCTGGGCGCGCGGGTGTGCACGCCTCGCGCCCCGCGCTGTCCGACCTGCCCGCTGCTGCGCCACTGCGCGGCGTACCGCGCGGGGGATCCGGAGTCGCTGCCGGTGACGGCGAAGCGGGCCGCGCCGCGTCCCGTCGAGGGCGTCGCGGCACTGGTGCTGCGGCGGGGCCGGGCGCTCGCGGTGCGCCGGCCAGCGGACGGTCTGCTCGGGGGCCTATGGGATCTCCCGGGCGCGGAGCTGGCGAGCGGCGAGCCGCCCGCCGACGGGATCGCGCGCGCCCTGCGCGAGCGCGTCGGGCTCTCGGTCGCCCGGACCGAACGCGCCGGCGAGGTGGAGCACGTCTTCAGCCACCGCCGGCTGCGGCTCCACGTCTTCCGCTGCAACACCGCGGCGGGTCGGATCCGCCTGAACGGCTTCGACGCCCACCGCTGGCTGGCCCCGAGCCGCCTCGCGTCGCTCCCCCAGGCGGCGGTCACCCGCAAGGCGCTGAAGCTCGCGCTCGACCGCGCGGCGGTGCAGGGACCCGAGTAGGGTCCTATCCTGAGCGAGCCATGAGCAGCAGCTTCGGACGCGTCTTCCGCATCGCCACGTTCGGCGAGAGCCACGGCGGCGCCGTGGGCGTCGTGGTCGACGGCTGCCCGCCGCGCCTGCCCCTGGCGGCGCAGGAGATCCAGCGCGACCTCGATCGCCGGCGGCCCGGCCAGAGCTCGCTGACCACGTCGCGCCAGGAGCCCGACACGGCCGAGATCCTGTCGGGCGTCTTCGAGGGCCACACCCTGGGCACGCCGATCGCGATCGTCGTGCGCAACACGGACGCGCGCCCCCAGGCGTACGAGGCGATGAAGGACGTGTACCGGCCGTCGCACGCGGACTACACGACCGAGGCCAAGGACGGCATCCGCAACTGGCAGGGCGGCGGCCGCGCCAGCGCCCGCGAGACCGTGGGCCGCGTCGCCGCCGGGGCCATCGCGCGCAAGCTGCTGCGCGTCGGCGCGGGGGTCGAGGTGCTGGCGTGGGTGCGCCGCGTGCACGAAGTCGAGGCCAAGGTCGACTCCGACGCCGTGACCCTCGACGCGATCGAGTCGAATCCCGTGCGCTGCCCCGAGCCCTCCGCCGCGGCGGAGATGGCCGAGCGCATCGACGCGGCGCGGCGCCGCGGCGACTCGCTGGGCGGCGTGGTGGAGTGCGTGGCGCGAGGCGTGCCTCCGGGGCTCGGCGAGCCGGTCTTCGACAAGCTCGAGGCGGAGCTGGCGCGGGCGCTGCTGTCGCTGCCCGCCTCGAAGGGCTTCGAGATCGGCAGCGGCTTCGAGGGCACGCGCATGACCGGGATCGAACACAACGATCCGTTCGTGCCCGGCGCGGACGGCCGGCCCCGCACCACGTCGAACCGCTCGGGCGGGGTGCAGGGCGGCATCAGCAACGGCGAGCCGGTGCTGCTGCGCGTGGGCTTCAAGCCGACCGCCACGATCGCCAAGGCACAGAAGACCACCACCCGGGGAGGCGACGCCACGGTGCTCGAGGCGCGCGGGCGCCACGATCCCTGCGTGCTGCCGCGGGCGGTTCCCATGGTCGAGGCCATGGTGTGCCTGGTGCTGGCCGACCACTGGCTGCGCCAGCGCAACGTCGACGTCCTCCCCGCCATCGACTGACGAACCGTCCCCGCGCAGGTGGCGGTGAATGGCCAGCTCCGCTGGCAACCGTTCAGGGCAGCAGGATGAAGCCGGCCACGGCAGCGATCGCCGCCGCCAGCACCGCGGCGCCGCCCAGCAGGGCGTGGGCGTCCCGGGCGCGCGAGCGACCCTCCTCGAGCCGGTGGCCCAGCGCGGCCGCGGATGCGAACAGCGCCGCGACGGCGAGCCCGACGAACGCGTGGAACGTCCCGAACGGCGACCAGTCGCGCAGGAACACTGCCGAGAGCGGGCCGCCGACGAAGCCGATCAGCACCAGCGCCACTGCCGGCTTGGCCAGGCGCAGGTGGCTGCGGCGCATGGCGGGCGGGCGGCGCAGGTTCGCGCGCCGCGCGCGCCGCAGGGCCAGTCCGGCGCGCAGTGCGAGCGCCGCGACGGCGATCGAGACCACCATCCACGCGGGGTGCGCGTAGGGCAGCCAGCCCAGCAATGCGTCGCGTTGGGCGGGGTCCAGCTACTCCACCTTGTGGACCGCGTCCGCCGGCAGGCGCGCCAGCAGCGAGTCGAGGGCGCGCTGCACGTAGCCCGCGTCGCGCGACTCAAGCGTCAGCAGCACCTGGAATGACTCCTGCTGGATGCGCGGGTAGGAACCGAGCAGCAGCTCGGGAAACTCTACGAGCAGCTCGTTGAGCGCCGGCGCGATCTCGCTCTCGCGCCTCTTCACGTAGACCCGTTTGAGCACGAACGGCACGCCGCGAAACCGCTCGCGCACCGATTCGAACTTCTTGCGCAGCAGCTCGGGCACGCCGGGCAGGATGTAGACGTTCTCCACGATCACCAGCGGGAACCACAGGTCCCCGGCGTCGAGCAGCGTCGCGCCGACGGGGATCATGGCCATCTTGAGCTGACTCTCCGAGGGCGTTTCTCCGGTGGCGCGGCGAATGCGCTCCGAGATCGAGTCGCTGAACTCGATGGTCCGCCCGAAGGCAGCGGCCACGCCCTCGATGGTGAGGTCGTCGTGGGTGGGGCCGATCCCGCCGGAGGTGAAGACGAAGTCGTAGGACTGACTCATCGTCTTGACTTCGGCCGCGATCGTCTCGACCGCGTCGGGGATGGTGATCACGCGCTCGACGTCGACGCCCAGCGCGCGGAGCTCCCGACACAGGTAGGGAGAGTTGGTGTCGAC
>JAZFWH010000284.1:0-4710 GCA_036482635.1 Myxococcota bacterium
CCGACCACCGCCTCGCGCTCCGCCGGTCCCACCTCCTGCGCCACCCGGCTCAGGGGACCGACCTCCAGGAGGAACGCGACGGCCTGGTCGACGTCCCCTCCACCCCCAACGCGGAGCGGCCCCTCGATCGACTCGAAGGCGACGGCGTCGAAGCCCGCCGACTCCAGGATGCGCCGCACGCGCTCGTCGTCCGCGAAGGAGAAGGGCCCGGGCGCGTCCGGCTCGGGGGGCGCGGGGAGGGCGACGTGCTGGGCCGCCGCCGCCAGCGGCACGCGCATCCATTCGTTCCGCGCAAGCTCCTGCCAGCACACGAAGGCCAGCCGCCCGCCCGGCTTCAGGCTCGAGCGGAGGTTCGCGAAGGCGGCCTCGGGATCCGCGAAGAACATGACGCCGAAGCGCGAGTAGACCAGGTCGAAGTGGGCCGCCGGGAGTGCGGCAATCTGCGCGTCGGCGTGCTCGAAGCCGACGTGGGTGAGTCCCTCGGCGTGGAAGCGGGCCCGCTCGAGCATGACCTTCGAGATGTCGATCCCGGTGACGGTGCCGGTGGCGCCGACGCGCTCCGCCAGCTCGAGCGAGGTGTGGCCGCACCCGCAGCCTACGTCGAGCACGGACTGGCCCGCCGCGAGTCCCGACCTGTTCATCGCGAGCTGGCCCAGGGGGCCGATGAGCTGATCGAGGAGCGCTTCGGCCGCCACCCAGCGCGGCCCCGCGCGCTCGTTCCAGTACTCGATCTGCTCGGCGTTGGGCTGGGGCTCGGTGGCGGCCATCGCGGGGGGGCCTCCCGGAGTTGAGGATCGCCATTCTACCTTGTCGACGCGAGCGGTGCGGGCGGCAGCGGGTCGCCCTTGCCCATCTGCCACGGGGGTGGTAGACGAGTCCGCCGATGGCTGCCGAAGACCGCGTCCAGGTCGTCGATCTCGCCCGGAGTTTCGGCAGCTTCGAGGCGGTCCGCGGGATCTCCCTGGAGATCTCCGCAGGTGAGACCTTCGGCCTGCTCGGCCCCAACGGCGCGGGCAAGACGACCACGCTCTCGATGCTCTCCACCCTGCTGGTGCCCACCCGCGGCGACGTGCGGGTGTTCGGCGCGAGCGTGGTCGACGATCCGGCCGAGGTCCGGCGGCGCGTCGGACTCGCGCCGCAGCAGATCAGCCTCTACCCGAAGCTCACCGCGCAGGAGAACCTCGAGTTCTTCGGGAGGCTCCACGGAATCGTCAACCCCGCCCTGCGGCAACGGGCCGGCCGGCTGCTCGAGCTCGTCGGGCTCGCGCCGCGCCGCGACGACCTCGTGCACACCTACTCCGGCGGAATGCAGCGGCGCCTCAACCTGGCGTGCAGCCTGATCCACGAGCCGCGCCTGCTGCTGCTCGACGAGCCCACGGCCGGCGTCGACCCCCAGTCGCGCGAGAACCTCTTCGAGGTGATCCAGCAGATCGCGTCCGAGGGCACGACGATCGTCTACACCACGCACTACATCGAGGAGGCGGAGCGCTTGTGCGATCGCATCGCGATCCTCGACGAGGGACGCATCGTCGAGGTGGGCACGCTGCAGGAGCTGCTCGGAGTGATCGGCCTGGGGGAGGTGATCGAGATCCGCAGCGCCGCGATCGCGAGCGACGGCCGCTCCCTCGAGGCGCTTCCGGAGGTGCTGAAGATCGAGCTCGACGACGGTGTGGTGCGGGTCTTCGTGGAGAGCGCCGCGCGCGCCCTCGGCCCCATCGCCGGCGTGCTGAAGGAGGCCGGCGACGTCGAGTCCGTCGAGGTGTACCGGGTGAGCCTGGAGCGCGTGTTCATGCACTTGACGGGCAAGGCGTTGCGCGACTGAGATGCGGGTGCGGTGTGCCACGCTCGTCTTCGGGCTCGTCCTGGCGCCGGCACTGCTGGACGCCGCGACCCCGGAAGAAGCGGTCGCGGTGGTGAAGAAGACCCTCGCCGCCGCCGGCGAGGTCGTGAACGCGAGTGGCACCCGCGACGAGAAGCTCGCCTCCCTGCGCGCCGTGGCGGGGGACCTGCTCGACACCCGGGCCATGGGACGCCGCGCGGGCGGGGACGCGCTCGCCGCACAGCCACCGGAACAGCAGGAGGAGTACTTCGAGCTCTTCGATCGCGTGATCGTCCGCGCCTACCTCCAGAAGCTCCTGCTGTTCCGCAAGCCCCGCTTCGGCTACTACCCCAAGCCCCAGCGCGAAGGCGACGTCGTGATCGTGGGCACCAAGATCATCACGTCCAAGAACGACTACTTCGTCGACTACGAGATGAGGCAGAGGGACGGGCGCTGGGTCGCGATCGACGTGATCGTCGAGGGCATCAGCCTGAGCGACAACTACCACGCGCAATTCTCGAGCCTGTTGCGCGGCCGGAGCTTCGACGAGCTGCTCGACCTCATGCGCCGCAAGACGCGCCGTCTCCAGGACGACCCGGCGTGAGGAGCCTGTTCACGATCACCTGGAAGGACCTGCGTCTGATCGCCCGCGACCGGGCCGCGCTCCTCTTCCTGGTGCTGGTGCCCTTCGTGGTGGTCACCGTGCTCGCCGAGTCTCTCGCCGGGTCCGACACCGGCTCGCTGCTCCTGCCGGTGGTGAACGAGGACGAGGGTCCGGTGGCGGAGATCCTGATCGAAGCCCTCTCCGAGTACGCCGACGTGGTGGAGGTGGACCGGGCCGAGGCGGAGGACCTGGTCGCCCAGGACAAGATCGCGCCGGCGGCCCTCGTCGTGCCCGAGAACACGACCAAGCGCTACCTGGCGAGCCGTCCCTCGACGCTCCTGCTGCTCACCGACCCCGCCAAGGGAGCCGCGGTCCGGGCCGTCCAGGCCTACCTGCTGCTCGCGGACCGCAAGGCCGCGGAGATCGCAGACCCCCTGTTCGAGCAGCTCCTCGTCCTGGAGGAGCGCAACCTCACGGGCTCGCGCACGAGCATTCCGCCGGCCGAGCAGAACGTGCCCGGCTTCAGCGTGATGTTCGTGATGATGGGCGTGCTCTTCGGGGTCGCCTTCGGGCTACAGGACGAGCGCGATTGGGGAGCGATCACGCGGCTGCGCATCGCTCCGATACCGCGCATGGCGTTCCTGGGCGGAAAGCTCCTCGCCCGCTTCCTCGTCGGCCTCGTACAGCTCGTGATGCTCTTCCTGTACGGCCACCTGGCCTTCGATCTCTCCCTGGGCAGTGCGCCCGTCGCGCTGGGCCTCGTCATGGCCGCCGTGGTCTTCAGCATGACCGGCTTCAGCCTGCTGGTCTCCGCCTTCGCGCGCACGCGCGAGCAGGTGATTCCCCTGGGTCTCACCGTAATCATGATCGTTTGCGCTCTCGGCGGTTGCTGGTGGCCTCTCTACCACATGCCGCCCTGGCTCCAGCAGGTGGCGCAGCTGACCTTCGCCGCCTGGGCGATGGAGGCTTTCCACGACGTCATCCTGCGGGAGCGCGGCCTGCTCGACATCCTGCCCGGGGTGGGTGTTCTCTTCGCCTACGGCGCGGTGTGCCTGGCGGGCGGCGCCCGCTTCTACCGGTTCGACGCGGAGGGAACCTAGCGATCCGTCCGCGCGCTGGACTCCGCCGCCAGCTTCCGCCAGCGGAAGGGCGAGGCCAGATTCGCCCAAAAGCCCATCGGGAACGCCGGCAGCGCCCCGATCCCGATTTCCTCGGGCGGCTCCCGGTCGGCCGGCAGGAAGCGGGTTCCGAAGACGACGTCCCACAAGATGAGGTTCCCGCCGTAGTTGTGGTTGGCCTCCTCGACCAGGCGCGAGTGATGCCAGCGGTGCAGCTCGGCCATGCTGAAGATCCAGTTGAGAGGCCCCAGGCGCACGGGCACGTTGGCGTGCTGGAAGGAGCCGTGCACGCCCGAGAAGAGAGTCACGAGGGCGAAGATCGGGGCCCCGGCGCCGAGCACGGCCAGGGGCACCAGCTTTACGACTCCCACGAAGAAGAGGTCGATCGGGTGGAAGCGCACGGCGTTGAGCCAGTAGAGGCGGGGGGCGCTGTGGTGCGTGGCGTGGAAGCGCCACAGCCACGGCACCTCGTGCAGGGCGCGGTGGAACGAGTACTCGACCAGCTCGGCCACCACGAGCGCCAGCGCGAGCTGCGCGACGATCGGCCAGCTCGCGGGCCACAGGCCCGCACCCACGCGCGCCGAGAGCCAGACGCCCGCCGCCATGGCCGCCACCAGCAGCACGGGCGTGAGCAGCCCGTTCACCAGGCTGTTGGTCGCGAAGAGCCCCACGTCGGTGCGCAGGTCGCCCCGCGAGTGCACCCAGCTGCGGTGCCAGGGGACGATGCGCTCGGCGAGCGCCAGGAAGAGATAGCTCCCGAACAGGGGCAGCACGAGCGCATAGGTGGGATCGACGCCGGCCCGCATCAGTGCGACCGCGGCCCCCAGCGTCGCCACCACGGCCACCGGGAACCCCGCGATCGCGAAGACACGCTCCCCGCCTTGCAGCGTGCGCAGACCGGTCTCGGCGGCGGTGGCCTCGGCCATCCGCGGAGGATACGCCTTCGATGCGACGACGGTCGATCACACGACGGTCAACGGGAACCGAGTAGAATCGCCAGGGTGAACGCCTGCGAGTTCTGCGACCTCCTCCACCGACCCCCCGAGTTCCGGCCGGGCGAGAAGGCGTACTGCTCGCGCTGCGGCGGCTTGCTCGCGAAGGCCTCCCGGAGCCCCATCGAGGGCACCCTCGCCCTCGCCCTCACGGCCGCCATCCTGCTGGTCCTGGCC
>JAZFWH010000285.1:0-2209 GCA_036482635.1 Myxococcota bacterium
ACCTCCACGCGCGTCGCCAGGATCGAGCCCGCCAGGTTCGCATCGTCCGTGCTGTCGGCGGTCACCACGTAGAGGTCGCGCCGATCGGACCCGCCGAAGCACAGGCTCGCGACCCTGCGGGCGGGCACCTCCAGCCGGCGGTCGAGCCTCCCGCCCGGGGCGTAGCGCGCCACGCAGCCCCCGCCGTAGCAAGCCACCCAGACGGCGCCCGCCTCGTCCACCGCGAGACCATCGGGGGCCCCGGGCGCAACGCGCGTGAACACGCGCCGCCCGCTCACGGCGCCGTCCTCGGCGACGTCGTGGGCGATGATGTGGCCTGCGGCGGTGTCCGAGTGGTAGAGGATGCGCCCGTCAGGCGAGAAGCCGATGCCGTTGCTGAGGCGCACGTCGCCGTAGAGCTCGACGGCCATGTTCTCGCCCTCGATCCGGTAGAGCTCCCCGGCGCTGCGGCCCGCATCTTCGCCAAAGGGGTTGGAGCGGAGCGCGCCGGCGTAGACTCGCCCCTCCGCGTCGGTAAAGAGGTCGTTGAAGCCCCCCACCCCGTCGGGCCGCTCGAACAGAATGCGAGTGGTGCCGTCCCGCACGTGGCAGACGTCGCGCCCCGAGATGACGAGACCCCCGTCGGCGTGCAGGGCGATGCCTCCCACGCCGCGGCGCTTCGCCACCACGGTCGTAACGCTCCCGTCCGCCGCGCGGCGGTAGACCCCTCCGTTCGTCACGTCGGCGAAGTGCAGGTTGCCCTGCGCGTCGACGCGCGGGCCCTCCAAGAGCCCATAGCCCGATGCGATGCGACGCAGCCTCACCACCACGACGCCGCCCACGCGCAGACGATCCAGCGCAACCCGAGCGCCATCCCCGCTTCGCCTCCCGGTCCGAGTATGGCATGGATACCCCGGTGAGCCGCGCGGCTCGCTTGCGCTAGCGTGGCGGCCGTGGCGCTCTACGTCTTCGTCGGACACGACGGACCTCGCGGGGCCGAGCTGCGCAAGCTGCACCGCACCGCGCACCTGGCCGGGCTCGAAGGTCTCGAGGCCGAGGACCGCATCCGCCACGCCGGCCCGCTGCTCGACGCGGACGGCCAACCGATCGGCAGTCTGATCCTCTTCGAGGCCGAGAGTCTCGAAGCCGCCCGCGCCATCGCGGACCGCGACGCCTACGTGACGCAGGGCATCTTCGCGCGCTACGAAGTGAACGAAACGCGGGTCGTGTTCCCCGCGAAGACCGGGGACTAGCGCCGCGATGGGTTAGGCTGTGCGGCCGACCGCACGGCTCAGCTCGCAGCGCAGAGGCGTTTCATGGCCCGTCAGATGAAGCTCGGACTCCAGCTCGGCTACTGGCAGGCACAGCCCCCCACGGACTTCGTGGAGGCCGCGCAGGAAGCGGAGCGCCTGGGCTACCACGCCGTCTTCACCGCCGAGGCCTGGGGATCGGACGCCTTCACGCCGCTCACCTGGATCGCCGCCCACACCTCGAAGATCAAGCTCGGAACGGCCGTGGTGCAGCTCTCCGCCCGCACTCCCACGGCCACGGCCATGCACACGCTGACGCTCGACCACCTCTCGGGCGGACGCGTGATCCTCGGTCTGGGCGTTTCGGGGCCGCAGGTCGTGGAGGGCTGGTACGGTCAGCCGTTCGCGAAGCCCCTGGCGCGCACCCGCGAGTACATCGACATCGTCCGCCAGGTGCTGCGGCGCGAGGCTCCGGTGACCAGCTCCGGCCCGCACTACCCCCTGCCCTACACCGGGGAGGGCGCCTGGGGCATGGGCAAGGGGCTCAGGTCCATCACCCACCCGCTGCGCGCCGACGTCCCCATCTATCTGGGCGCGGAGGGGCCGAAGAACGTCGCCATGACCGTGGAGATCGCGGACGGCTGGTTCCCCCTCTACTACTCGCCGTTCCGCCCGGAGGTCTACGCGCAATCCCTGGAGGGGATCCGGCCGGGCTTCGACATCTGCGCGGGCGTGATGCTCAACGTCACCGACGACGTGGAACAGGGCCTGATGCCGATGAAGGCGGCTATCGGCTTCTACATCGGGGGAATGGGCGCGAAGAAGCGCAACTTCCACATGGAGCTGATGAGTCGCATGGGCTTCGAGGCCGAGGCGCAGAAGATCCAGGAGCTCTTCTTCGAGGGGAAGCGCGGGGAAGCCGTGCAGACGGTCCCGGACGCCTTTGTCGACGAGATCTCCCTGGTCGGCCCCGTGGAGCG
>JAZFWH010000286.1:0-6725 GCA_036482635.1 Myxococcota bacterium
CCGCGATCGCGATCCAGCGGTCGTCGCCGCGGCACGGGTAGATGCCGTGGGGCGCGGCGTGCTCGCACTCGTTGCCCCGCCGGCCCATCACCTCCCCGCGCGCGCTGTAGCGCACCATCATCTCGGAGAGGCTGTAGACGCCGGTCTCGATCTGGGAGACGTCGATGTACTGGCCGCGACCGGTGCGCCGGCGGTGGAGCAGCGCCGCGGCGATCAGCAGCGCCACGTAGCGCGGCGACAGCGAATCGGTGATCGTGCCGTGGGGCCCGACCGCCTCCCGGTCCGGCCAGCCCGTCATGTGGTTGAAGCCCGAGATCGCCGAGCCCTGCCCGCCGAAGCCCGGGTAGAGCCGCTGCGGCCCAGTCTGCCCGAACAGGCAGCTGCTCACCATGACCAGGCCGGGCCGGATGCGGCGCAGGCTCTCGTAGTCGAGGCCCCACTTCGCCATGGCCTTCGGCGAGAAGTTCTCGGAGACCACGTCCGCCCACTTCACCAGGCGCACGACCAGCTCGACGCCCTCTGACGTCGCCATGTTGATGCTCACGCTCTGCTTGTTGGAGTTGATCAGCACGAACATCGGCGCGCCGTCCAGGCCGTGGCGGCTGTCCTTGGTAAGGTGCAGCAGGCGCAGGAAGTCGGGCCGCTTTGACGACTCCACGCGGATCACCGTCGCGCCGAGATCGGCGAAGTAGCGGGTCGCCACGGGGCCTGCCGCGCCGGTGCCAAACTCCAGCAGCTTGAGGCCGCGGAAGATGCCGTCCATCTCGCGCATGGCGGCTACACCACACCCTCGCCGGCGAGCGCCGCGAGCTCGCCATCCGAGAGGCCCAGCTCGGCGTAGACCTCGTGGTTGTGCTCGCCCACGCGCGGGGCGCGCCGGCGGATGCCGATCG
This sequence comes from Myxococcota bacterium, assembly GCA_036482635.1. Taxonomy (GTDB): domain Bacteria; phylum Myxococcota_A; class UBA9160; order UBA9160; family SMWR01; genus JAZFWH01. The sequence continues at coordinate 894 of JAZFWH010000286.1, forward strand.
GCGCCTCGCTGGACTTCGCGAAGGCGTTCGGGTGCTCGACGGTGGCGCCGAACTCCGGGTACTCGACCGTTGTGAACAGCTCGCGGTGGCGCAGCTGGGGCTGCTCGAGGATCTCGCGGGCGTCGTTGCAGGGAGCGAGCATGATGCGCCGCTCCAGTGCCGCCTCGTAGAGCTCGCGCCGCGTCTTGCTGGCGAAGAAGGCGCCGAACGCCGCTTCCAGCCGCTCGACCTCTTCGGGCGTGAGGGTGTTGTGGTTGTACTGGCTCCAGTCGAGCTTGCGCAGCCACTCGGGCGCCATGCCCGCTTCGGCCATGTACTCCACCGTCGCGACCAGGTTCGGGATGCGCGCCGGGCCACCGCGCAGGCCGAACGAGACGTAGCCGTCCTTCGCCTTCCAGATCTCGCGCGTGTTGCCGAGCGCGGCGCCCGAGCGCTGTCGCAGCCGCCCGCTGAGCGCGTACTGACCGGCTGCCGTCACCAGCGTCGCCAGCTGGCACTCCTGCATGGACACGTCGACCAGCTGGCCGCGGCCGCTCGCCTCGCGCGCGTAGAGGGCCATCGCGATGCCCGCGGCGGCCTCGGGCCCGGCGTGCAGGTAGGCGGTGGGCATCGTGCAGCGCACCGGCGGCCGGTCCGCGAAGCCCGTCATGGCGGCGTTGCCGCCCATCGCGACCACCACCAGGTCGTGGGCGCGGTGGTTCGCGTACGGTCCGGTCCGACCGAAGGGCGTGATGGCGCAGTACACCAGCCGGGGGTTCTGCTCGCGCAGCGCCTGCCAGCCGATGCCCCGCTCGTCCAGCTCGCCGGGCGCGCCGCTCTCGAGCACCACGTCCGCGCCGCTGGCGAGGCGGCGAAACAGCGCCTGGCCGCGCGGCGCGTCCAGGTCCAGGGTGATGCCCCGTTTGCTGGTGTTGAGCGCGAGCCACAGCAGGCTGCGCTCGGGATCCTCGACGTCTGCCAGGAAGGGGCCGCGGCGGCCGGCGCGGTCGCCGCCGGGCGGCTCCAGCTTGATCACGTCCGCGCCCAGGTCGCCGAGTATTTTGCCGGCCAGGAAGCCCGGCTCCCGGGTCAGATCGATCGCGCGGATTCCCTCCAGCAGCCCGGGCACTGCGCACCTCCGACTTGGGGCCCTCCGGGCCCCCGAGGCCCGGACCGGCGGGCCTCGGCCAAGTCTAACACTCCGTCAGATTCCGCAGAGGGCGGCGCCGACGGCCGACTGCGCGGGGTTCAGCCCCTGGCGGTTCCCTTCCAGGCGGGTGCGCGGCCACCGCGCAGCGGCGGCTAGGACTTGGGCATGCTGTCCGGGCCGAGGCCCTCCTCCCATTCGTAGCACTGCACCTCGATCCTCATGGGCAGCAGGTAGCGGACGTAGAAGTTGTGAAGCTTCAAGGCCTTGTAGTCCTGAGTGTCGCGGTCGACCAGCTCGACCCGGCCGTCCTGCTCCTGGAACTTGCGCGCCCGCGCCAGGATTCCGTCGAGCTCTTCGGGCGTCGCGACGGACATCCCGAAGTGGTCCATCGTGGCGCACTGCATGGGCCGTTCCTCGGCCACCAGGAATACGAACTGCTCGTTGCTATAGGCTCGCAGCACCAGACGCTGGCGATCCTCGGTGAGCGTCGGCATCTCCGTCCAGCCGAAGACCTCGCCGTAGAAGCGCAGAATGTCGGACCGGCCCTGCTCGTCGAGGGCTTCGGCCGGCAGGCTCATCGCCACGTGATTGAAGGTCGGGGTTCTGGGGATCGGCCTCTGCTGGGCCATGGGCTCTCCTTTCAGCTCGGAACGACGAGAACTTTGCCGCCGATGCGGCCGCTCGCGAGCCGCTCCATCGCAGCCTGCAGGCCATCCAGTGCGATGTCGTCGGGCTCGATCAGCAGGTCCGTCGGCAGCCTTCGCGAAGCCAGCAACGCCAACGCCTGGGCGTAGCCGTCTTCGTCGTAGTTGTAGGCCCCGGTCACGACCAGCTCGTTGAGCAGCACCCGCATCGCGTCGAGGCGCGGACGCTCCACGCCGGAGCCGACCAGCACGAGTGTCCCGGTCTTTTCGAGCTGGGCGAGTGCCGCCTGGATCGCAGCCGCCACGCCCGAACACTCGAAGGCCACATGGACCGCGCCGTCGACCCTGGCGAAGGGCATGCGCGGAACCTCGAGCTGGTCCGGGGTCACCACCTGGCTCGCGCCGACGAGCCGCGCCAGCTCGCGGCGCACCTCGGAGGGCTCGCTCACCACCACTTCCTCCACGCCGCGCGCGCGCAGCGCCGCCAGCGTGAGCAACCCGATCGGCCCCGCACCGCTGACCAGCGCCCGCTGCCCGGGGCGGACGCCGCTGCGCGTGACGGCGTGGAGCGCGACGGAGAGCGGCTCGCTCAGGGCCGCCTCGCGCAGCCCGAGTCCCTGCGGAACGCGCACGAGCTGCGTCTCCGGCAGCAGCTTGTACTCGGCAAACGCCCCCTGGAACTCGCCCAGGCCCGGTGTGCCCGTGCACAGCGCCGGGCGCTGCGCGCGGCAGTAGTCGCACGACCCGCAGCCCGGCACGGGACCGCCGACGGCGGGCTCGCCGATCTTCCAGCCGCTCACCTGGGTCCCCAACGCCGCGATGCGGCCCGAGTACTCGTGCCCCCCGATCGAATCGGGCCGGCCCCAACCGTCGAGCACCAGGTGGAGGTCGGTGCCGCACACACCGCAATGGCTGACACGCAGCAGCACATCGCGCGGGCCAGGTTCGGGAACCGGGCGTTTCTCGACGGCGATGCGGCCCCGCTCGCGGTAGACCGCCGCCCTCATCGCCTCGGGGAGCGCAGGCGTCACGCGCGACACCTCCCGCGCCCAGCATCCCCCGCGGCCTCGAACGCTGTCAAGCGCGGCGAGCGCGGAAGTGCTTGCCATCGCCCCGGATCGGCGATACGCTGAAATCTGACGGACCGTCAGATTCTGTGTGACGGAGTCGACCCGACTCGAATGGACCGAAAGGAGAGCCCCGTGCGCGAGTACCGGCTGATCGACGCGGATTCGCACACCCTCGAGCCGCCCCACATCTGGGATACCTGGCTGCCCAAGAAGTTCCAGAACCGCGCGCCGCAGCTGGTGAAGGACAAGGACGGCGGCGACGCCTGGCAGTTCCAGCGCGGCACGCCGCCCATGGAGATCGGCCTGGTCACCACGCCCGGGCGGCGCTACGAGGACATCAAGTGGACCGGGTACACCTACGACACGATCCGCAAGTCGTGCTTCGAGCCCAAGGCGCGGCTGGAGGACATGGACTTCGACGGGATCGACGGCAGCTTCCTGTACCCCAGCCAGCGCACGATGTTCTTCTTCATGGGAAATCCCGACCGCGACTTCCACCTGGCGGGTGTGCAGGCCTACAACAGCTGGCTCGCCCAGGAGTTCTGCGCGGTCGACCCGGAGCGTCTGTTCGGACTCGCCCAGATGCCGAACCTCGGCGTCGACGCCATGATCGACGAGATGAAGCGCTGCAAGGAGCTGGGCTTCCGCGGTGCCATCATCACGACCTGGCCGACGGGAGCAGACGACCTCACCACGGACGATGACAAGTTCTTCGCAGCGGCCGCCGACCTGGAGATGCCGGTCAGCATCCACATCCAGATCCAGCGCAAGCGCAACCCGAAGGCGACCCTCGAGGGCGTGGCCTCGATCGCGACGATGGCCCTGGCAGGCATGCTCATGTTCCCGCCGATCATGAGCGAGCTGATCATGACCGGGCTCTTCGACCGCATCCCCAAGCTCACCATCGTGGGCGTGGAGACGGAGGTCGGCTGGATTCCCGAGGCGCTGGAGCAGATCGACAACTTCTATTGGAGGAACCGCACCCGCACCGGACTCGAGCTGAAGCACCTGCCGAGCGAGTACTTCCACCGTCACTTCGTGTGCACCTTCATCAAGGACGCAATCGGCATCCAGCTGCGCCACGACGTCGGCGTTCAAAACATGGCCTGGTCGACGGACTTCCCGCACCACGGCTGCGACTGGCCCTACAGCCGCAAGGTGGTGGGCGAGATGATGGTGGGCGTCCCGCAGGCGGAGCGCTACGAGATCCTCGCGGGCAACATGGTGCGCATCTACAAGCTGCCCCAGGGCGTGAAGGTCTGAGGTCGCGACCGATCTGGCACTTCTGACGGGGGCGACGCGGCGGGGGCGCTACGCGAGCGGTGCCTGGTAGAGCACGACCATCTGGTAGAGCACCGCCGGGCGCTCGCTTCCCACCACGTGGATCGCGATCTCCCGGATCGCCTTGGTGCCCTTGGGCGTCGCCTCGACGCCCGCCAGGCGCGTCCGGCACTGCACCTTGCTGCCCGCGGGAACGGGAGCCAGGAAGCGCAGCCTGTCGGACCCGTAGTTCACGGCGTTGCCGTAGCCGACGATCGCGTAGCCGTCGTTGCGGGCCTTCGCGGCCATCGCCGGCAGCAGGCTGAGCGTCAGAAAGCCGTGGGCGATGGTGGTTCCGAACGGACTCTCCTTCTTGCAGCGCTCGACGTCGACGTGGATCCACTGGTGATCACCGGTCAAGTCTGCGAACTGGTTGATCATCTCCTGACTGATTTCGAAGGGCTCGCTCCAGCCGCCGAACTCCGGGCTCACGCGCTTCTTTAGCGCCTCGGTGTCGTCGAACGCGATTCGCTCCACAGCCGGTCCTCCTTCAGTTGGATTCGTAGCGGTAGCCGTCGATCACCGCGCCCTCGGCTTCGAGCTTGCGCAGCGCCGCCTGGCGCAGGGGATCGACCTGGATCTTCTGGTTCCCGGTGTAGGAGAGCTCGTCCTCCCGGAAGCAGAGCACCCGGCGCGGGACCTTGTAGGCGGCCAGCTTGGAGCGCAGGAAGCTGCGGATCTCGCCCTCGTCGAGCGCGGCCCCCTCGGCCGGTACCGCGCACAGCACGACCACCTCGCCGAGCGTCGGGTGACCCACGCCCACCGGAATGCCGACCTTCATGCCGGGGTACTTGGCGAGCGTCGTCTCGATCTCCACGGGTGAGACGTTCGCACCGCCCGTCTTGATCAGGTTGGAGAGCCGACCGGTCCAGTGGAGGTAGCCGTCCTCGTCCAGCGATCCCCCATCCTGGGTGCGGAAGAACCCCTCGGCGTCGAGGTAGAGCTCCGGAAGAACCTTGTAGTAGCCGCGCATGAAGGTCACGCCCTTGACGGCGATCTCCCCCTGCTCCCCCGGCGCGAGCATCTCTCCAGTCTCGGGATCGACGATGCGCAGCGCCGTGCCGGGCAGCGGCCGGCCGCTGGTGGAGTGCCGCAGCTCCGGCGGGGCGTCCGCGGGCAGCATGCTCGCGATCGTGAACGTCTCACTCAGGCCGTAAGCGGCCCCGGTCCCGTAGTCGTCTTTCTCGATTCCAGCCAGCTTGGCCAGCGGGTTGGAGAAGTCGATCTTGCGCAGCGCGGAGAGGTCGCGCCCGGGCGCGCTGGGGTGCTCGGCCAACGCCTTCTGCTGGTGGGGCCAGGCGTGTATCGAGGTGGCGCGCTCGACCTCGAGCAGGTCGAGCGCCGCGCCGGCTTCGAAGGTCTCCTGGAGCAGCAGGCAGGCTCCGCTGGCCAGGGCGGGCCCGATCGACATGGCGATGCCCGCGGTCCAGAAGAAGGGATAGGTGGTGTAGATGCGGTCGTCCGGGTCGAACCGCAGGATCTCGGCGAAGCGCCAGCTCTGGAGGATCGGGGCCCGCTGCAGGTGCAGCACGCCCTTCGGGTGGGCGGTGGTGCCCGAGGTGTAGATGATCACCGCTTCGTCGGACGGCTCCACCGTGTCGACCACCGCGTCGAGCAGCTCCTCGGGCACGTCCTCGGCCCGCGCCAGCAGGCCGTCCCAGGTCTCGAC
>JAZFWH010000287.1:0-9507 GCA_036482635.1 Myxococcota bacterium
GCCGGGGAGTTGTCGGCGTTCGCCGCCAGCGCCCTCGCGCTGCTGGTCGTCGGCGGGCTGGCGCGCACGCTCCGCGAACGCAACCGCGCCGAGGTGCTGCACTGGGACAGCATGGAGGTCGTGCGCGCGCTGGGCGAGTTCGGTGCCGATGACAACTCGGAGTTCGCCCGCGACCTGCCCGGCCTGCTCGAGACGGGCTGCAACCGCTTCGGTCTCGAGGTCGGCATCGTCGCGCGCCGGCGCGCGGGCCTCTACGTGATCGAGGCAATCCGGGCACCGGAGGGATTCCCGTTTGAGCGGGGTGCGTCGGTTCCCGCCGAAGAGACGCTGTGTGCTCGGGCCTTCGCGGCGCCGCGTCCGATCGCGGTGGCCCAGGTGGAGGACCCGGAGACCGCCGCGACTCGCGAGGCCTTCGGCTTCCAGTCGCTGCTCGGCGTGGCGATCCGCTCGGGCGGCGCCCCCTACGGGACGCTCTGCTTCGGAAGCCGGAAGCCGCACCCCGGCGGCTTCAGCGAGGCCGACGGGCAGCTGCTCGAACTCATGGCGACCTGGATCGGCCAGCGCATCGGGCGCCGCGATGCCGACACCTCGCGGCGGCGGGCCACGGCGTGGGCGGTGCGGGAGCGCTCACAGCCCCCGCTGGCGCGCAAGACCCGACGCGCGGCTGCCGGCAACGGATCGCCGCCCCGCCGCTGGGATCAGTTTCTCCCGCGTCGCGGCGTCGACGTAAACGCCGTGGTGCGCCGCATGGACCAGAAGCTGCGCAAGCTCGTCGGACCCGGCGTGGAGCTCGAGGTCTCCCTGGCGCCGGACCTGGCGCCCGCCCTGCCCCCGCGCGTTCCCATCGACGCCGTGCTGCGCAGTCTCGTCGCGAGCGCGCGCGAGGCGATGGGCAGCGGGGGCAAGATCACGGTCGAGACCGCCAACCTGGACCTGACCGGCAGCAAACCGGGCGTCGTACCCGCGGTGGCGCCCAACCGCTACGTGACCCTCTCCGTTCGGGACAGCGGCAACGGGGCCGAGGCCGAAGCGCTCTCCCGCACCCTGACGTCCCGCCCCGCCAGCGTGCCCGTCCGGGGCCGCGAAGGCACCCTCGCCCTGCCGACCCTCTACCGGCTCCTGCAGCGCTCCGGGGGCGACCTCTCGGTGGAGACCGAGCCCGGGCGCGGCTCGACGTTCCGGGTCTTCCTGCCGCCTTCGGGGCCGGCGAACCGGCCCTTCAGTGACCGGGAACTCCCGCCGGGCCCGGTTTGAAGCGAAAGATCTGGTAGGGCGCGTGTTCGCGGACGTGTGAGCGGCTGCGCATGATCACGTGGTGCAGCGAGCTGCAGGTCACATAGAGCCAGCCGTCCGGGCCGAAGCTGAAGCCGTCGGGCCAGCGCAGTCGGGGATCCGCGACGAGCGTGCGCAGCCGTCGATCCGGCCCGAGCACCGCGATCGCCGAACCTTCCGGGTCCGTCAGGTAGACGTTGCCGTCCACGTCCGTCGTGATGCCATCGCTCATGGTCTTGAGGGCGAAGCGCTCGACGCGCCCCTCGAGCGCCGCCGGCGACAGCTCCTCGTCGTCGAGCGCGGAGCGCGGCACGCGGTACATGTGGTCGCTCGTCACGGGTGCGAAGTAGAGCCACTCGCCCTCGCGGTCGAGGGCGATCGAGTCGACTCCGGGACGGATGGCGAAGATCCCGAAGATCAGCATCGACCGCCCCTGCACCACCGGAACGTAGTCGCCGGGCGTCACCGACTCGTGGCCTTCGAGCACGCGACGGGCGCGTTGCCGCTCGACGTCGTAGAGGACCAGGGCCGGCGTCTTGCCGAAGATGCTCGCGTCGGCGATGTAGATGCGCTGGCCGTCGGGCGAGACCTGGAAATCGTTGAGGTGCGAGCCCAGCCCCGCCAGCTCGCGCGGAAAGTCGTGGCGGTGCACGAGCTCGCCCGTGTCGAGATCGAAGGCCAGCAGGCGCGGCGACCCGGCACCGTGGTGCGCGTTGTCGAGGATCCAGAGGCGGTTCTGGCGGTCGATGCGCAGTGAGAGCACGGACTGGTAGGCCAGGTCTTCGGGCAGTGCCGGCGGGTAGGGCCGGGGCTCACCGGCGATCAGCTCCACCACCTGGAAGGGTGGGCCCGCCTCCGGGTGGAAGCTGAAGAAGACGCGGCCGTCGGCGGACACGGCGATGTTGCCCGGCGGCAGCTCGAGGTCCGCGACCAACTCGAGCCGCGAGGCCGAGAGCTCGGGCTCGGTCGTGCGGTCCGGGAACCGCCCGCCGCCGCCGTAACGCAGCCAGATGGCGGCGACCAGCAGCCCCGCCAGCGCGACCAGCCCCACCAGCAGGCGTCCCAACCAGTTCATGCCTCGCCTCCGGGTGACTCCGCGAGGTATATCACTCCGCGCCGGACGGTGGGGTAGGATCCGCCGGGTGATCGACCTCGAGCGCGACGGTGACGTGTTCGTGCTGCGCATGACCGGCGGCGAGAACCGCCTCGGCGAGGCGCTGCTCGACCGCCTCCACCAGGTGCTCGACACGGTGGAGAAGTCCGAGGGTGACGCCGCGCTGGTGACCACCGGCGAGGGGAAGTTCTACTCGAACGGCCTCGATCTCGCGGGCCTGAGCGGGGTCGGCGCGGACGAGGTCGAGGCGGTGCTCGGCAAGCTCCACGAGCTCTTCGCGCGGCTGCTCGCGTTCCCGGTCGCGACCGTAGCCGCCATCAACGGCCACGCATTCGCCGCCGGCGCCATGCTCGCCCTGGCCCAGGACTTCCGCATCATGCGCACCGGGCGCGGCTTCGTGTGCCTGCCGGAGATCGATCTGGCCACCGGCCAGCCGCTCACGCCCGGCATGTACGCCCTGCTGGACGCCAGGCTCTCCCGCGCGGCGTTCCACGAAGCCCTGGTCAGCGGCCGACGCTACCCCGCCGAGCAGGCGCTGACGCGGGGGCTGGTCGACGAGGCGCTCCCCCAAGAGCGGGTGCTGCCGCGCGCCCTGGAGAGGGCGCGGGAGCTGGCGGGCAAGGATCGCGCCACGCTGGTGGCGCTCAAGCGCGGACTGTTCGCCTCGGCGCTCGAGGCGCTGGGCCGCCCGCTCGCCGACGCGCCCGCTCAGCGACGGTAGCGGCGCCAGACCGCGCGACGACGCCGCGCCAGCAGCGCCTCCCGCTCGGCGGGCTCGACGCGAGGCGTCTCCGCGGGCAGCTGGGAGCGCAGCTCGCCCCACGGAACGCGGCGCAGTGCGGGCTCGGGAGCCGACTCCGCGAGCAGGAAGCGAGCCGCGATCGATCCCTGCTGCTGGCCGGCGCAGTCCAACCAGTTGGGAACGCCCGGATCCCGATGGGCGATCACGCCGCGAAACACGCCGTCGCCGTCGAGCCGGGCCTGGTGCCCGTTGAGCGAACTCTGCCGGCTCGCGAAGTCCAGACTCTCCCAGTACCAGTTGGCGAGACTGACGCTCCAGTGGTGGCAGCCGGGCGGCACGAACTCCACGATCACGGCCTCGTCCGGGTCGCAGCGGAAGTTGCCGATTCCGTAGGCCTGTCCGCGCATCCCGACGCGCTGGTCGCTGTCCTGCGTGCGGTGCACCACCAGCGTGTTCGCCGGCATCGCGAGGAAGCCCCGGCTCATCTGCTCCCACAGCGCGCCGCCCCGCTCGAGCCACATCGACAGCCGCTCGAGCCGTGCCGCGATCTGGTCGGAGCGGGGTGCGGGAGGCGGGTACGCCGCGCCCAGCCGCTCGATGGCGATGTCGGCGGGGTGTTCGTTCTCCCAGTCCGCGAAGTACTGGCGCACCAGCACGAACTCGGCGTTCGGCGCGAGGCGCAGCCAGTTGCCCGCGCGCTGCTCCGCGCTCAACGTCAGCTCGAACGACCCGTCGCGTTCCACCTCGAGCTCGAGCCCGTTGAGGGAGGAGATCGTGCCCCACGACGCGATCGAACCGCTGGCGAAGTGGCCGTAGTTCACCTGGATGTCGATGTGGTGGGCGCCGCCGCGCTGCCCGCTGATGCGGTAGCTCGCGTCGCCCCGCACACTGGCGTAGAGGTACAGACAGTCGGGCGCGTCGAGGCCCCATTTCATGGTGTGGTCGAGCATGCGACCGAACTCAGGGTAGTCGGGGTCCGCGTGCTCGACGCAGACGGTGATGCCGCCGGCCAGCAACCGCGTCAGGTAGCGAAAGCCTTCGGCGCGGTCGCGGGGCGAGGACGGCACGTCTTCGCCCAGCACGAAGCGCTGGGCGCGCCGCAGCGTGTCGCAGAACGAGGCCCAGGCCTCGCCGCTCGCGATCCGCGGGTCCGCCGGATCGACGGGAACCCGCGCCTTCGTGCTCATCTCCGCGCCCTCGCAGCGGTTGCCGAACGGCCCGCGGGCGCAGGATAATGCGAGCGGGCCCGGCCGCAACGCGGGCCCCAGGGGAGACGCCCTTGGAGCGCTTCATCGTCGGCACCGGCCGCTGTGGTTCGACGCTGCTCTCGCGGATGCTCGCCCGCAACCCCGAGGTGCTCAGCGTGTTCGAGTTCTTCAACGGCCTCGAGGCGGGGCTCCGTTTCAGCGAAGAGCCCCAAGGGGGTGAAGTGTTTGCCGAGCTGATCTCGCGCGAGCAGCCCTTCGTGACCGCCGTGCTGCGGCGCGGCTACGAGGTCGCCGAGATCACCTATCCCTTCGGAGGACCCGGCCGCCACCGACGCGGCGACGCCCTGCCCTGGATCCTCGTGGTGCTCGTGCCCCGCTTGACCGACGATCCGGACTCGCTCTTCGACGAGATCGTCGCCTTCGCCAGGGGGCTTCCCCGCCAGCACCTCTCCGTTCACTACCGCCGCCTGTTCGATTGGTTGACGCAACGGATGGGGCGGACGCTCTGGATCGAGCGCTCAGGCTCGTCGATCGAGTACCTCGAGTCCCTGCACGCCTTCTTTCCCGAAGCGCGCTTCCTGCACCTCCACCGGGACGGACCGGAGACCGCGCTGTCGATGCGGGGGCACCACGCGTACCGGCTGCCGATCTCGCTGCTGTACGGGGCACCCGTCGACGACGGCACGCCCCTGGCGGAGCTCGGCGAGATCGACCTGCACGCGCCTCCCGACCCGGCGGACCCGATCTCGCGCATCCTCGCCTCGCGTCCGCCCGCGGAGTACTTCGGGCGCTACTGGACCGACCAAGTCGTGCGCGGCTTCCGCGCGCTCGTGCGCCTGCGTCCGGAGCAGTACCTCGAGCTCCGCTTCGAGGACCTGGTGGCGAGACCCGTGGACGCGCTGCGCAGCGTGGGCGAGTTCTTCGAGCTCGCCAGCGACCGGGACTGGATCGCCAGCGCCGCCGCGCTGGTGCGCGGCGTCCCGCCCACGCGCTTCGAAAAGCTGGCGGGAGAGGAGCAGCTGCGCCTCGCCGAGGCCTGTCGCGCCGGGCGCCAGCTGCTGGGGCGCACGCCGTGAGGCGGCGCGCCCTCGCCGTGGTCCTGCTCGTGCTCACGGCGGGCTGCGGACACCAACGCCCGCTCCTCTACCCCAACCGGCAGCTGGAGGCGACCGGCGTGCAGGCGTCCGAGCGCGACATCGACCACTGCCTGGAGATGGCGAAACTCTACGGCGTGGAGTCGAAGCGCGCCGGGCGGGTGGTCGGCTCGACGGCGACGGGTGGAGCGGTGGGCGGTGCCGCGGGCGCCGCTGCGGGGGCAGTGCGGGGCGATTCCGGCCGCCGCGCGGGCGCCGGCGCGGCCGGTGGCGCGGCCGCGGGCTTCCTGCTGGGCCTGATCCGCTGGCGCCAGCCGGACGCGCTCGAGCGCCGCTTCGTCGAGGTGTGCCTGCGCGATCAGGGCTACCGGCCGATCGGCTGGCGCTAGCCCCCGCGGCGCGTTTGAACCGCCCCGCTCTGATCGGGTAAAAGAGCACGTGGGCATGCTGGACCGGCTCGACTTCTCGAAGCCGCTGGATTGCGACGTGGCCGTGGCGGGCGCCGGACTCGCGGGGCTCGTCGCCGGCGCCATCCTCGCCCGCCGCGGGCGGCGGGTCGCGGTGCTCGACGGGCCGGCTCGCCCCGGTGGCCGCGGCGGCTCGACCTCCCACCGCGGCTACTGGTTGGACGGCGGGCAGCGCGACGGCCGCGACGTGGGCGACCTCCAGGTGGGGTGGCGGTACGGCCAGCTGGCCGCCCGCGAGGCGGACGTCGACGTGCCCCTTCGCGTGGTCGAGCCGCGGGTGCGCGTGCACCAGCTGCCCGAGGATCCCGCCCGCGGCGAGGCGCGGGTAGTCGACGGACACTGGGGCGCCAAGGGCTTCGTGCGCCTCGCCCGGGAGGCGCTCGGCTGCCCCGAGGCCCTGATCCCCGACCTGGCCAAGTTGCTCGCGCAGCTCGCGGGCACCTCCGCAGAGGAGCGCCGCGCCGCGATCCCGCTGCCGCTGGTCGACTGGCTGGCCCGGCACGCAGCGCATCCCGAGCTGCGCCGCGCCGTCCTCACGCTGGTGACGGTGATCTACTGCGAGCATCCGGAGCGCGCCTCGGCGGGCCGCCTGATGGGGTTCCTGGCCCGACGCGACGACCTGCCACCGCTCCAGACCGCCTTCCCCAACCACCCCGAGCTGGGCGGGATGCAGGGCCTGGTCGCACCCTTCGCCGAGGCCATCGAGGCGCGCGGCGGGCGCCTGCTGCTCGGGCTCGAGCCCGCCGAGGTGCTGTTCGCCGGCGAACGCGCCGCCGGCCTGGTGGCGCGGGACGAGAGCCACCTGGCGCTCGAGGTGCGGGCCCGCAGCGTCGTGCTCGCCTATCCGGTGTGGCAGGCGCTGGCGCTCGTGCCCGCAGCCCGCGTCGACCCGTCCCTCGCCGCGCTCGCGCGCGCGCTCGAGGATGAGCAGGCCGAGGCGATCGGCTGGCAGGCCGGACTGACGCGCCTGCCGCGGCTGCGCGCGACGGGGCAGGCGGAAGCGCACGTCGGCTGGAACCGCCTGCTGGTGGGTCCCGAGCGGCGCTACCTGGGAGGCTTCCACCTGCCCTCGCTCGCCTGCGCCAGCGCGGCCCCACCGGGTCGGCAGCTGCTGCACGCCTTCGTCGCGCGCTGGGCCGCGCGCGAGGAACGCGTGGCCTGGAGCGAGGCCCGCGCGAGCATCGAGCGCGTGCTCGCCTACCTGCGCAGCTTCTACCTGGACCTCGACGCTTGCGTCGAGTGGTCGGCCACCCAGTGGATCGAGCGCCCGGCCTGCCTCGCCTGGTACTGGGCTCCGCTGCTGCGCCACGGGGTGCACGTGCCGGGCTGCCCCGGGCTGTACCTCGCCAGCACCACCTTCGAGAGCGAGGCGGGCCCGGTGGACATCTCCGCGCACGCGGGCCTCGAGGCGGCGCGCGCGATTCTCGAACAGGCGACGACGTGACGGCCGGCGCCGACGGCGAGCCGGCCGAGATCCGCGCCGACCGACTCGCAGAACAGGAGCGCAGCTTCGCGCGGGCCTTTGCGGCGGGCGACATCGGCCTGGCGCGTCCGCTCTACCGCGCGGAGGTCGTCTACCTGAGTCCCACGGTGCGACTGTTCGACCGGCCGGCCCGCATCGAGGGCGTCGACGCGACCCTCGAGTTCATCCAGCTCACGATCCGCGACTGCGAGCGGATCGACTACCGCGCCGTGGAGAGCGCCGTACTGCCCGACGGCCGCTCCGCCTTCTCGCGCATCCACTTCGACTGGGGGCCCACCGGCGCACGGCTGCGGTCGAACTACGTGGTGATCTACCGCTACCGAGAGGGCCGCATCCGCCAGCAGGAGCTCTATTACGATCCGAGCGCCCGCCCCGAGTCCCTGGCCTGACCGAGACAAAAGCTCCCGCTTCTTGTGGCGGTTGAGCCGGACTCCGGCTCCGGAAGTCGGCCCGCCTAAAGGTCCAGGGCAAAAGGATCGATCTACCACGCTGGCCGCCGTCGCGGCCCACCGATGGGGCCCGCGCGGCGGGCGCTCGAGGACCGCTGCGAGATGTCGCGGGACATGCGTCACGGAATCCGCCTCAAGACACGCTTCGAGACCCTCTACTGCTCTGATCGGCAGGAGGGCGAAGCGGTGCTGGCCGACGTCTCCTATTCCGGCGCCCTGCTGGAGGGCCACACCAAGAAGCCGGCGCTCGGCTCGCGGGTCATGCTCTACGTGTGCCTGCCGAACGGCGCCAAGCCCGTGGAGTTGCGCGGCAAGGTCGTGCGCTACACGGCGCTGGGCTTCGCCATCCAATACGACCAGCCCAATCCGGATGTGGTGCGCTTCGTGGACGACGCCGCGGCGCTCGTCTCGGTGCTCCGCGAGGACTTCCCGGAAGGCGCGGCGACGCCGAGCGCCGTCGCCGGGGAGTACGCCGGCGCGCAGCTGGTGCTGGCCACGGATCTCCCGAGCGGGGAGACGATCCTGTTGGGCGAGGAGGTCCCGGTGGGTGCACCGCTGCTGCTGAGCCAGCTCGACCTCACGCCCTACCCGCTCTCGGAGCTCGAAGAGCTGGCGCGGCGCATCCCGCAGGTGATCGCGCAGAAGCGCGAGGAAGCAAAAGCGCGCGTGCGCGAGAAGATGAAGAAGCTCGCCGAACAGGAGGGCTTCAGCCTCGAAGAGGTGCTCGGGAAGTCCTAGCCGCCGGCCTACGAGCCCGGCGCGTGGGTCGGCGGGCACGCCAGCGCGAGCAGCACGGCGGCGAGCGGGAGCGGGCTGCGCGTTCGGGGGGATGCCATCAGCTCTCCTCGCCATCGCCGCGGCCCGCGTCGCTGAGCAGCAGCCGTCGCCGCCGCCGCTTCGACCGGGAGGCTCGGCTGCGAGCCGGCCGGGGCGGCCCAGGGTCGCGCTCGACCGAGCCCAGCAACACGAGATGGCGGCGCAGCCCGAGCGAGAGGAGGGCGTAGACGACGCCCGCGCTGGCGAGTGCCGCGGCAGCGCTCGCCAGCGGACCGACGCCGCGCGCCAACAGCCCGGCAGCGGCGATCACGCCCAGCGCTGCACAGAAGGCACGCATCAGGAACACGAGCTGCGCGGCTCTCTGGCGCGGACCTCGATCGGCCACCCTGCCCCCGAACGCCCGCCGCCCCTGCGTCGCACCGGGGCCGCGGCGGGTCGCGAGCGATCGCGTCGGGTATTCTGGTCGGCGAAGCACCCCGAGACCAGACGCCCCCGATCCATGAAACGTTACGCCTTTGCCGCGACCGTGCTCCTCGCCCTGGCGCTGCTGCCCTACCTGGCTGGCGAGAGCCCGGTAGAGCCGCCCCGGGCCGGGCCCATGGCGCCGCCCCCGCTCCCCGACCCGCTGGCCGGCGACCTCGTGGCCGACCCGGACCCGGATGCCGGGCTGTTCCGCTTCTCGATGGAAGGCCGGCGCGTGCACGACGACGACGCGGACGTGGCCGCGCTCGTGCGGCGGGGAGTGCGCCGGGTCGAGGAGGGCGACTACTACGGCGCCGCCGAGCACCTGGCCGCCGCCCACGAGGCCCGACCGGATCTCTTCGAGATCTGCATCCCGCTCGCCAGGGCGTACGACCAGCTCCACCTCACCCACGATGCGCTCGCCGTGCGGCCCTGCCTG
>JAZFWH010000288.1:0-2658 GCA_036482635.1 Myxococcota bacterium
TAGGGCAGATGCCCGTGGTGGAAGTAGTAGTCCCGCTCGCCGAGGCCCTCGCCGTGGTCGGCGGTGAGCGCGACGAGGGTCTCACCCGCCACGCCGCTGCGCTCGAGCCCCTCCAGCAGCCGGCCGAGGTGCTCGTCGAGGTAGCGGATCTCACCGTCGTACTGGGCGACGTACCAGGCCACGTCGTCCCTGTCGCCGTGCTGCCTGGCGAGGTTCTCGCCGATACCTCCGTGGGGATTGTCTCCGGCGTTGAAGGGCACGCTGCGCGAGCGGTACAGCTCGTCGCCGAGGAAGGGCTCCGCATACTCGGCGGGCGGTGAGTACGGATCGTGCGGGTCGATGTAGTGCACCCACAGGAAGAAGCGATCTGGCTGCGCCGCGAGCCGCTCGAGCTCTTCGAGCACCGCGTCGGTGACGAGCGGAGCCGGCCGGGGCGCCCCGTCGTGCTCCATCCAGAGCTCGCGCAGGCTTTCGAAGCCCTGGGGAAAGTTGCTCTCCTGGCCGAGCCCCGCGTTCGGGACCACGGCCGCGGTGCGAAACCCGCGTTCCCTCAGCACCTCGGGCAGCATCACCAGGCGATCGGGGACCCAATTCCCCCCCGTGACCACCACGACTCCGTTCTCCTGGGGATAGGTCGCCGAGAACATGCTGGCCATGCTGGGCACGGTCTTGGGCCACTGGACCCAGGCGTTCTCGAAGACCACACCCCGCCTTGCCAGCTCGTCGACCACCGGCGACGTATCGCGCGCGTAGCCGTAGGTGCCCAGGTGGTCGGCGCGCAGCGTAACGACCGTGATCAGCAGGACGTTCCGCGGGACCGGCGCGGTCGGCTGGCAGGCGACGACCCCCGCGCACAGCGAAAGAACGGCGGCCGCGCACAGCAGGGCGCTGGCTGCGCTCGCCGGGCGGGGCTGCATCGCGCTAGGCCGTTTCACGCCGCATTCCCTTCCACTCGCCCGCCCGCCACGCAGAGCCCCACGGCCTCCTGCGCGAAACGCTCCCCATCCTACCGAGCGAGGACCCAGCCCGCGGGACGCGACGGAGCGGGTCGGCGCTCAGTATTATACGCGCCGCGACCGCCGCAGCAGCCATCGAGGACACCCATGACGGACCCGCGGGAGCGCGCCAAGCAGCTCGCCGGCCGCCGCGCGGCCGAGTACGTGACCGACGGCATGCGGGTCGGCTTGGGAACCGGCTCCACGGTCCAGCATACGATCGCCGCGCTCGGCGAGCGCAAGCCCGACATCACCTGCGTGGCCACCTCCGAGCGCACGCGCGAGCAGGCCAGCGGACTCGGTCTGACGGTCGTGGAGCCCGACGAGGTCGGCTCGCTGCACGTGGCCATCGACGGCGCGGACGAGGTCGACCCGGGCTTGAACCTGGTAAAGGGAGGCGGTGGGGCCCACCTGCGCGAGAAGGTGGTCGCGCTGATGGCGGAGCGCTTCATCGTGGTGGTGGACGAGTCGAAGCTCGTCCCCGCGCTGGGCGCCTTCGGCCTGCCCCTCGAGGTCCTGCCCTTCGCACCGGGCTTCGTGAAGTCGCGGGTCCGCGCGCTGGGCGCGTCGGAGGTGACCACGAGGCCGAAGCGAAGCGACAACGGCAACCTGCTGCTCGACGCCCACTTCGAAGTCATCTCGCAGCCGGCCACCCTGGCGAGCCAGCTCGAGTCGATTCCGGGACTCGTCGAACACGGCCTCTTCCTCTCGGCCTGGGTCGAGCGCGTGATCGTCGCCGGCCAGGAGGGCATCCGCGAGCTGGTCCGCGAACGCTGAGTGCTTCGGCGGGCCGAGCTGACGGCTCGCGACGGGGAAAACGGCGATCGTCCGGGCGCAGGCCGACGGCAGCTCCAACGCAAACGCAGCTCGATCCGACCGCCGCGCGGGAGCTCTCACCGCGCGGCGTCGTGAGCGCCGATAGGGCGCCGCAAACCCGCGAAAGAAGGGGCCGGGCCGTGGCTCTCCTCACCGGACATCGTGGTGGGGACAGCCATTTGCGACTGGCTGAGGGCCTCGCCGGTCTTCGACTCGGCGACGGTGCCGATCGACGCGCTGCCGGCCGACTGGCGGCTCGAGGTGCGGGTCGAGAGACTGTACGCCGACACGCGAGACCCGAAGGCCCCGCTGGCCGTGCTGGCGATGGGGTTCCGGCTGCTGAACGCCCGCTCGCCCGTGCTCGAGACCGCCTTCGAGGCGACCTGCGAGGCCGGGGTGCCCGCGTCGAGCCCCTCCGCCGACGCCATCGCGAAGGCCTGGAGCGCCGCGCTCTCGCAGACCCTCGGCGAGCTCGAGGCGGACCTGGGGCAGCGGGTCTCTTCGTAGCCGAAGCGCGCAGTTCGGCTCGCGCTATTGGCGCGGCAGCGGCGGCGGCACCCACTTCTCGTCGTAGTAGGGCGAGAGCTGCACCAGGTGCTCCCGGGCCTTCTCGATCCGCTCCAGGGTGGGCTGGGTGACCGACGATCGCACCGCGTTCCGCCGCGCCTCTTCCCGCACCGACTGGATCCGATTGTAGAGCGAGAGGGTCTCGTCGTGCCCCCCGCCCTCCTTCAGGTCGCTCGCGAGGTTGCGCGTCAGGATCCGGAGCAGGCGCAGGTCTTGCTTCAGGGCGTAGCGCGAGCGACGATCCCCCACGAACGTGTCCAGCGGCTCCTTGCGGAAGGAG
>JAZFWH010000289.1:0-2297 GCA_036482635.1 Myxococcota bacterium
GAACTGCTCCTCGGCGGGGTAGTCCGCGAAGTCCTCGCTGAAGTTCTTGATGTAGTCCACCAGCTGCCAGATCTGCGCGTCGCTCAGGAGGCCCCGCCAGGCGGGCATGGAGGTCCCCGGCATGCCATTGCCGACGATCCGCACCAGGTCCTCGTCGGTCGGCAGCTCGCCCTGCGGCGTCCGGCGGATCTTGTAGATGCCCCGCCTGAAGTCGCGCGGGCGGGGGTCGAGCAGATTGGCGAGCACGCCCTGCGCGTCGCCTTTCTCGCCGTGACACTGCGAGCAGAGCTCTTCGTAGAGCGCCTTCCCGGCGGCCAGGTCCTCCGGAGAGGCCTGGCGCGGGCTCGTCGGGCCGAGCTTGAAGCCCCTCGCTGCGAAGTCCTGCGCCACGGCGAGGCCGGGCAGCAGCATCGAGCAGGCGAGCAGCGGGACCCATCGGCGTGCGCTCGCCATCAGTGGTCCCAGGTCCGCGGCGTCGAGCCGGAGGCGGCGTAGATGTAGGCGACCACCTGCCAGATCTCCTCCTCGCTGAGGAAGTCCTGCCAGACCGGCATGGCGGAGTTCCAGGGAGTCGCCCCCTGCGGGAGCCCGGGGCCGCCGGTGGCGATGCGCCAATAGACGTAGCCCTCCTCGAGCTGGGAGATCGTGCCGTTGTCCCGGAAGTTGGCGGGCAGGGGGTTGAGCGCAGCGGCGAAGTGGCCGCTTCCATCCAGGTAGTCCCCGTGGCAGAACATGCAGTTGCGGTAGTAGAGCCGTCTTCCCTCGGCGAGGTTCTCCTCGTTGACCACCATTGCGGGCGGTCGGCGCGCCCGGAGCACGTCGAAGTCCTTCCCGTTCAGCTTGAAGGTGGCCGGAGGCTCGGGGTGGATGGTCCGCGCCTCGAAGGGCGGGTCGAACTGAGGCCGCACGCCAGTGTAGGTGAACCAGCCGAGGAGCAGCGGGACGGCGACCAGCAGCAGGATTCGAGGTACGGCAAGCCGTTCCTCCCGCAGGAGCGTGACGAGGGGGTCGAGGAAGGCCTGGAAGCGAGCCTGGTCGGCCACCAAGTAGACGAGGATCGCGACCGTGGTGATCGCCATGTAGAGGCCCATCACCTGGCCGGGGATGGGGGGCCGCACGCCGAACTTGAGCGCCGCCCATACCCCGAGCCAGGTGAGGATCGACAGCGGGAGCACCAGTCTACGCATTCGATTCCTCGGGCTTCCCTCCAGCGGTCAGTTGCCGAGTGAGCGGATGAACTGGACGATCGCCAGGATGTCGGCGTCCGTGAGCGCCAGGTTCGCTCCCATCGGGGGCATGGGCACCCCGGTGGTGTTCAACGGGTCGTCGACCGCGCGCCCCTGCTTGATGAACTCGACCAGCTCCGCGTCGCTCTTCGACTCGATGAATTCGCTGGTCGTCATGTCCTTGCCCAGGCCGGGCACACCCTTGGCTTCCGGTCCGTGGCAGGCCGGGCAGGTGACCATGAAGAGCGCCTTCCCGTCCGGCGCGGTCGCGGCCGCCGTCGGCTCGACCGGTGCCGACGCCGCCGTCTCGGCCGCGATCGGGGGTGTCGGCTCGACCGCCGCGGAGGGCTCCTCGGGCGGGCGCTGCGGGGCGCCGTCCCGGGTCGCCAGGTAGAGCCCCCCGCCGAGCACGACCGCCCCCAGCAACGCGCCGACCAGGTGTCGCTTGTTGCTGGCAGCCCGGTCGGGCCCCGTCTCGCCGGGAGCGGCCGCCCCACGCGGGGACGCGGCTCTTTGCAGGGTCCACAACGCTCCGTTGAAGAATAGAATCAGGGCCGCGAGGTACACCCCCGGGTGGGAGAGGCGCTCACCCAGGGAAACCTCTCCGGAGAGATAGCCGACGAGCTGGTCAAGCTCCTCGGGGGTCAGCTTGTCGGCGAAGTCCGCCAGCATCAAACCCGGCTGGAAGCCCTCCGCGACGACCGCGTCCGGATCGACGATCGACTGGCGGATCTCCGCCGCCGACAGCCGCTCTCCGACGTCCGTCAGGGGGGGTCCGACGCGCCGCGTGGTTCCGGTCACGTCGTGGCACGCCACGCAGCCTTGCGCGGTGAGCAGGGCTGCGCCCGGGTGGGTGCTCACGGTGCTGGAAGGCGGCTTCTGCTTCCTGGCCTCGGCCGCCTGGACATCCGCGGCGGTGATCTCGACCGTGACCTCGCCGCCCAGCGACTGGAGGAAGGCGATCAGGGCCTTGAGCTCGGTGGGGCTCAGGTCGGCCGGAGGCTTGTCGGCGGCCGGCATGATGCTCGCGCCGCCGGCCGTGGCGAATTCCTCGACGACGTACGCCCCCGG
>JAZFWH010000290.1:0-2161 GCA_036482635.1 Myxococcota bacterium
TGGCCGACGTCCTCGCCGAGCAGATGGCGAGCTTCTACCGGGACCAGGACTGGCTCTGAGACCGCCGGGGGTCGTTCATCGTCAGTAGGAAGCAGCGGTGGGGTCGCCGCCAGCAGCGCGATGCCCCAAGTCTTTGCTCCACCCAATCTGGCCGAAGGCACTTGCCCCATTCTGTGGTATGAGGGGAGGTCTGCGGCCCGCGAAGGTCCCCCCCGGTCAGTCAAAGGGAGACATCGATGACCGTCGAGTACAACCCCTTCACTCCGGAGGTGAAGGCCGACCCGTACCCCTACTACGCTGCGCTGCGCAAGGAAGCACCGGTCTACCGGGTTCCGGGTACCGCCATGTACGCGGTCTCCCGCTACGCGGACGTCGCCGAGCTGTTGACGCAGCCGGAGCTCTTCTCGTCCGCGGGCATGCGCGTCATGCTGCTCGGGGGCTTCGGCGCGTCCGTGGGCATGAAGGCGGCCGCGGGAGGGCCCTCCGCGGACGATGCCGGGAACGGCGGGTCGGCTTTGCCGTCGCCGGAAATTCTCGCGCAGCTCTCGCGGGACCTGCCGTTCAGTTTCCAGGAGCTCCTCACCAGCCGCAACGTGATCATGGCCGATCCGCCGGGCCACACGCCGCTGCGCGGAATCGTGAACCGGGGCTTCACACCCCGACGCATCGCCGCCCTGGAGGGCCGGATCCGGGAGATGGCGGACGAGGCCATCCATCGGATTCGAGACAAGCGGGAGTTCGATCTCGTCGCCGAGCTCTCCACCCCGATCCCCGTGCAGGTGATCGCGGAGCTGCTCGGCGTCGAGCCCGAGCGGCGCGACGACTTCAAGCGCTGGTCCGACGCCATCGTCGCGGGAGTCTCCGGAAGCGCCGCGGGCACCAACCCCCCGCAGTTCATCAGCGCCTTCGGGGAGCTCATGCAGTACTTCAAGGAGGTCGTCGAGACTCGGCGGCGCAACCCGCGCAGCGATCTCGTGAGCGTCATCGTCGCGGCGCAGGAAGGGGAGACGAAGCTCACCGACCTCGAAGTGGTCATGTTCGCCGTGCTGCTGCTCGCGGCCGGCAACGAGACCACGACCAACCTGATCGGCAACGCGGTGCTCGCCCTGCTCGAGTACCCCGACCAGATGAAGAAGGTGCGCGCCGACCCCGGTCTGATTCCGGACCTGGTCGAGGAGACGCTCCGCTACGACAGCCCGGTGCAGGCGCTCTTCCGCCAGGTCAGCGCCGACGCGGAGCTCGCGGGCACCAAGCTGCCGGCCGGGAGCATCGTGCTTCCGCTGTTCGCGTCGGCGAACCGCGACGAGGCCCAGTTCCCGGACCCCGATCGCTTCGACGTCGAGCGCGACATGAAAGGACACCTGGCCTTCGGCTACGGCGTGCACTTCTGCCTGGGCGCCTCGCTGGCGCGACTCGAGGCGCGGGTCTGCCTGGAGGCGCTGCTTGCCAAGCTTCCGCCCTTCCGCCTGTGCCAGGGGAACGTCGAGCAGATCGACTCCTTCCTGCTGCGCGGACCCAGAAGCCTGCAGCTCACCTGGGCGGACGTGTGAGCGAGGGGAGCCCCCTGTGTCCGGGGCTGTCTAGGGACGGCCCTCCACCACCTGCATCGTCCCCGCGTACTTGGAGAGCCTCGTCACGTGGGGGAAGCCCGCCTCGGCCACTTCGTTGACCAGGCCGCGGCGCTCCAGGTCGCGCCTCGTGCGCGTCACCAAGTTGACGGGCGGCGGGACACAGAAGAAGAACCACAGACCCATGAGCCAGCGCAGCCAGCGCCGGCGCGGCCGGTCCAGCTCGAGCACGACCACGCGCCCCTTGGGGCCGCATACCCGGCGCGCCTCGCGCAGCACGGCCATGCGCAGGGGGCGCGGCATCTCGTGGACCGCGTGGGGAACGAAGACCGAGTGGAACGCGCCCTCGCGAAACGGCAGCCGGCTGGCGTCGGCCTCGAGGAGTGGCACGCCCGCGAGCGATCGCTTGCGGCGCGCCATGCGCAGCTGGCCGAGCGAGAGGTCCGACGCCACCAGCCAACTCTCCGCGCCGGCCCGCTCGCGGAGCGCCGTCGTGCAGCCGCCGGTCCCGCAGGTGCAGTCGAGGATGCGCTCGCCCGGAGGGAAGGCGAGGCCGTCGAGCATCTGGCGGCGGAAGTGTCGCTCTCCGCCGT
>JAZFWH010000291.1:0-2007 GCA_036482635.1 Myxococcota bacterium
GGAGCTTGTGTCCAAGCTCGCTGGGAAACCCCAGTAGCTTCACCGCGGGCGCCGCCATCCAGTTGTACAGAGGCGGCTTGGTGGCGGGGCGCCGGCCGGGCTCCATCGGCAGGATCCAGTGGCTCCCACCGTTGACCAGGATGTCGGTGGTGTAGCTGACGGTGCGCGGCTGAGTTTGATCCCATAGATCGCTGGGACCCGAGACCCGGGCGGCGACCGCCCACACCAGGGCCGCGATCGAGCACGCGACCAGCGCATGTGCGTACCTCGGCGGTCTCGCTTCGCTCTGGGTCTTGGGGGGATTCACCGACGCCTAGACTACGCCCGTTTCCGGAGGTGAACAACGTCGCGGACTTACTTGCGTCAAGCGGCGCCCTGGTTCGTCAGTGACCATCCTCGTCCAGCGCGACGTCGATCCCGTCCGTCGCCTGCTCGTAGGCGTCGAGGACCTCGTCGATCTCCCCGCACCGTCGCATGAGACCGTGATCGAGCCAGAGGCCGTGGGTGCAGATCTCGCGCAGCAGCGTCGTCGCGTGAGAGACGATCACGATCAGCTTGCTCTGGCCCATCATCGCCTGCATGCGCTGCCGGCTCTTGGCGCGGAACGCGCGGTCACCGGCGCCGAACACCTCGTCGAGGATGAGGATCTCCGGATCGAGGGCGCTGGCCACAGAGAACCCGAGCCGGGCCCGCATCCCGGTCGAGTAGCTGCGCACGGGCTCGTCGATGAAGCCGCCGAGCTCGGAGAACTCGATGATCTCGTCCATCCGGCGTTCGAGCTCCCCGCGGGGGATGCCCAGGAACGCGGCGTAGAGCTGGATGTTCGCCCGTCCCGAGAGCGCGAGGTTGAAGCCCGCGCCGAGGGTGAGCAGCGTGGTGACCTGCCCGCGGATGATCGCCGCGCCCTCATCGGGGATGAGGATCCGGGCCAGCGCCAGGCAGAGCGTGCTCTTGCCCGCACCGTTGGGCCCGACAACACCCAGGGCCTCACCCTCGTAGCAGCTGAAGGTGATGTGCCGCAGCGCCCAGAGCACCTCGTGCTCGGCGCGGAACCGCAGCTTGAGCAGGTTGCGCTTGAAGGTCGATCGCTTCTTGCGGTGCAGGCGGTACCACACGCCGAGATCGCGCACCTCGATGAGCGGCCGGCCCGGCCGCCGCGGAGGCACCGAGACGACAGGGACGGCCGGCTCGACCACTGCCCGGGCCCGCGGCGGGGCCTCGGCCGTCGCCTCAGAGGAACTTGATGACTCTCCGGTCATAGTGCTGGAAGATCTTGTACCCGATGATGAAGACCAGGGCGGCTTCGATCAGGAGCGTCAGCCAGTAGGCGGGCTCGAGGAATGTCCCGTAGAAGATCGCGTCGCGGTAGCCGGTGATCAGGATCGCGAAGGGGTTGAGCATGTAGATCGAGAAGGCGATCGCCGGCAGGGACGCGGGCAGCCAGCCGACGCCGCTGATCGCCGCCCCGAGCTTGGCCTTGAGCGCGCTTTCGACCATGTCGATGCCGTAGAGGCCGGGCGAGAGGTAGAACCCGATCCTGAGCATATGCACGGTCAACCCGCCCAGGTCGCGCAACAGCACGCCAAGGCACGACAGCCCCAGAGCGAACCCGGCCACGACCACCACCTGCAGGGCCATGAGCGGCGGGATCTGCACCAGCGGCAGGTAGTCGCCCGAGAAGTGGGGGCTGGGCAGCAGCCGGGAGGCGAGCAGCAGGACGACGAACCCGAAGGTGAAGGACAGGAACCCCGACAGCACCACCGAGAGCGGCAGCACCATCGTCGGGAAGGGCACCGACTTGATCAGCGCCTCCCGGTTCGAGAGGATGCGCGTGGCCCGCGTCGCCGCCCCGGAAAAGTGCTTCCAGGTAATCAACGCGCCGAGAATGAAGATCGGGTACGGCTCGTAGATCGCGGCGCCTCTCCCGAGGATGCCCACCACGATCGCCCAGTAGATGAGCATCATGAGCAGCGGATCGAGGAACCACCACAGCCACCCGAGCTTGGT
>JAZFWH010000292.1:0-5850 GCA_036482635.1 Myxococcota bacterium
GGCGCGAGCAGCCACGCGAGAGCGCAGGCCAGCGGCACTCGCCGCAACGCGCACGGGTCCTTACCGGTCCCCCTCATCCCGCGCGGAGGCTATGCGCGTCCGCGGCCGCCGGCAACACACGCGACCTGGCGCGCCGGGTCTCACGCCATCGGGCCGCCGCGGGCTCCGCCTCATTCCGGACTCCGCTCCGCTGTGGGCAGCGGCCGCCCTGCGCGGCCTCGTGAACGGCGTACCCATCGACCGCCCCGCCGGGGTGCTCAAGAGTGGGCGGCGCGCTGCGCGCTCGTTCGCGCGCAGCTTGACGCGCTCGGTGCGCACAGCGTAAGAGAGTCGGGAAGATGCGCGCCTGGCAGGTCCAGAAACACGGCGAGCCGCGCGACGCCCTGGCGCTCGTCGAGACGCCGGTGCCCGAGCCGGGACCGGGCCTCCTGCGCGTGCGGGTCTCCGCCAGCGCGCTCGGGCTGCCCGATCTGCTGATGTGTCGCGGTGCCTACGCCCTCACGCCCGCGCTCCCCTTCACACCGGGGCAGGAGCTGGTGGGCGTCGTGAGCGCGGCCGGGGAGGGCGCGCGCCTCGCGGTGGGCGAGCGCGTGATGGCGGTCTCCGCCTTCTTCCGGGGCCACGGCGGCTTTGCCGAGGAAGCCCTCGCCCTGGACGAGTTCGCGTTCCCGGCCCCGAAAGCGATGGGCGACGCAGAAGCCGCGGGCTTTCTCATCCCCTACCACACGGCCTACGCGGGGCTGGTGCGACGGGCGGCGTTGGAAACGGGCGAGACGCTGCTCGTGCTGGGCGGCGCCGGCGGCACGGGCTCCGCGGCGCTCCAGCTCGGCCGGGCGCTCGGTGCCCGCGTACTGGCCACGGCGGCGGGTCCGGAGAAGGCCGCCTTCTGCCGCGACCTCGGGGCCCAGCTCGTGATCGACTACCGGCGCGAGGACATCGCCGAAGCGGTGCGCGAGGCGACCGAAGGGCGCGGCGCCGACGTGATCTACGACCCGGTGGGCGGCGACGCCTTCGACGCCGCCACGCGCTGCATCGCCCACGAGGGCCGGATCCTGGCGGTGGGCTTCGCCAGCGGGCACTGGGGGCGTCCGTCCCTCGCCCACGCAGCGATGCGCAACTACTCGATCGTGGGCGTGATGCCCGGTGGCTACGACCTCGCGTCGAAGCGTCGGGTCCAGGAGGCACTGGTGGCCTACCACCGGCGCGGCGAGATCCGCGTGCCCGTCCACCGCACGCTCCCCTTCGACGCGCTGCCCGAAGGCCTCGACGAGCTCGGCCGGGGCCGCGTGCTGGGGAAGGCCGTGCTCGCCGGCCCCCACTCGGGGGAGGCGTGAGGCGCTGGACCGAGTCGGCCTCCGGCCCGATGTACAATCGTCCGTGTGGTGCGACGCTTCGTCCGCGCGACGGGACTCCTCGCCGCCGCGTCGCTGCTTCTGGGCGGGGCGGCGGCGGAGGGCCGCGGCTGGCTGGCCGTGCGCGCCCCGCTCGACGGCGAGCTGCTGAGCGGCCCCGTCCCCTTCGTGCAGGTATCGGGGCGCGCCGGCCCGGATCGCGGGGGCCAGGACGTCGTGATCGCATTGGACGTCTCGGGCAGCACGCTCGACCCCTCCGGCATCGACATCGACGGCGACGGGCGTCTCGGGTCGATGCTCCAGCCCCTGCCGTTGGCCCTGTTGCTGGGGCCGACCGAGCCCTGGCATCGCTTCTGGGACGAGGGGCCGGTGTTCGACGCCGGCGACACGGTGCGGGCCGCGGAGGTCGCCGCCGCTCGGCGGCTGCTGGCCCAGCTCGACCTCGGGCTCACCCGCGTCGGGATCGTGAGCTTCGCGGCCTCGGCGAGACTCGAAGCCCCGCTCGGCAGCGGGCCCGAGGCCCTGCGCCGCGCCCTGGACGGGGTCGCCCTCTCCCCGACGGCCCGAGGGGGTGGCACGGACTTCGGCGCGGCGATCGACTCGGCGCTCTCGGCCCTGGCGAAGGTGCCGCCCCGACCCGGCGGGGGTGAGAGCCAGTTCTCCATCCTCTTCCTGTCGGACGGGCGACCGACGCGTCCGGGCCGCGGCCTGCAGCCCGGCCTGCGCACGCTCGAGGCCGCCGATCGCGCCGGGCAACGCGCCGTGGCCATCCACGCCTTCGCCATCGGGCCCGACGCCCTGCGCCACGAGCACGTGTACGCGGAGATGGCAGCGCGCAGCGGTGGAGAGCTCACCCGCGTCGAAGATCCCGGCCGGATCGTGACGGAGCTGCCGCGCATACAGCTCGGCGACCTGGCGGGAATCGCGATGGAGAACGTCACGATGGGGGCGCCGGGCCGCGCGGTGCGGACGTTTCCGGACGGCTCCTTCGACGGCTACCTGCCGCTCGTTCCCGGTGCGAACCGCCTGCGCGTGACGGCGCGTTCCCGCTCGGGCGGCGCCGTGAGCCTGGAGCGCACCGTCGACTACCGGGCGGGAGAGCCGACGACGCCCGACGGAGCCCGGCAGTGGAGCGACGAGCTCGAGCGCTTCACCCGCACCCTGCGCGAGCGCACGACCGAGCTGCGCGAGTTCAGGCGCGGCGCGTACGAGAAGAAGGTCGAGGTTCGCGGCGAGCGGCGGCCCGCGGTCGCGGCCGAAGGCTCCCGCCCGTGAAGCGAAGCCCGGCGGCAGGGCCGCCGGCGCACGAGGAGCTTCCCATGCCCACGCGTCCCGAGGAGGTCGGACTTTCCGCCGAGCGCCTGGCGCGGATCGACGCGCACCTGAAGACCCGCTACCTCGACCCGGGCAAGATCGCCGGCGCCCTCACCCTGGTGTACCGCCGCGGATGCCTGGCCTACCTCTCGCCCCTGGGCTTGATGGACCGCGAGCGCGGGACGCCCATGGCCGAGGACACCCTCTTCCGCATCTACTCGATGACCAAGCCGATCACCGCGGTCGCGCTGATGATGCTCTACGAGCACGGCCACTTCCATCTGGACGATCCGGTGCGCAAGTGGATTCCCGAGTGGCGCGAGCTGCGCGTCTACGCGGCGGGCAACGACCCGCACTTCGCGACCGTGCCCTGCGCGCGGCCCATGACGGTCCGCGATCTGCTGACCCACATGTCCGGGCTGACCTACGGCTTCATGGAGCGCACCAACGTCGACGCCGCCTACCGCAAGCGCGGCATCGGCAGGCTCGACGTGGTCTTCGACGGGACGTTGAGCGACATGGTGCAGGCGCTCGCGGCCCTGCCGCTCGAGTTCTCCCCCGGCACCGCCTGGAACTACTCGGTGTCGAGCGACGTGCTCGGACATCTGGTGGAGGTGATCTCCGGCGAGCGCTTCGACGAGTACCTGCGCCGCCACGTCTTCGAGCCGCTCGGCATGGTCGACACCGGGTACCGGGTGCCGCCGGAGAAGCTGGACCGCTTCGCCGCCTGCTACGAGCGCGGCCCGGGCAAGCAGCTTCGCCTCCAGGACGACCCGCAGCGCAGCCGCTACCTGCGCGCGCCGGCGTTCTTCTCCGGAGGCAGCGGGCTCGTCTCCACCGCCGCCGACTACCTGCGCTTCTGCCGGATGCTGCTGGGCGGTGGCGAGCTGGAGGGCGTGCGTCTGCTGGGCCGCAAGACGCTGGAGCTGATGACGCGCAATCACCTGCCGGGCGGGCGCGACCTCTCCGAGCTCGCACTCGGCTTCTTCAGCGAGACGCCCTACGCGGGCGTGGGCTTCGGGCTTGGCTTCTCGGTCAGCGTCGCCCCGGTCCGCGGCGGAATCGTCGGCTCGCCCGGTGAGTACGGCTGGGGCGGCGCCGCCAGCACGGCGTTCTGGGTCGACCCCGCCGAGGAGCTGATCGTCATCTTCATGACGCAGTTCTTTCCGTCGCGCACCTTCGACTTCCGAGGCCAGCTCAAGGCGATCATCTACCCGGCGATCGTGGACTGAACGGAAGCGCGCTCAGCGGATGTAGCCGAGCTCGCGCATCATCTCGGCCTCTTCGGCTTCAGGCAGCAGGCGCTCTCTTGCCCCATCGGTCGACAGGGGATAAGCCTTCACCAGGCGGGCCTTGTAGTCCGTGAGAGCGCTGGCCATCTCCGTGTGCTTCGGGTCGGCGGGATCGTAGAGGTTCGTCCTCTCCTCGGGATCCACCGCCAGGTCGAACACCTGGTACCCCCACTCCTGCCCGTCGAGATTGCGCAGCTTGTAGACCACGTCGCCCTCCCGCATGGAGACCCAGATGTGTGCGACGTCCTCGTCCGGGAAGAAGCCGCGCGCCAGCGCCCAGTTCTCCTGGCGCGCGGGGTTGTGCATCGCCTGGAAGACGCTCCTCACCAGCACGGTGGTGTGCGACGGGGCGACCAGATCCGGCGGCGGCTGGTGGTCGCCGAGCGCGGCGGCGAGGTCGCGCCCGCGCACCGCAGCGTCGGGCAGCGGGATGCCGGACAGGCCCGCCAGGGTGGGGAACACGTCCATCGAGCGGGTCACGCCCTCGTAGCGGCGCGGTTCGAGGCCCGGCGCCCTGATCAGGAAGGGCACGCCCAGGGCGTCGGGAGCGAGCTGCATGGCGTGACTCCACTTGAACAGCGCGTGGTCCCGGTAGAGGTCCTCGCCGTGGTCCGCCGTGAAGGCGATCAGGCTCTGGTCGCGCAGCCCGCGCGAGTCGATGGCCAGCAAGACCTGCCCGAAGAGCTGATCCAGTGAGCGCACGTTCGCGGCGTACAGAAGCTCCACGACGCCGACGAGCTTCTCCCTGTCCTGTTCCGAGAGCTGCAGTGTCTCCACGCTCTTTGGGAAGTTCCAGGACAGCGCGTGGTGGTTCACGGAGTAGAGGGGGGTGTAGTGCGCGGCGTCCTCGTCGGAGATAGCGCGGCCTTCCTCAGGGTAGCGGGCGCGGAAGCGCTCCAGCGGGCGGGTATGGTAGGGCCCGTGGGTCACGGTGAAGTTCGTCATGACGAAGGCTTTGTAGGTCTCGTCGCGCTGCAGCTTCTCGAGTATGCGCAGGAAGCGGGGATTCTCCGCTTTGAGCGGGCGCCCGATCGTGTTGCGGCGGGGGACGCCCTGTGCGTAGTTGAGCCTCCCGGAAGCAGCCGGGTGGGCGTTCCAGAAGAAGGTCTCGTAGCCGGCGTCCGCGTAGGCCTCGGCGATCAGATAGAGATCGTCCTCGAGGCGCACGGGGTGGCGGTAGGCGCCGTGGCGGTCCGCCTGGGTGCCGGAGAAGATCGAGGCGTAGGCGATCCCCGACTGGCCGGCCTCCGTCTGGTGGCGCAGGAAAACGACCGAGTCCTCGGCGAAGACCTTCAGAAACGGGGTGAACGCGATCTCCTGGTTGTACGGAGAGAGGTACTGCTTGTTCACCGTGCACGGCGCGTAGAGCAGCACCAGACGGGGCTGCGGCAACTCGACGCCCGAGTCACACGCCGCGATCAGCGTGAGCACGCCGAGAGCGGCGCAGGCGCGAGCGAGGATACGCGGCATCGCTCCGAGCATAGCGCTGCGACCGCCTAGCGACGCTGGCGCTTCGCGCCCCGGCGGCGCTTGCGCGGCGCCCACCTCGACTCGGCGGGCGTCTGCCGGCTCCGGGCGCACCTCTCGAGGTCCTTCGCGTAGGTGGCGAACAGCACGCCGTGCGTCTCGGCGTCGGCCTCTGCGTCGATCCTCGCCTTCGGGCAGTAGTTCTCGAAGCTGTCGGACAGGGCTCGCTCCCAGGCGCCGCGCAGGACCCATACCTTGTTCACGCGACGCAGCTCGAAATGGGACACGATGTTCCTGTAGGCGCGAGTGATCGCCTCGGGAGTGAGTCCGAGCCCGGTCGACGTCGCATAGAACCGGATCCCAGCCTCAGTGTGCGTCGAATGGATGCGTACCCACGGTCCCCGGTGCGCGACCCACCGCACGTC
>JAZFWH010000293.1:0-4343 GCA_036482635.1 Myxococcota bacterium
CGGATCAGGCCGTCCTTCGGCTCCAGCCGGCCGAGTGCCGTGACCGCGGCCGGGCGCGCGGGGGGCCGCGCCGCCACCGGCGCCGGTGCGCTCGGCTGCGAAGGGGCCTGAACCGAGCGTGCGGAGAAGACGCCCCAGCCCGCGACTCCCAGCGCCGCTGCAATCCCGATCCACAGGGCCGATCGTCTCACAGCTCTCCCGGCCCCCCTGGCCATTCTATCACCACCCGCGGCGCCGGAGTCGAGCGACACCGCTGTGAAGACGCCATCGATCACGGCTCGGGCTTCAGCGGGTGACGCCCCAGGAAGTCCAGCAGCAGCCGGTTGCTGGCGTCCGGTTGCTCGATGAAGAACATGTGCCCGGCCTCGTCGATGGTCTGGATCTCGGCTGCCTGGATCCGCCGGGCGAGCAGGCGCGCGTTCTCGGGCGGCATCAGGACGTCGTGGGAGCCCGCGAGCACGAGAGTCGGTACTCGCAGCTCCGCCAGGCGGTCGCGCACGTCGAAGCTGGCCAACCCGATCGCCCGGCGCACGAGCTCTTCGGCGGAGTGGGGGTGGCGGACCTTGGTGGACAGGTAGAAGTCGAGGCGCTCCTTGCGCTTCTCCCGCGTCTCGGGGTGCACCAGCACCTCCACGGCAGCGCGCACCTGCTCCGGCGAGGCCCCCTCTGCGGAGCCTGAGAACCAGGCACGGCTCACCTCCTCGCCTGCGGCCACCGCCGGGGGCACACAGAAGCTGCTGCACGCGATCACCAGCGACGCCGTGCGATCCGGATGCCGCAGGGCGAACTCCTGGGCGATCATGCCGCCCATGGACGCCCCCACCAGATGGGCGCACTCGAGCGCAAGCGCGTCGAGGAGCGCCAATACGTCGCCAGCGAAGCGGACGGGTGTTCGCACGCCGTCGTCGTCTTCCACGCGGGTGCGGCCGCTGCCCCGGTTGTCCGGGGTGATCACCCGGTTGCGGGCCGCGAGCGCGGGGACCTGATAGCCCCACACCTCGGCCGTGCTCGAGCCACCGCCGATCAGAACCACCGGTTCCCCGCGGCCCTGCTCCTCGTAGTAGATCTCGATGGCGCCTCGGCCTTCGGTTCGGATCGTGGGCATGGCCGCACCTCCGTCGATTCTTCCGGGACCATGGCTGGCTCCGGTTCCGTTGCGGGGACCTACGCCAGCTCCGCCAACAGCGCCTTCGCGTCGGTCAGGTCCCGCGTGTCGAAGCCTTCTGTGAACCCGTCGTAGACGGGGGCGAGAAGCGCGCGGGCCTCTGCCTCGCGACGCTGTCGCTGCTGGGAGCGCGCGAGGCTCGTCGCGGCGCGAAGCTCGAGCGACTTCGCCCCCTGTCGGCGGGCCGTCTCGACGGCGAGGCGGAAGGCGGCCTCGGATTCGCCGCCTTGGCCTCCCGACTGCAGGAGCAGGTCGCCGCGCACGCGGTGCAGCTCTGCCTCGTAGAAGTGCCCTCCGAACGAGCGGATTCGGTCCCGCGCCTCATCGAGCGCCCGCAGGGCGTCCTCGGCTGCTCCCGCCGTCCCGCACGCCTCCGCCAGGAGCACGAGGAAGTAGATGACGAACATGGCCTCCGAGAGATCCGACACGCCCTCGCGCATGAGCGCAATCCCCTCCTCGTATCGCCCCTGCCGGGTGAGCGCCCAGCCGCGTATCGAGGTGGCGAAGGGTGGGAAGTAGGGGAATTCGTCCTCGTTCGAGGCAGAGATCATCGCCTCGGCAGCCTCGCGCGCACCGCGAGCGTCGCGCCGAAGCTGCTCGCACAGGGCGCGCGCTCTCAGGCTCAACCCCCGGCTGAACGGGTGAGACAGGGACTCGGCGAGCTCCACGGCCTCGCGGCTCCTCTCGAGTGCCTGATCGGGGGATCCGAGCAGCCAGAGGCTCCAGGACGCGAACGCCCGGGCACACACGCCCGGATCGTGGCCGCCGTACTCGAAGGTCTGGGCGTGGTGCTCCTCCCGACGGTAGATACCGATGCCGCACTCACTGTGTTCTCTCACCAGACGGAGCTGGCCCAAAGCGAACCGGGTCGTCCACTGGGCGTGGTGGGCTTGGAGCAGGAGCGCGGGCTCCCGAACGGATTCGGCCGCACGGAAGATCTGGTCGGCGTAGTCCTGTGCGGTCTCGAACTCTCCTCTCCGCTCGTGAACACGCCAGAGCCCCCACTGGGCCATGATGAGCTCCGGGACCTCGCCCGCCTGCTGGCACAACCGCTGCGCGCGCGTGTAGGCCTGTTGTGCTTCGGAGGAGCTGGGCCCCTTGATGGCCCCGAGTGCCGGGCCGAGAGCCAGCTGCAGCGCGAGCTCCTCCCGGGCGCGCTCCGGGCTCTCGGGCAGTGTCTCGATCAGCTCGAGACCTCGGGTCAGGTGGGCGACCGCCTCCGGGTGGGCCGAACGCTCCATGGCTCGTTCGCCCGCCGACCGGTAGTAGGCGACGGCCGGCCGTGTGAGACCCGCTGCGTCGAAATGGTGCGCCAGCAACGGTGCCTGCTCGCTGAGAGAGTCGGCGTGTAGCTCCTCGAGCGCCTGCGCCACGACGCCGTGTACCTGCCGGCGACTGCTTGCGAGCTGCGATTCGTATGCCACGTCCCGGGTCAGCGCGTGCTTGAACCGGTACTCCGGTTCCGGGAACGCCGGCTGCTCGTAGATGAACTCCCCCGCCTGGAGCTGCGAGAGCCCGCGGTACAGATCCTCGTCGCCCCGCGCGGTCACGCTCCGCACCAGGCCCAGCGGGAACTCCTTCCCGATCACCGCCAGCGTCTGAAGAAGGTCCTTCTGCTGCGCCGGCAGGCGGTCGATGCGCGCCGCCAGCGCGCTCTGCACCGTCGCCGGGATGTGCAACTCGTCAGGCGATCGCTCCAGGCGGTAGCGGCCTCGCTCGCCCGCCAGCACCCCCTCCTCGGCCAGGGTCTTCACCACCTCCTCCAGGAAGAAGGGGTTGCCCTCGGTCTTCTCCAGGACGAGCCGCTCGAGGGTCTCCCGTTCCGCGCTCGCCCCCTCGCCCAGCAGGGTCGCCAGCAGCTCCCGGGTCTCCTGCTCCCCCAGCGGATCCAGCCGGAGGTGCATGTAGTAGGTCTTGCTCCCCCAGGCGTGCCGGTACTCGGGGCGGTAGGCGAACAGCAGCAGGAGCCGCGCTGTCGCCACGCTCTCGCTCAGCACCTCGAGGAAGGCCTGGGTCCCGGCGTCGATCCAGTGCAAATCCTCGAAGATCAGCACACAGGGCTGCTCGAGGGTCTCCCGCACCAGAACCCGCTTGACGGCCTGCAGCGTCCGCCGCCGCCGGATCTCCGGGTCCATCTGCGCGAGCGACGTCGCCTCGTCCGCGACGTCCAGCAGGGAGAAGAGATAGGGCAGGGTGGCCTCGAGCGCCTCGTCCAGCGCCAGGAGCTTCGCCGTGACCTTCTCCCGCCTCTCGCGCTCGTCGTCCTCGAGCGCGATCCCGAAGTAACCCTTCAGGAGCTCGATCAGCGGCAGATAGGCAGAGGCCTTGCCGTGGGAGACCGCGAAGGCCTCGAGCACCCGGCAGCCCCGCTCCAGGGAGCCCTTGAACTCGTGGACCAGCCGCGACTTGCCCACCCCCGGCTCGCCCACCACGGCGGCGATCTGTCCGCGGCCCGCCCGGGCCGCCCCCCAGGCCCGGTGCAGCCGCTCGAGTTCCGGTCGCCGTCCCACGAAGCGCACCAGCCCGCGCCTCGCGGACACCTCGAGCGGCGTGCGCAGCGGCCCCGCACCCTCGAGCTCGTACACGTGCACGGGCTCCCGAACGCCCTTCACGTCGAGCTTCCCGAGATCGCGGAGCTCGAAGAATCCCTCGACCAGCTTCGCGGTGTGCTGGGTCAGGCAGGCCGTTCCCGGCTCCGCAAGCTGCTCCATGCGCGCCGCGAGGCCCACCGTGTGCCCCTGCGCCGTCCACTCCATGCGCAGGTCGTCACCGATCTTGCCCACGACCACTTCGCCGGAGTTGAGCCCCATGCGCACCGAGAAGGCGAGCCCCTTCTCACGCTGCAGCTCGTCCGCGTAGCGGCGCAGCTCGTCTCTCAGGCGCAGCGCCGCATAGCACGCTCGCTGCGCGTGATCCTCGTGGGCGATGGGCGCCCCGAAGAGCGCCATGATGCCGTCTCCCGCGTACTGGTTGATCGTCCCTTCGTAGCGGTAGACGCCTTCCGTCAGGATCCGGAAGAAGCGGTCCATGAGGCCGTGCCACGCCTCGGGATCGACCTGCTCCGCCAGCTCCATCGATCCCTTCACGTCGGCGAAGAGCACCGTCAACTGCTTGCGCTCGCCTTCGAGCGCGGATCTCGATTCGCGGATCTTGTCGGCGAGGTGCCTGGGCGTGTACT